>JAYSRE010000183.1:0-24732 GCA_043721235.1 Polaromonas sp. | reverse complement strand
GTGTGCTGTGGGCGCTCAAGGATGGTCACCCGCAAACCTTTCGCCTGCTGCAAGACAGTGTGGGCGGCATTACGCCCAACACACTGAACACCCGCTTGAAAGAAATGCGCGCTGCGAATTTAATAACCCACGGTGACCGTGGTTACGGCGTGACCACCAGCGGTGCAGACCTGCTGCGCCGCATGAACGAGATGAGTGCGTTTGCCACCAAGTGGACCACCGCCAGCAAAGCCAAAAAGAAGTAAGATACCAGTAGTTATTGCGCGCCATGCGCTAAATTAAAAGCAGCTTTGTAGCTGCTTTTTTTATGCTAAATACGGCTATCGCCCAAGGAAATGCTGCACGGGCAGCTATATATTTAATAGTACCCTCGTAAACTTATTTTTAGAAAGACCGCTCTCATGACCCCTACCACTACCGCATCTGGCCTAACCTATACCGACACCCAAGTAGGCACAGGTGCCATTGCAGCCGCTGGCCAACACGTCAGCGTGCATTACACCGGCTGGCTGTTTAACGACGGCGTGCAAGGCGGCAAGTTTGACTCCAGCAAAGACCGTGGCCAGCCATTTGAATTTGACCTGGGCGCAGGCATGGTCATCAAAGGCTGGGACGAAGGCGTTGCCGGAATGCAAGTGGGCGGCGCACGCACGCTAATTATTCCCGCCGCTTTAGGTTACGGCGCGCGCGGCGCTGGCGGTGCCATTCCACCAAACGCCACACTGAAGTTTGATGTCGAGCTGTTAGCAGTTCGCGGCTAAATGCAGCCAGTCTGGCCGCTTGCCTGTGTCGCATGCATCTTTGCGCACTGCCGTCATTTTTGCCACAGCCACCGCTGTGGTGAATGGCTTTGGGCGCTTCGCTTACGCTTTGCTGCTTTGCTTGGATACAACTCAGCTTTTAAAGCAAGTTTTTTAGCAGCCTTTTTTGCTGTCACCCCCTTGAAACTGGCCCTTGAGCGCTCATGTTGCGTGTAAGTTTTACTTTTGTCTGTTATTTCTTATGTCTGAAAATCACGATCCCGCAGAAAATGCAGCCACTGGCTTTGGTAAGGCCGCTGTCGACTTGGCAGCCCAAGCCCAGGCCGCTGGCGTACCCGCTGATGCATCGCCTGAAGAAATTGAAGCCGCTTTGGCAGCGAATGAAGCCGAGGCAGTCGATGAGCTGACCGTAGCCCAAGCCGAAGTAGCCACATTGAAGGCCAAAGTGGCCGACCTGCAAGACCAGTACATGCGCGGCCAAGCCGAAGTGCAAAACGCCCGCCGCCGTGCTGAAGACGAAGTCTCCAAAGCCCGCAAATTTGGCGTGGAAAGCTTTGCCGAAAGCCTGCTGCCAGTGGCCGACTCTTTGATCGCCGGTTTGGCCATCAAAGATGCCACCATCGAACAAATTCGCGAAGGTGCCGAGGCCACGCTGCGCCAGCTTACCAGCGCCCTGGAGCGCAACAAAGTGATGGCCATCGACCCGCCCGCCGGTGAAAAATTTGATGCCCATAAACACCAAGCCATCAGCATGGTGCCTTCTGAGCTAGAAGCCAACACCGTAGTGGCTGTACTGCAAAAGGGCTACACCATAGCGGACCGCGTTCTGCGGCCTGCTTTGGTTACCGTTGCAGCGGCTAAGCAAGTTATTTGAGGTCTATGAATACCGAATTACCGGACGCGAAGGGCGCTAAGGTTGCGCGAAGGACGCGAAAGGAAGAAAAAGAATACAAAAAATTTTAAATGGATAAAAACAAAAAGAATAATTAAAGTTTTCAGTGCTTTTTTTAGTCTTTAAAGTTTTCTTTTATTTGCTTTTTTTGTATTTTTTGTCTTCTTTCGCGTCCTTCGCGCAACCTTAGCGCCCTTCGCGTCCAGAAGTCCGAATTAGACCTCTTGCAATCCACCATCTCATCCACAAATACACATCAATAGAAATTTAGGAGTTAAATCATGGGCAAAATTATCGGTATCGACCTAGGCACCACCAATAGCTGCGTTTCCATCATGGAAGGCAACGTCACCAAAGTCATCGAGAACAGCGAAGGCGCGCGCACCACGCCGTCTATCGTGGCTTACCAAGAAGATGGGGAAGTGCTGGTGGGCGCGTCGGCCAAACGCCAAGCGGTGACCAACCCCAAGAACACGCTGTACGCGATCAAGCGTTTGATCGGCCGCAAGTTCACCGAAAAAGAAGTCCAAAAAGACATCGGCCTTATGCCCTATGCCATCGTAGCGGCCGACAACGGTGATGCCTGGGTAGAAGTACGCGGCAAAAAAATGTCGGCGCAGCAAGTGTCTGCCGACATCTTGCGCAAGATGAAGAAAACCGCCGAAGACTACCTGGGCGAGACCGTGACCGAGGCCGTGATTACCGTGCCCGCATACTTTAACGACGCACAGCGCCAAGCGACCAAAGACGCGGGCCGTATTGCAGGTTTGGATGTCAAGCGCATCATCAACGAGCCTACCGCTGCAGCGCTGGCCTTTGGCTTGGACAAAAACGAAAAAGGCGACCGCAAAATTGCCGTGTATGACCTAGGTGGCGGCACCTTTGACGTGTCCATCATCGAGATTGCCGATGTCGATGGCGAAAAACAGTTTGAAGTGCTGTCTACCAACGGCGATACCTTCTTGGGTGGCGAAGACTTTGATCAGCGCATCATCGAGTTCATCATTGCCGAGTTCAAGAAAGAGCAAGGCGTAGATTTGGGCAAAGACGTACTGGCCTTGCAGCGACTGAAAGAAGCGGCAGAAAAAGCCAAGATCGAGCTGTCCAGCAGCACCGCGACTGACATTAACCTGCCCTACATCACCGCTGATGCGTCTGGCCCCAAGCACTTGAGCATCAAGATGACCCGCGCCAAGCTGGAAAGCCTGGTCGAAGAGCTGATTGAGCGCACCATTGCACCGTGCCGCACGGCCATCAAAGACGCTGGCGTGGCAGTAGGCGACATCCACGACATCATTTTGGTAGGCGGTATGACCCGCATGCCCAAAGTGCAGGAAAAGGTCAAGGAGTTTTTTGGCAAAGAAGCCCGCAAAGACGTGAACCCCGACGAAGCTGTGGCCGTGGGCGCTGCCATTCAGGGCCAGGTATTGTCGGGTGACCGCAAAGATGTGCTGCTGCTGGACGTAACGCCACTGTCATTGGGTATTGAAACCCTGGGCGGCGTGATGACCAAAATGATCACTAAGAACACCACCATCCCGACCAAGTTTGCCCAAACCTTCTCGACTGCCGACGACAACCAGCCAGCAGTGACCATCAAGGTGTACCAAGGCGAGCGCGAGATGGCCAGTGGCAACAAGTCGCTCGGTGAGTTCAACCTGGAAGGCATTCCGCCTGCAGCGCGTGGTACACCACAAATTGAAGTGTCGTTTGACATCGATGCTAACGGTATTTTGCACGTAGGCGCGAAAGACAAAGGCACCGGCAAAGAAAATAAAATCACCATCAAAGCCAACTCAGGTTTGACCGAAGAAGAAATTCAAAAGATGGTGAAAGACGCTGAGCTGAACGCCGCTGACGATAAGAAAAAACTCGAACTCATCCAGGCGCGCAACACCGCCGATGCGTTGGTGCACTCTACCCGCAAGAGCATGACCGAGTATGGCGAGAAGCTGGAAGCGGCCGAGAAAGAGAAAATCGAAGCTGGTCTGAAAGACCTGGAAGAAGCCATCAAAGGCGAAGACAAAGAGGCGATCGTGCAAAAGCAAGCTGCGCTGGAAATTTCTGCGCAAAAGCTGGGCGAGAAAATGTATGCCGACATGCAAGCCTCACAAGCGGCAAGCCAAGCGGCTGCGGGTGCCACCGACGGTAGCGCCAGTGCGGAAGCAGCAGCAGAAGCCGCGGCCAAAGCCAAAGCGCAAGACGACAACGTGGTGGATGCCGAAGTTAAAGAAGTCAAGGAAGCTAAAAAGGGTTAAGCCTCTTACCACCCAACACCATCACGCGCCGCGTATGACCGATCGCACCGATCGTCACCGCGGCGTTTGCGCTAACTGAATATTGATAACTATGGCCAAACGCGACTATTACGAATCACTGGGTGTGGCTAAAAACGCCTCCGACGAAGACATCAAAAAAGCCTACCGCAAGATGGCGATGAAGCACCACCCTGACCGCAACCAAGGCGATGCTGCCAAGGCGGCTGAGGTGAAGTTTAAAGAGTGCAAAGAAGCCTACGAAATGCTCTCTGACGGCAACAAGCGTGCCGCCTACGACCAGTACGGCCACGCGGGCGTAGACCCTAACCGCGGCGGTGGGGCCCATGGCGCTGAAGGCTTTGGCGGCTTTGCCGAAGCGTTTGGTGATATTTTTGGCGAGGCCTTTGGTGGCCGTGGCCGCCAGCAAGGCGGTGGCGGACGCCAAGTCTACCGTGGTGGCGATCTGAGCTACGCGATGGAAGTCACCCTGGAAGAAGCCGCCGCTGGCAAAGAAGCACAAATTCGCATTCCCAGCTGGGACAACTGCACCACCTGCCAAGGCAACGGTGCCAAGCCTGGCACCAAGCCCATCACCTGCACCACCTGCGGCGGCCACGGCCAAGTGCAAATGCGCCAAGGTTTCTTCAGCGTGCAGCAAACCTGCCCTACTTGCAAAGGTACCGGCAAACTCATCCCAGAGCCCTGCGTGGCATGTCACGGCGTAGGCAAGACCAAGAACAACAAAACCTTGGAAGTCAAAATTCCAGCGGGCATTGACGATGGCATGCGCATTCGCAGCGCGGGCAACGGCGAGCCGGGCACTAACGGCGGACCAGCGGGCGATTTGTACATTGAAATTCGCTTGAAAAAACACGATATTTTTGAGCGGGACGGCGACGACCTGCACTGCCAAGTACCGGTCAGCTTCCCTACTGCAGCTTTGGGCGGCGAGATCGAAGTGCCCACGCTGGCAGGCAAAGCAGGCATCGACATTCCCGACGGCACCCAACACGGCAAAACCTTCCGCCTGCGCGGCAAAGGCATTAAGGGCGTGCGCAGCAGCTACCCTGGTGACTTGTACTGCCATATGGCCATTGAGACACCCGTCAAACTCACTGAACACCAGCGCAAGCTGCTTAAAGAATTTGACGAGTCGGTGCGCAAAGGCGGTGCCAAACATTCGCCTAACGAAGAGACGTGGACAGACAAGTTAAAAAACTTTTTTAATTAGTTGGTACTAAAGCTGCGTTGTACTCAATACCACCCCGTCTTCATCCGCGTAAACCCAGTCGCCAGGCCGCACCCACACACCTTGAATTTGCACTGCCACATCGCGCGCACCCAGGCCTTGCTTGTCGGTTCGCATAGGGCATAAGCCCAGTGCTTTGATGCCTAGGCTGGCAGTACGCAGTTCGGCCACGTCGCGCACAGCGCCGTTGACTAAGATGCCTGCCCAGCCGTTTTTAGCTGCGGTGACTGCTAAGTTGCCACCTACCAAAGCGTGACGCAGGCTGCCTAAGCCATCGACCACCAGCACGCGGCTGGCACCCGGCTGTGCCACTGCTTCGCGCACACGCGAGTTGTCTTCGGGGCAGCGCAGGGTGACTGCCTGGCCATAGAAAGCCGCATGGCCGCCATAGCTTTTAAATACGTTGGGCAGTACGCGAAATGCACCGCTTGTGTCTGCCCCATGGGCATCGCACAGGTCGCAGGTAGAGATTGTTGGCGATGGTATTGGCATGTGATACTTTAATGTTAAATACTATAATTTATATAGCAGAATATGCAGCATTTACTTGGGCGATAGACTCTTTTTACCAATTTTTTCAGGTTCAGAATCACGTGCCGTGAATTTTTCAAATGCGGGTTTGGCGCGCTCTTGTGGAGCTGGCAGCAGGGGATGGTTTTCGCGCACAGCTTTCAAAATAATACTGGTGGAAGTATCTGTTAGCAAGCAAAATTTGGCCAGCACATTGTCTAAATGGGGCACATCTTGCACCGCAATCTCAAGTATCCAACTGTCTTCGCCCGTCAGGTTATAAGCGTTAACAATCTCAGGGGTTTCTTCAATGCGCTTAACCACCACGGCATAGTCGCAGCGCCCTACCCGCACCATGGCACGGATGCCGTAGCCTAGGCGTGCTGCGTCAACCGCAGCGTGGTAGCCCTTGATGACACCCGACAGCTCTAGTTTGCGCACCCGCTCGGTCACGGCAGGCTGGCTAAGATGCACGCGGCGTCCAAGCTCACTCATGCTCATGCGCGCGTCGCGTTGCAGCTCAGCCAAGATGCGGCTGTCGTAGGCATCTAGTAATTCAGCAGGAAATGTATTCATTAGTTTGAAGCCTAAAATTTAGTGAATTTAAACGCCAAACTACCATACTAGCGTAAGTATTGCATGGTCACAAGTTACTTACACCTGCAAAATATACAGATATGACTACGACCAACACCACGTTTAATGGCGCTGATGCGCCTGCAGCGAATACTCCCGCGCCTCACAGTGCTGCCGCAGGCTTATCTAGAAAGATATTACTGGCCTTGCTTGCAACATATGCAGTGTGGGGCTCAACGTATTTGGCTATTCGCTATGCACTGGTGAGTTTTCCGCCCTTTTTCCAAATGGGCACGCGTTTTTTGACAGCGGGGGTGCTGCTGCTGGTTTTTATGCTTTTGCGCAAGGCTCCGTGGCCTACGGTGTCGCAGTGGCGCAACGCTTTGGTGGTGGGTTGTTTGATGCTGGCAGGCGGCATGGGGCTGCTGGCCGTAGCCTCGCAAACCATTGGTTCGGGCCTGATTGCCACCGCCATAGCCATCGCGCCCATGCTCACCATGGGCTGGGGCCTGCTGTGGGGCAAGCGCCCCAGCAGGCTAGAACTAGCGGGCATGGCGGTGGGGCTGGTAGGCGTAGTGCTGCTAGCCCAAGGGCGCAGTTTTGGGGCCTCTACGGGTGGTCTAATCGCCATTGCAGGGGGTACGCTGGCCTGGTCTCTTGGCTCGGTGCTGCAAACCACACGGCTGCCACTGGCCCCAGGGCCGATGGGCTTTGCCAGTGAAATGTTGTGTGGTGGCGCGGTGTTAATGCTGATTTCTCTGGTGTTGGGTGAGCAGTTTACGTGGCCACCGCAGCCGCTGGCCGCTGCAGCTTGGGCCTACCTGGTGGTGTTTGGCTCGCTGATCGCCTTTAGCGCGTATCTGTATTTGTTAGCCCATGCATCACCCGCACTGGCCACCAGTTATGCCTTTGTCAATCCGGTAATTGCGCTGTTTTTAGGGGTTGTTTTGGCGGGTGAAATTGTCAGCCATGGCGAATGGCTGGCCTCTGGTGTCATCCTTGCGGGGGTGCTGCTGATCTTTGCAGCGAAGGCGCGGCCAGTGCCTAAGACGCAGCTCTAGGGCATGGCGCAACAATGCGGCACAAAAAAACTTTGAAAAAACATCATTTACCACTGGAGAAACCGCTCCTTTTACAGTAGCATCCGCAATGTTGGCAAAGCATTTGAGTTGCCAGCAGTTAATTAACTTAAAAGGATCTTCAATCATGGCAACTGCGAAAAAAGCTGCGGCAAAGAAACCTGCCGCCAAGAAAGCCGCTCCAGCTAAAAAAGCTGCGGCTCCTGCAAAGAAAGCTGCTCCGGCCAAAAAAGCCGCTGCACCTGCTAAGAAGGCTGCTCCAGCTAAAAAAGCTGCTGCACCTGCTAAGAAAGCGGCTCCTGCCAAAAAGGCAGCCCCTGCTAAAAAAGCAGCCGCTAAGGCCCCTGCTAAAAAGCGCACCCCCAACGCCGCTTTCATGAAGGCCTTGGCTCTGAGCCCAGCGCTGCAAGCCGTAGTAGGCGCAGCTGCTTTGCCACGCACCGAAATCGTGAGCAAGCTGTGGATCTATATCAAGAAAAATGGTCTGCAAGACAAAGTCAACAAGCGCATGATCAATGCCGATGCCAAGCTGAAAGAAGTTTTCGGCAAAGCACAGGTCAGCATGTTCGAGATGGCGGGCCTGATTGGCAAGCACGCTAAATAATTAGCTTTGTGCCGCAAAAAAGCCACCCTCGGGTGGCTTTTTTCATGGGGTTCGGCTGGTTAAAGTTATTGACCGTCTTAACAAACCAGTGCGCTTTGCAATCTAGCCTGCAGAAGCTTCTTCCGTCTCTGGCTTGGCTTTTCCCTTCTTCTCTGGCAACGGGCCTATGTCCAAAGTCACTTTGCCTTCGTCGTCGGTATCCACCGTGAGCACACCGCCGTCCACCAGCTTGCCAAACAGCAGCTCGTCGGCCAGCGCTTTGCGAATGGTGTCTTGAATCAGCCGCTGCATAGGGCGTGCACCCATCAGCGGGTCAAAGCCGGTTTTGGCCAGGTGCTTGCGCAGCTTATCGGTGAAGGTGGCATCCACCTTCTTCTGGTCTAGCTGGGTTTCCAGCTGCAGCAGGAACTTGTCCACCACGCGCAAAATCACGTCTTCGTTCAGGGCCTTAAAGCTCACCATCGCATCCAAGCGGTTGCGAAACTCAGGGGTGAACAAGCGCTTGATATCGGCCATCTCGTCACCCGCCTGGCGCGTGTTGGTAAAGCCAATAGTGGCCTTGTTCATGGTCTCTGCACCGGCGTTGGTGGTCATGATGATGATGACATTGCGGAAGTCGCTCTTGCGGCCGTTGTTGTCGGTCAGCGTGCCATGGTCCATCACTTGCAGCAGCACGTTGAAAATGTCAGGGTGGGCTTTCTCAATTTCATCGAACAGCAACACGCAATGGGGCTTCTTGCTGATGGCCTCGGTGAGCAAACCACCTTGGTCAAAGCCCACATAGCCCGGTGGCGCGCCGATCAGGCGGCTCACAGCATGGCGTTCCATGTACTCGCTCATGTCAAAGCGAATCAAATCAATGCCCATGATGTTGGCCAACTGCTTGGCTGCCTCAGTCTTGCCTACACCCGTAGGGCCGCTGAACAAGAAGCTGCCTATGGGCTTGTCAGCGCGGCCTAGGCCGCTGCGCGCCATCTTCACGGCGGCGGCCAGCGCTTCTAGCGCAGGGTCTTGGCCGAAGACGACGTTTTTCAAGTCGCGCTCGATGTTACGCAGCTTGCTGCGGTCGTCGTTGCTCACGCTGGCAGGTGGAATGCGGGCAATTTTGGCCACAATTTCTTCCACCTCGGCTTTGCTGATAATCTTTTTGCGCTTGCTGGCAGGCAAAATGCGCTGGGCAGCACCGGCCTCGTCGATCACGTCAATCGCCTTGTCTGGCAACTGACGGTCGTTAATGTATTTGGCACTCAGCTCGGCGGCGGCCTGCAGCGCGCCCAGCGCGTACTTCACGCTGTGGTGCTCTTCAAAACGGCTTTTCAGGCCTTTCAAGATGTCTACAGTTTGCTCTACGGTAGGCTCTACCACGTCTACCTTTTGGAAGCGGCGGGCCAGTGCAGCATCTTTCTCGAAAATACTGCGGTACTCGGTGAAAGTGGTCGCGCCGATGCATTTGAGCGAGCCGTTAGACAGCGCAGGCTTGAGCAGGTTAGACGCGTCCAGTGTGCCGCCTGAGGCAGCGCCTGCGCCTATGAGCGTGTGAATTTCGTCGATGAACAAAATACCGTGGGGTTTGTCTTTCAGGGATTTCAGTACGCCTTTGAGGCGCTGCTCAAAGTCGCCCCGGTATTTGGTACCGGCCAGCAGCGCGCCCATGTCGAGTGAATACACCACCGATTCAGCCAAAATCTCTGGCACGTCTTTTTGTGTGATGCGCCAAGCCAAGCCCTCGGCGATGGCGGTTTTGCCCACGCCTGCCTCGCCCACCAACAGGGGGTTGTTTTTGCGGCGGCGGCACAAGATTTGAATCACGCGCTCGACCTCGTAGTCGCGGCCAATCAGCGGGTCAATCTTGCCGTCTTTGGCCATTTGGTTCAGGTTGACGGTGTACTGCTCCAGGGGCGTGGCTTTTTCGCTCTTTTCGCTGGCCTCTTCAGCCTGTTCGCCGCCCTCACCGGCCTTGGCAGGCTCAGGTGGGTCAGATTTTTTAATGCCGTGGGCGATAAAGTTGACCACGTCTAAACGGGTTACGCCTTGCTGGTGCAGGTAGTACACGGCGTGCGAGTCTTTTTCGCCAAAAATGGCTACCAGCACATTGGCACCAGTGACTTCTTTTTTGCCATTGCCGGTGCTTTGCACATGCATGATAGCGCGCTGGATCACGCGCTGAAAGCCTAAAGTGGGCTGGGTGTCCACCTCGTCAGTGCCCGCCACCTGCGGGGTGTTGTCTTTGATAAAGTTGGCCAGCGATTTGCGCAGGTCATCAATGTTGGCTGAGCATGCGCGCAGTACTTCAGCCGCGCTGGGATTGTCCAGCAGGGCCAGCAAAAGGTGCTCTACGGTGATGAACTCGTGGCGTTGCTGGCGTGCTTCAACAAAAGCCATGTGGAGGCTGACTTCAAGTTCTTGTGCGATCATGATGGGGCTTTCGAAGAGGCTGGGAATCGAAGGGGTGAAAATGGCAGGGCTAAAACTAGGATTTAACGTAACGATACGCTTAATTTAAGGGCTCGCTCACGCATTGCAATGGATGGCCTGATTTTTTTGCGGCTTCTGTGACTTGGTCGACCTTGGTGGCGGCAACATCCTTGCTAAATACACCGCACACACCTTTACCGTCCAGGTGAATTTTGAGCATTATGGCGGTGGCGGTTTCGCGGTCTTTGTTAAAAAACTCCTGAATGACAGCCACCACAAACTCCATGGGCGTGTAGTCGTCATTGAGCAGTACCACTTGGTACATTTGCGGCGGTTTGACCTTTTCAGGCCGACGCTCCAGCACCACAGTGCCATCGCTATCGTCCTGCAGGGGCCGGGTGCGCGGTGCCGCTGGAGGGGGTACTTTGGTTGCCAATTGAAATTCCAGTGAACTAACTGTTGATTTTTGCTTTAGTAGCGTACATTTCGCAAACTTAAAACCCATGTTACGCGAGATTTTACGGCTGTGCACGCCTTCTGGGGGCGCAAGTTTGTTTTACCCCCATAAGCTGAAGACGTGGTGTGCATATTCAAGGTGTTTGTTCGTCGTGCAGTACACACCGCCATAAAAAAAGGGCCCGCAGGCCCTTTTTTAAGCGGCAAGGCCAGCTTACATATGGTCGATCATCACCTGGCCAAAGCCTGAGCAGCTGACCTGTGTGGCACCTTCCATAAGGCGGGCAAAGTCGTAGGTGACTTTTTTGCTGGCAATGGACTTCTCCATACTGCTGATGATCACGTCAGCGGCCTCTAGCCAGCCCATGTGGCGCAGCATCATCTCGGCAGACAAGATTTCTGAGCCAGGGTTAACGTAGTCTTTACCGGCGTACTTGGGCGCTGTGCCGTGGGTGGCCTCAAAGCAAGCCACTGAGTCAGACAGGTTGGCACCAGGGGCAATGCCAATGCCTCCCACCTGGGCGGCCAATGCGTCAGATACGTAGTCGCCGTTCAAATTAAGGGTGGCAATGACGCTGTACTCGGCGGGACGCAGCAGAATTTGCTGCAAAAACGCATCGGCAATCACGTCTTTGATAATGATCTCTTTGCCGGTTTTGGGGTTTTTAAACTTGCACCATGGGCCGCCGTCAATCAGCTCGGCTCCAAATTCTTTCTGTGCCAATGCGTAAGCCCAATCACGAAAACCGCCTTCGGTGTACTTCATGATGTTGCCTTTGTGCACAATGGTCACAGAAGGCTTGTCGTTGTCTACTGCGTACTGCACTGCCTTGCGCATCAAGCGCTCTGTGCCTTCGCTAGACACTGGCTTGATGCCGATACCAGAGGTATTGGGAAAGCGAATTTTCTTCACGCCCATCTCGTCTTGCAAGAATTTGATGATTTTTTTGGCTTTGTCGCTGCCCGATTCAAACTCGATGCCCGCATAAATGTCTTCGCTGTTTTCACGGAAGATCACCATGTTGGTTTTTTCTGGCTCTTTTACTGGGGAAGGCACGCCCTTAAAGTATTGTACAGGGCGCAGGCAAACGTACAGGTCTAGCTCTTGGCGCAAGGCTACGTTTAAGCTGCGGATACCGCCGCCCACAGGCGTTGTCAGGGGTCCTTTGATTGACACCACGTATTCGCGCAGCACCTTGAGGGTTTCTTCTGGCAGCCACACGTCGGGGCCATACACCTTGGTGGATTTTTCGCCTGCGTACACTTCCATCCAATGGATTTTGCGCTTGCCGCCGTAGGCCTTGGCCACCGCTGCGTCCACCACTTTGAGCATGACGGGCGTAATGTCCAAGCCAGTACCGTCGCCTTCAATGAACGGGATAATCGGCTCGTTGGGCACGGTGAGCGACATATCGGCGTTGACGATAATTTTGCTGCCCGCCGCAGGCACCTTGATGTGTTGGTACATAGTGTGTAGGTTATTAAAGGGAATGTAAAAAAACCACAATGGCTTTGAAATTGAGGGCCTAAATCTGCAGCTTTGAAAAATCTTGTCGGCAATTTAGGGGAAACCGCCTAATTTTATCCCGAATTAATTGCGTAGCAGTTAATTGCAAAGTTTTGTCAACCAAGGCCGAAGACCGCCCGTTGTGGCCATACCCTCCAAACTTATGGATGGTTTTTGAAGTAACGTTATCTCAAGGAAATTTAAAATGAACAAACTCATCGCTGCTCTGATCGCTGGTCTCTTCGCTGCGGGCGCTTTTGCCCAAGCTACTGCCCCTGCTGCTCCTGCCGCTGCCGCACCGGTGGCTGCTGTTAAAGCTGCTGCTGCACCTGCTGTAGCAGCCACAAAAGCCGCGGTAACTCCTGCTGCAGTTGCACCAGCTGCTGCTGCCCCTGCCGCCGCTGCCCCTGCAGCAGCCGCACCAGCTGCCCAAGCTAAGCCAGTGGCCAAAGCGGATGACAAAGCCGCAATGAAAGCAGAAAAGAAAGCCGCTAAAAAAGCAGCTCGCAAAGCAAAAATGGACAAAAAAATGGCTGGCAAGCCAGCCGCTAAGTAATTAGCGCTTGCCCTAAGCTGAAAATGCCCGCCTAGTGCGGGCATTTTTACGTGTACCTCTACGTGTATCCCTACGTGTATTTCAAGGACACTTTTTAAACGCAAAAAATAGTAGACTCCGCTTATGAACCATGCCCACACTGCATTTAAACGCCCTGCCCTGCACCGCATAAACCGCCTAAGCTACCTAGCCCTTACGTTGGCTACTGGCCTGGTCTATGCCCAAGAATCCCCGCAAACGACGCTGCAGCGCACGGTCTTGCAGGCCGGTATGCACCGCATCGACGCGCAGGTAGCCGCCACGCCAGAGCAGCGGCAAATCGGCCTGATGTGGCGCAAAGACATGCCTGCGCATGAAGGTATGCTGTTTATCTTTGAAGAGCCGTCAAAGCAGTGCTTTTGGATGAAAAACACGCTGCTGCCGCTGACAGCAGCTTTTGTGGCCGACGATGGCACCGTAGTGAACCTGCAAGACATGAAGCCCCAGACTACCGAGCCGCATTGCTCGGCCAAACCGGTGCGTTACGTGCTGGAGATGAACAAAGGTTGGTTTGCCAAAAAGGGCATAAAAGCCGGCGACAAGCTGGTGGGTGCCGGGTTTAAGGGGCAATAAAGCTTGGCTGCTATTTTGACTGTCATTTACAGTAAGCACTATTAAATTAATAGCTACTTGTTCAGCATTTCCTTGGGCGACAGCCTTAAAACTCGTAATAGAGCTTAAATAAAAATATCTTTTAGCCACTTGAGTAAAGTACAACCCACAATTAAAAAGCCGCCCGAAGGCGGCTTTTGTATACAGGAACTAAAGATTAGTTCAGGGCAATTTTCTTGTCGCCTTTGTAAGTGTACAAAGTCATTTGTGGGTTCTTCAGTTCGCCGTTAGCTTCAAACTGCACATTGGTGGTCACGCCTTTGAAGTTGGTTTTGCCAATTTCAGCGGTATAAACACTAGGGTCGGTGCTGTTAGCACGCTTCATGGCATCAACCAAGACAAACACAGCGTCGTACACGTATGGGCTGTAAACTTGGAACTGCTTGGGGTACTTGGCTTCGTAGCGCTTCATCCATGCGTCGCCGCTAGGCATTTTGGCCAATGAGGCACCGCCTTCTGCGCAGATCACGTTCTCTAGCGTTTTGGCGCCAGCAGATTGCTTGATCAAGTCATTGGTGCAGATGCCGTCACCGCCAAAGAACTTTTGCTTGGTCAGGCCTAGTTGCTCCATCTGGCGCAACATAGGGCCAGCTTGTGGGTCCATACCGCCGAAGAAAACTGCATCTGGGTTCTTGGCTTTCACAGCGGTCAAGATGGCCATGAAGTCAACGGCTTTATCGGTGGTGAACTGCTCGTCCACGATCGTCATGCCTTTGGCTTTGGCTGTGTTCTTGAATACTTCAGCCACGCCTTGGCCGTATGCGGTGCGGTCATCGATCACGGCCACAGTCTTTAGCTTCAGGCCATCGGCTGCGTAGAAAGCCAAGCCAGCGCCCAGGGCGTTGTCGTTGGCCAGCAGGCGGAAGGTGGTTTTATAACCAGGCTTGGTCAAGTTAGGGTTAGTAGCCGACGGGGTGATGTGGGGAATACCGCAGTCGTTGTAGATTTTGGACGCTGGAATGGTGGTACCAGAGTTCAGGTGGCCGGCTACGCCGTTGACTTTGGCGTCGCACAGCTTTTGTGCAGCTGCTGCGCCTTGCTTTGGATCGGCTGCGTCGTCTTCGGCAACCAGCTCAAATTTGATTTTTTTGCCACCGATGACAATGTTTTGGGTGTTGAGATCTTCAACAGCCATACGGGCACCGTTCTCGTTGTCCTTGCCGTAAGCGGCTTGGGCACCAGAGATAGGCGCTACGTGACCGATTTTTACAACGGCCATGTCTTGTGCAGAAGCTACACCTGCTACTGTAGCCAAAGCGGCTAGAACGGTTAATTTCAATTTCATGTAAAACCCCTTTTAGGATTGATAAACAAAGTCGCCAGATAAGTTGAGAGTATTTATTTACCCAACGGCCTGTACGATACTGCAAAACGCGGGCCAACATGCGCAGGATGACGGGTGATTCCTAGGGGTTTTCACGATCAACCCTTTTAAACGCGCTATCTGTAGCCGGAATTGTCAGCCAGTTCTTTGGCTAATGCATCTTCCAATGCCTGTGCCAGCGTGTCGGTAACCACACTTTCAATCGCCGGGGCCAGGTCTAGGGCGATAGCTTTGGCGTGGGCTAGCGCAATGCCTGCTACCGCCTCGCGCACATGCTTTTCCAGCGCCTGCTCTATGTGCTGCATGACACGCTCAGTTACGTCTTGCAGCACCCGCCGCTCAATTTGCCGGGCCAGTGCGTCAGGCAGCATGTTGGAGGTGGGCTCTGGTGCATCCGGCAAAGCCTGGCTCGCAAGCGGCGATTGCAAACCCGTGCTGGCAGCAGGCTGGTTTGCGCTAGCGGCTGGGGGCTGCACCACATGGGTAAGCGTGGGGACGAATTGAGGGGGTGTTTTGAGCATACGGGTTTAAAAAGAGGCCTTGAGCACGGTAGGTGGGCACCGGTTTAGGGCGCAATTTGCAGGTCGTGGCGGGTGATCTCGTAGCCCAGGCCGGTGTAGTGCTTCCAGCGGATGCGGGCGGCTTGGCGGTCGGCCTCGTCTTGGGTTACGACTTCGATCACGCGGTCAAATTGTTCAACGCCTGCCACCGCGCTGGTGCCCAGGTTAACCAGCACGCCAAATCCTTGGGCTGCCTGGGCATCGTCGGTCAGCAAAACAGGGCTGCGCGCTGCCTCAGCCGGGCTGCAAGGGGTGCGGCTGTGGGCGATAAAGTCGGTGGGACTGAAAGTCCACAGCGCAACATCCAGCCGGCCCAGCAGATCGGGCGGGGCCAGCACGGCCACGCGCGCGCCGCTGGCCGTGGCTTTGCGCAGCAGTTTGCAGGCGTAGGCAACTTTGCCGGGCGCGTTGAAGTGAAAGGCTAGCTGGGGCATAGGGATCAGGATGGGGTATCAGTTTGCGCCTGTGGTGCGTTGTATGCCTGCTTTTTTGGTGGCAATTTTTTTAACCACTGCTTTTTTAATCGCTATATTTTTAATAGCTACTCCCTTAGCATTTCCTTGGGCGGTAGGCATTAAAGGCTTAAAATTGAGCAGGTAATTAAGTAACAACGGCACGGGCCGCCCGGTAGCGCCTTTGGCTGCGCCGCTCTTCCACGCGGTGGCGGCTATGTCCAGGTGCGCCCAAGGATAGGCTTTGGTAAAGCGCTGCAGAAACTTGGCCGCCGTGATCGACCCGCCCGCGCGGCCACCGATATTGGCAACGTCGGCAAAATTAGTTTTCAGGCCCTCGGCGTAGTCGTCGTCCAGCGGCATGCGCCAGCAGGGGTCTAGCGCCGCGTCGCCCGCTGTTTGCAGGGCTTGGGCCAGCGCATCGTGTGGGCTGAACAGGCCGCTGCGCACGTGGCCCAGGGCAATCACACAGGCGCCGGTGAGGGTGGCAATGTCAATGACCGCAGCGGGTTTGAAGCGCTCGGCGTAGGTCAGTGCGTCGCACAGCACCAAGCGGCCTTCGGCATCGGTGTTGAGTATTTCGATGGTTTGGCCGCTCATGCTGGTAACCACGTCGCCAGGCTTGACGGCGCGGCCGTCGGGCATGTTTTCGCAGCTGGGAATCAGGCCCACCACGTTGATGGCCGGTTGTAGCAGGCTAAGCGCCTTGAACACGCCCAGCACGCTGGCCGCGCCGCCCATGTCAAACTTCATTTCGTCCATGTCGGGGGCGGCCTTGATAGAAATACCGCCGGTGTCAAAAGTAATGCCCTTGCCTACCAGCACCACCGGGGCCGCAGCGCTGGCCGCCGCCCTGGCCGCGCCGTTGTAGCGCAGCACAATAAAGCGCAGCGGCTCAGCCGAGCCTTGGGCCACCGCCATGAACGAGCCCATGCCCAGCTTGGCCACCTCTTTGGGGCCCAGCACCTCGCATTGCAGATTTTTATGGCCCTTCGCCAAGGATTGCGCAGCTTCGCCCAGCAGCGTGGGCGTGGCGTAGTTGCCGGGGCGGTTGGCCCACTCTTTGGCAAACTCCAGGCCGTGGGTGCAGGCTACAGACTGGTTAAAAGCACTTTGCACTGCGCGCGCGTCGCTGACACCTACCAGCACTTGGGCTGCGCGGCGGGGCACGGGCTTGCTTTTGGTGGTGCTGTAGACATAGGTGGCTTGGGCGGCAGCCTGCACGGCGGCCTGCACGCAGGCTTGCTGGGCGGGCGCGTCCAGCTCGGCCAGACCACACAAGCTAAGCAGCACTTTGGGGGCTTTGTCAGCAGTGCCGGGCTTGTAGGCAGCCAAAGCTGCCGCTACGGCTTTGCCAACTTCGCGGGCGTTGCCGTCTCCTACACCAGCCAACATGACCTTGTGGGCACGCAAGCCTGGCAGAGCGTAGGCTTGCACCAGTGCGCCTGCGCTGCCATCACAGTCGCCCGCAGCGCGGGCCGCAGCCACCAAGCTGGCCACAGCGCCGTCAGGGGCGTTGGCCCCCGCACTGGCCGATTTGGTTACCAAAACCACCAAAAGCGACGCGGGAAGTGCAGCAGCTTGGGCCCACGAAAGTGTTTTCAGTTCAAAGTTCATAATAGGCGCTTGGTGATTTAAGTTTCAAAATTTCAAGATTTTAGTTTTACAAGAATTTTCAGCCAAATTCTTTATCCATAGCGTAATGTTATTCCATTCTTCCCTCCGCAAAGAACTAGCGCGCAGTTTTGTTGCCACTTTGGTAGTGTTAATTACCGTGGTGATGAGCATGATGCTGATTCGCACACTAGGCTTGGCTTCCAGCGGCATCGTCAACCCCAAAGACGTGATGCTGCTGATGGGCTATGCCGTGCTGGGGCACTTGTCGACTATTTTGACGCTGAGCTTGTTTATTTCAGTAACCAGCACGCTGGGGCGCATGTACCGCGACTCTGAAATGGCCATTTGGTTTAGCAGTGGGCGCTCTTTGGCCAGCTTTTGTGTGCCGGTGCTGCGCTTTGCCTGGCCTATTTTGCTCAGCATTGTGCTGCTGGCACTTTTTGTCTGGCCCTGGAGCAACCAGCAAGCCCAGCGCATGCGCGAAAGCTTTGAAAACCGGGGCGAGCTAGACCGTGTGACAGCAGGGCAATTTCAAGAAAACGCCGCGGGTACCCGGGTATTTTTTATTGAACGGGACGACAGCTTTGCCCGCAACGCCCAAGCCAGCGCGGCGGCGGCCAGTGCCAGTGCCAGTGCAGAACCTGCCGATGCCTTGGCCGCCCAAAAAACCGCGCGCAACGTCTTCATGCTGTCTACCGAAGCAGGTAAAACCGCCGTCACCTCGGCCCGGTCGGGGCGCATTGAGCGCATCAACGGTGAACAGTTTTTGTTACTCAACAACGGCCAGCGCTTGGAACAAACTGTAGGCCAAGATGCGGTGCGCACCAGTGAATTTGCTGAATACGGCACCCAAGTTGGCCGCAAAGTGGCCGGCCCCGACGACGCGCCACCACCCCGCACGCTGCGCACCAACCAGCTGCTGCGTGCCCCCACGCTGGCCAACCTGGCCGAGCTTAGCTGGCGCGTGGGCTTGGCTCTGGCGGGTTTTAACTTGGTGCTGCTGGCACTGGTGCTATCGGCCAGCAACCCGCGTGCGGGCCGTGGCTACAGCCTGGTGTTTGCACTGCTGGCCTTTGTGGCTTACTACAACCTGCTTAACGCAGGCTTTGGCTGGGTTAGCAGTGGTCGTGTTGGCTTTAGCGCCTACATGCTGAGCCTGCACGGCGGTGTTTTGGCAGCAACTTGCCTGCTGATGGCGGCGCGCAGCAGCAACTGGTCGGTGCGTTACCTGCTGCCTGCGCGGGTTTAATTGCTACCATTTTAGAACACACCATGCACACCCTGCGACGCCTGATTCACCGCGAAATGCTGGTTACCGTGGCCTTTGTGGCGCTGGCTTTTATAGCCTTGTTTTCGTTTTTTGACCTGGTTGAAGAAGTCAGCTCGGTCGGTAAAGGCATTGCCGCCAGCCCCTACCGCATGAGCCACGCCGTGCTGTTTGTGCTGCTATGGATGCCCGCCCGCCTGTACGAGGTGCTGCCCATTGCCGTGCTGATCGGCTCTATCACCGTGATGGCACGCTTTGCACAAAGCTCGGAGTTCACTATTTTGCGCACCAGCGGCATGGGGCCATGGCGCGCGCTGCGCACGGTGCTGTCGCTGGGGGTGGTGTTTACAGTGGCCACCTTTGTGGTGGGCGACTATATGGCCCCTGTGTCTACCCGCACAGCGCAATTGCTCAAAGCCAGGTTTTTAGGGCAAATTACCGTGGGGCAAACGGGGGCCTGGCTTAAAGAAAAGCAGCAATTTTCAAACTATGCGGTCAATGTAGGCGCACTGACCGACAAAAACAGCATGCGAGATATTCGTATTTTTGAGTTTAATACACGCGGCACTTTGGTCTCTACCCTGCAAGCGCAAAGCGGTGAGTTCGCCAAGAACGACTCTTGGACGCTAGCAGGTGTCAAGCGCAGCGAGTTTATCGTTGACACCCCCAAAGCAGCCAATGCCGATGCAAAAGACAATCTGCCCAGCGCCCGCGTGCAGCATGACAACGTGCTGACCAACTACCGCTGGCCCACGGGCTTAAGCGCTGAAATGGTGTCTGTTGCCCTGCTCAAGCCCGAGCGCATGGGCACGGTGGATTTGTACCAGTACATGACCCACCTGGAAGCCAACGGCCAAAGCTCGCAGCGCTACGCCATCGAGTTTTGGCGCAAAGTGTTTTACCCACTGAGCTGCCTGGTAATGGTGGTGCTGGCCCTGCCCTTTGCCTACCTGCACTTTCGCACCAGCTCGATCAGCGGCTACGTGTTTGGCGGCGTGATGGTCGGCATTAGTTTCTTTTTGCTCAATAACGTATTTGGCTACGCTGGCAACCTGAACAACTGGCAGCCTTGGATAGCCGCAGCCATCCCAGGGCTGCTGTATTCATTGGCCTCACTGGCTGCGTTTACCTGGCTGGTGCTACGGCACTAGCCCAGTTTTCAGCTTGCAGCATCTTTTTTTAGTGTATTGCGCGACTTTCTCCCAAACCTGCCATGACCCAACCCCACGCCATTATTTTGTTTGCCCACGGCTCCCGCGACCCCCTGTGGCGCGCCCCCATGGAAGCCGTAGCCACCACCATTGCGGCCCAGCACCCCCACACCCCCGTACGCTGCGCTTACCTAGAGCTGTGCGCACCCGACCTGCCCACAGTTACTACAGAAATAATAGCTACTTGTGCAGCATTTCCTTGGGCGATAGGGTTAAAAGGCTCTATAAATATACGTATCGTCCCGATGTTTTTAGGCATGGGCGTGCATGCCCGTAAAGACCTGCCCGAGCTGGTGGCCCAGCTGCGTGTTGCCCACCCGCAGGTCCATTTTGAAATGGTCGCGCCCATAGGCGAAGATGCGCGAGTAATTGCACTGCTGGCCCAGCTGGCGGTAGATTGAATTTTGGAGATCAATTTTTCATTCCCTACCGCTGAGTGCGTTTGTGTACCTGCAAGTTAGTAAAAATAAAATGCCTTTATGTACGAAACATAGGTAAGTGCAGATGCTGAAACCAACGGCCCAATTTAGACTTGCCAGGGATTGGTTGCGTAAATTGGCCGAGCCACATTTAGCTGGCACAGCATGCTTTTTGGCTGGGTTTTTAGCTGGGGCGGGCTGAAGAATGGTTTGGTTGGGGCGGAAACTCAGTGGGGCTGCAATTGAATGCAGTTTTGGCTTACCGCCCAAGTAAATGCTAGATAGTTTGCTATTTAATTATGAGTTATCTTGACGCAAAAGTGCTGTGCACTGCAAGGCAGTGTCAAAAATGACAGGGCCTGAGGGTGGGTATTAGCGCGCCGTAGTTACACTGCGCAGCATGATGCTTTGGAATTGACCTGTTATGTACTCTTTGGACTACACCCGAATCGTCAGGCTACTCAGGCGCTTTGACGCCTAGCATTTCTTCTATGAATAAAAGCGAATTCGGATCTTTCACTACTGTTTTAAGCCAGCTATGCAAAGGCAAATCACCCCAGCTCGCAGCCTTATCGGCCAAATATGCTACCGGGCTATGGGGTTCCGTGGCTCGAAAGAATTCAGCCACACTACGCAGTTGTTCGAGGGCCTGTTCGCGGCTCTTGATAGGCCCAGAAAAGTTAGACGCGATATGCCCCGTAGCTAGGAGGTTACCGTCTGCCACTTGCAGAGGTTCAGCATTAAGAGTACCTACAGACTTTAGACCTACATCCGCACCGTACCTTTGCAATGTACTGTGCATGGTCTCAAGTATTTCTTTCAGTGGCGTAAAGCTCGGACCCTCGTTTCCTAGCCGCGTGTCTAGAGAAACTTCTAATTCGGCCAACATTTTCTGGCAATGCTGAGCCGCATTGATCGTTGACTCGTAAAACGCTTTGGAGCTTTTTCGTTTAGCCGACTCCAGTGCTGCGGTAGTTGGCTGGCCTTCTTTCTCGGTCACCGCCTCCCCAGTTTTTACAGCGTTGTTAGCACGAGCTCGAGCGGCTTCAAAATCCGTCCAAGAGTATTGTGAGCCTCGCCCTTGCGTTAAGGGAATTTCCTTCACGAGTTGAACCGAGCGATTTAGTAGCCACGCAATATTTCCCACACGCTGTTCAATATCGTTATCTTCTATTTGGGGATGCAACGTATCCCAATAGTTGTCGCACAGCCGCGCAAGCAGTTCAAAACCTGCCGCCAGACCATCAAAGTGTTTTGTCTTAGCCGCCGCTTCTACTAACCATGCAGCAACTCTCAAATCTTTACTTTGGGTCGCAATTAAGTTTATGCATTTGTCGTAGACAAAGTCCCAATCTGCTTCTTTAACATCTGTGACCCATTCGCCCTGATCTAGCGAAGGATCATCAAATTGGCGGGCTTTATTAATCGCATCCACATCGGATGAAAATGTGACATCTCGTCCAGATGGCGAGTCGGGTGAAATGGGATCAAGAAGTTGGTTAAATTGCAACATATAGATAAATTACTTTAATCAGACTGAAGGACTTGAATCAGCAAATTTACTGGGAAAGTCTAAACTCAATACGTCGATTTTTAGCTCGGCCGTCACCTGTAGCGTTACTGGCAACGGGTCGGTCGGGTCCAGTTCCGGACGTGGTGATCAAATCAGTATTGATCCCTTTGCTTACAAAGTAAAATTTAACGCTTTCAGCGCGCGCTTGACTTAGAGCAACATTGTTAACGCGCAAGCCTTGATCATCTGTATGGCCAATAACTTCAACCTTTTGCCCTTTTAGCTTCTGAAGTGCCTGCGACATTTCATCAAGAATCAGCTTACCCTTAGGGGTCAAATCAGATTTTCCAGCTTCGAATTCAATAACCCGGTTGGCCAAAGTTTGGTCTAGCAAACCTTGGTCAGAAGTATTTATCCGCAATCCATTGTTTACGATGTAGCTTGGGTTTAAGCTGCTTGCAATATCACTGGCTATCTGCTGTTTCTGCGCTTCGTTAGATACCTCGCCGCGCATGCTCACTACATTTCCATCGACTTTAAATTGGCCGCGATTAATAAGCTTAAGATTTGGGCTGATCAGTTTTTGTACGTAGGTATTCCAATTGGGAGGCATGACCACAGCACCCACAGAGATTTGGTCAATTACCTTATTCGCGCCGTACACTTCTCGCAGCTTGCTAATAATGCTCAGTTTACTTGCGTCATCAGGCACGGTTCCTGTCACTACAACTTGCCCAGGCGCTGCTGTAACCGCGCTAGGGGCGTTAGGCTGCGCAAAAACTAGGTTTGGCAAATTTAGCAGTGCAATTGCAGCAGCTAAAATTTTGACTGTGTTTTTAAAATAAGTACCCATATGCTTAGACACCCAAGAAAACTTCATTAAATTGTTGCAGTACAGACCCCAAAGACAATTGAGATTGTTCAAGGTAACTAGACAGCTTAGTCACACCATAATCAGATAAAACTGACTCTTCCACCCATGCAGCATCTTCAAACGAAATGAAATGATCCTCGGCTATTTTAGGATTAAGTATTGCCTCTAATGTCAAGGATGATGCACCACTAAAGCCTACTACAAGGGCTTGGGCTTGGTTTTGCTTTACCTGGGCAATATAAATCGACAACTCAAAATCAGCACGCTGTAAGAACGGGTTAATAATTGACAACCAAAACGCTGCCGTAAGATACTTGTACATCGGATCGTCAGGCAGCGGCAAATACAAACTTTTTTCAAGCCTGTTAGAGCCGCTGGCCATCACAGGCTGCAGCAATAGCCCTAGCCCTAAAATCAATTGACGGCAGTTGCCCGTAAACCCCGAGTTTTGCAACTGATTGCTCAGCGAGCCCATGGTTTGTATTTCCAAGAAGTCTACAAAATTGGCCTCGTATGCTTTGCTGCCCAATTCGACTTGTATGGACGAACCAGAAATTGCACTCAAATCTTGTGCTGCATCTGTAGATACAGCCGCACCCGCTGAAAGTTGCGACAGCCGATTCCAAAGCCTTGACAGCACCAGGGGACTGCGTGCTGTGAACATATTTGAATCAGCAACCTCCATGGCTCCAGCAGTTACAAAAGGAAAGCGCCGCTGAGCAGCGTCACAGCTTGCGGTGAAATGCCCTGCTATGGCGACCTTGCTACGAGGCCCTAAAAAGGCAAAATGAAACGGCCTAACCTCGTCATAAATATTCTTCCATCGCGCATCCTCACTCATGCTGTCCATAGCGCGCGCTAACCAATTGTCTAATGACGTTAGCAGAGGCAAGCTAGCGCCAGACTTAACAAAATCACCACGGCTGGGTATTTTCCCGAAGTACGTAACATTAACATTAGTTGCTAGGCTTGTCATTTTGCTACTCCCACGGGCGCGGTTGTAGAGGTTGGGCTATTTACTGCAGTTGCAGGGCTAGTCTGAGCAGTTTGCGCAATCGATGTAACCGCAGATGGCAGCCTCAACCCGCGATAACCTTGGCTTTGCTGTTGCGAACCAGAGGCGCCAGCACCGCCGCCACTAGCTTGAGGACTGCTAATAATTTTAAGATCTACAGACACCGTGATAGCCCCATTGACCCAACTAAGCTCAAAGACACCGTTGTCCTTTCTTTTTCGCTGGGCAGTATTGATAAGTTTCTCCAGTCCAAATCGCCCAGGATGATTGGCCATCTCTAAAGTGCGCCCATCAAACGTTGTAGCAGTCACTTTGGCACCCGGAGTACCCTGAGGATTTGGCCAAACAAAATTATTCCACTGTGTTTGGGTGTTACGGTAACGCAGTTGTTGGCCATCAATTTCAACAGAGTATTCTGTAACGCCACTGGCAGGTAACGGCTGTATTTGGAATACCGTCTGCGCATCAGCAGCGCCGCCACCGCCAGCAGCGGCAACACCACCTGAGCTAAGTGGGGCAATCCAACTGGGGAATGACGACACAACTTCAGGCGCAAGACTAATCCCCATCTCGGCCCATGTCTTGGGCGACAAAGTGTCTCCACGGCGCACTACAAGTGGTCCCATAGCCGTAGTCACGAACTTGGAGATGGCCCCCTCAGCGCCAAAAAACTGTCCGATTTCAGCGCCTGTGGCTTCAATTTTTGAATCCAACGCAAATGGATACTTGCCACCTAAAGTCTTTTGAAATGGATCGTAAACTTGGGCCAACCAAGTTTTATTTAACTCGCTTTCAGTAGGCTTTATGATCACAGCAAAACCTTGCACCAAAGGCCGTACCAAGACGGGGCGAATAGCTCTGCGCTGAGCGTCTGTCATACCCACCAGCATTTGTTCATCAACAAATTTGAGAGCGTCGCCCAACTCTGAAGTACTTCCCTCTAAAGTTTGTTGCATTAGTTGTTTA
>JAYSRE010000182.1:0-8236 GCA_043721235.1 Polaromonas sp. | reverse complement strand
ACCAAAGCAGTCTTAAGAAAAGTGGACTTACCTGCCTGCCGTGGGCCAGTAACCACAACCACGGGGTAATCCTTAAGCGCTTGGGCTAACAAGGCACGAATAGAGCGAGAGTAAAAAATTGGCATTTTTGCTATTTTAATATTGAATCTTAAAATAGCAAATTTTGTCTATACAGCACGATTTATAAATTTAGCGCAGCCTCATCTCAGCCGCCCTCGCATGCGCCTGCAAACCTTCGCCGTAAGCCAGCTCGGCCGCAATTTTGCCCAGCACCTGGGCACCCTGCTCGCTGACTTCTATCAAGCTACTGCGTTTTTGAAAGTCGTACACGCCTAGTGGGCTGCTAAAGCGGGCTGTGCCGCTGGTAGGCAGTACATGGTTGGGGCCTGCGCAGTAGTCGCCTAAGCTCTCTGAGGTGTACGCACCCATAAAGATGGCACCTGCATGTTTTAACAATGGTTCCCATGTGCCGGGTTCTTTGCTGCTGATCTCTAAGTGCTCAGGCGCTATGCGGTTGCTGATGTCGCAGGCCTCTTGCATGCTGCGGGTGTGGATGAGTGCGCCGCGGTCGTTTAAGCTTTTGGCGATGATGGCGCTGCGCGGCATCTCGGGCAGCAGCTTGGTGATGCTGGCCTGCACAGCGTTGATATACGCCATGTCGGGACATAGCAGAATGCTTTGCGCCAGCTCGTCGTGTTCGGCTTGGCTGAACAAGTCCATGGCCACCCAGTCGGGCGGCGTACTGCCGTCAGCCAGTACCAAAATCTCGCTCGGCCCGGCAATCATGTCAATGCCTACCGTACCAAACACGCGGCGCTTGGCGGCGGCTACATAGGCGTTGCCGGGGCCGGTGATTTTGTCTACCTTGGGCAGAGTAGCAGTGCCGTAGGCCAACGCAGCCACTGCTTGCGCACCGCCAATGGTGAATGCGCGGGTAACGCCAGCCACGTAGGCCGCAGCTAAAACCAAGGCATTTTTCTCACCGTGCGGTGTAGGCACCACCATGATGATCTCGCCCACGCCCGCTACGTGCGCGGGTATGGCGTTCATCAGCACGCTAGACGGGTAGGCCGCTTTACCACCGGGCACATAGATACCTGCGCGGTCAATAGGCGTGACTTTTTGGCCTAAAAGGGTGCCATCGGTGTCGCGGTAGCTCCAGCTTTCACCACAGGCTTTTTTTTGTGCTTCGTGGTAAGTGCGCACGCGCGCTGCGGCGGCTTGCAATGCCTCGCGCTGCTTGGCGGAAATGCTGTCAAAAGCGGTTTTAAGCTCGGCCTGTGTCAGCTCCAGCGCAGCCATGCTGCCTGCGCGTACGCTGTCCCAACGGGCGGTATATTCCAGCACCGCTGCGTCGCCGCGTTTTTGCACGTCTGCCAATATGTCAGCTACCCGCTGCTCAATGGCAGCATCGGTATCGGCAGACCAATGCAGCTTGGCTTTGAATTGCACTTCAAAGTCTGCACTGGTGGTACAGAGTAATACAGGAGCAGCACCTAAAGTCATAGCAGATTGCCAAAGGTTAAAGGGAAGGAGTGGGTTTCAATGTGCGGCCAGGCGCTGGCAGTTTAGCTTGGCACAACAGCGCTGGCAAACGCATCCATCAGCGGGCGAATGCGTACTTGCTTGAGCTTGAGCGAGGCTTGGTTTACCACCAAACGCGCGCTGATGTCCATGATCTGCTCCACCTCAACCAAATGATTGGCTTTGAGCGTGTTACCTGTCGATACTAGATCCACAATAGCATCTGCCAAGCCGGTCAGCGGTGCCAGCTCCATGCTGCCGTAGAGTTTGATCAAGTCTACATGCACACCCTTGCTGGCAAAAAACTCCCGGGCAATAGCCACATATTTAGTGGCTACGCGCAGCCGCGCGCCTTGCTTGACAGCGGCGGCGTAGTCAAAATCGTTGCGCACGGCTACGCTGATACGGCATTTGGAAATATGCAAGTCCAGCGGCACATACAGGCCTTGGTGGCCGGTCTCTAGCAGCGTGTCTTTACCCACCACACCCAAGTCAGCACCGCCATACTGCACATAGGTGGGTACGTCGCTGGCACGCACCAGCAAAATACGCACATCAGCCTGGTTGGTTGGCAATATAAGTTTGCGAGATTTTTCGGGGTCTTCCAGCACCTCAATGCCCGCTGCACGCAGCAGTGGCAAGGTTTCCTCGAAAATACGGCCCTTTGATAGCGCGAGCGTAATCAAATTCGTTTCTCCCATAGCGCAAGCGTGATCATGCTAGCCTTTCAATATCAGCGCCGATACCGCGCAGCTTGGCTTCCATACGGTCATAGCCACGGTCCAAGTGGTAAATGCGGTCAATCAAAGTTTCGCCCTCGGCGACCAGCCCGGCAATCACCAGTGACGCGGATGCGCGCAGATCGGTGGCCATTACGGTAGCGCCCGACAGTTTGGCCACGCCCTCAATCACAGCGACTTTGCCATCGGTTTGAATCTTAGCCCCCATGCGCTGCATTTCAGGCACGTGCATGTAGCGGTTCTCAAAGATGGTTTCAGTGACTTTGGCGGTACCCTCTGACACCACATTCAGCGCCATAAACTGGGCTTGCATGTCGGTGGGAAAACCGGGGTATTCGGTGGTGCGAAAGCTTTGCGCTTTGAGGCGGCCTGACGATGACACGCGAATGCCCGGTACCTTATGCACGCCCTCGGCCACCTTCACCTCTAGCTCCACCGCCTGCACTGCGGCACCGGCCTCGCGCAGCTTGTCGATCACCGCGTCCAAGTGATCAGCCCTGCCATGCTTTAAAACTACATCGCCCCCGGTAGCCGCCACAGCGCACATAAAGGTACCGCACTCAATACGGTCGGCCACTACAGCGTGGCTGCAACCGTGCAACGCAGCTACGCCTTGGATATGAATTTTGCTAGTGCCGTGGCCGGTGATTTTGGCACCCATTTTGATCAGCATCTCAGCAAGGTCGATAATCTCAGGCTCTTGCGCAGCGTTCTCCAGCACAGTCTCACCTTCGGCCAGTGTGGCGGCCATTAAAAAGTTCTCAGTGCCTGTCACGGTCACCATATCGGTGGTGATGCTGGCACCCCGCAAACGTGTTTGCCCTTTGGGTAGCTTGGCGATCATGTAGCCATGCTCCACCACAATGTCTGCCCCCATGGCTTGCAAGCCTTTAATGTGCTGGTCTACCGGGCGTGAACCAATCGCGCAACCGCCGGGCAGCGATACGGTGGCCTCTCCAAAACGGGCCAGCAATGGGCCCAAGGCCAGCACCGATGCCCGCATGGTTTTAACCAGCTCATAGGGTGCCTCAGGCGACGACAAGCTGCCCGCATTGATCACCACTGAGCCGTCTATTTGCGGCTCGGCCACCACGCCCATATTGCGAATCAGCTTGAGCATGGTTTTCACATCTTGCAGCTGGGGCACGTTGTGCAATGTCACGGGCTCTGCCGTCAGCAAGGCCGCGCACAGCTCGGGCAAGGTAGCATTTTTAGCGCCAGAGATCAGCACCTCTCCGTGCAGGGCTTTGCCGCCGCGAACGATTAATTTATCCATGATTTTTCAGTGTTGTGTTCATCAAAATTGCGTTTATACCTTTTGCAACGCAGCCCACTCTGCAGGGCTGTGGGTTTTCATCGACAAGGCATGCACTTCGTCGGTGCGTATTTTTTCACCCAAGGTGGCGTACACCGCTTGGTGGCGCTGAATCAGGCGCTTGCCATCAAAGGCTGGCGAGACGATCACAGCGCTCCAGTGGCGGCCGTCGCCGTCTACCACCAAGTGCGTGCATTGCAAGCCAGCGGCAATAATGTGGTGGAGTTGTTCTGCTGTCATACGTAATTATTCCTCAGGCAGTTTAGCCCCTAGCTGCGAATTTTGTAGCCAATGCGCAGCAGGTGCACTGCTACTGCGCTCACGCCCAGAAAAGCACCGCCCACGATGGCCAAGCTTAGCCATGGCGAGACATCGCTAACCCCAAAAAAGCCATAACGAAAGCCGTCAATCATGTAGAAAAACGGATTGAAATGGCTCACGGTTTGCCAAAAACTGGGCAAGCTGTGCACCGAGTAAAACACGCCGCTTAGAAATGTCATGGGCATGATGACGAAGTTTTGAAACGCCGCCATTTGGTCAAATTTTTCGGCCCACAGCCCGGCGATCAAGCCCATAGCCCCCAGCATGGCGGCCCCTAGCAAGGCAAAAACCACAATCCACAGCGGGGCCAGAATACTGGGTTGGCCAAACCAATAGGTAACGGCCATTACACCAGCGCCCACGGCCAATCCGCGCGCCACCGATGAACCCACATAGGCCCAAAACCAGCTCCAATGCCCCAGTGGGGTGAGCAGCAAAAACACCAGGTTGCCCATGATTTTGCTTTGAATGATGCTGGACGAACTGTTGGCAAAAGCATTTTGCAACACACTCATCATGACCAAACCGGGGACTAGAAACGCAGTGTAGCTGACCGTACCATACACCTTAACTTGGCCGTCCAGCACGTGGCCAAAAATCAGCATGTACATTACCGCAGTCAGCACAGGTGCAGCCACGGTTTGAAAGCCTACGCTCCAAAAGCGTAGCACTTCTTTGTAGAAAAGAGTTTGCCAGCCGGTCATTTAGAGGCCCCCATCACATCTAAAAACACGTCTTCTAAATCAGCTTTCCTGATCTCCACATCGCGTGCTTCTAGCCCGGCT
The DNA here is from genome assembly GCA_043721235.1 of Polaromonas sp. Classification (GTDB taxonomy): domain Bacteria; phylum Pseudomonadota; class Gammaproteobacteria; order Burkholderiales; family Burkholderiaceae_C; genus JAAFIP01. The sequence goes on along the minus strand of JAYSRE010000182.1, from coordinate 3,551 downwards.
TGGCGTACCGCCGCCAGGTAGCTTTCAATCTCTGCGGCGTTGTGTGCGGGGAACTGCACAATGCGGCCAGTGATACGTGCTTTACGGGCCAATTCTTGGGGCAGTTCACTGTCGATTTTAAAGCGCAGCACGTTCGATGAAGCCGCTTTAAGCAACTCAGACGTGGCGGCCAGCGCTACAACTTTGCCTTGTTTAAGCATGGCAATGCGGCCACACAAGGCTTCGGCTTCTTCCAGATAATGGGTGGTCAGCAGCACCGTGCTGCCTTGCTTGTTCAGCTTGGCAATAAACTGCCACAAGGTTTGCCGCAGCTCAACATCGACGCCCGCAGTAGGCTCGTCCAGCACGATCACCGGCGGCTTGTGCACCAGTGCCTGTGCCACCAGCACGCGCCGCTTCATGCCGCCCGACAGCTGGCGCATGTTGGCGCTGGCTTTGTCGGCCAGGCCCAGGCTGTGCAGCAGCTCGTCTATCCAGGCATCGTTATTCTTAACACCGAAATAACCCGACTGAATCCGCAGAATGTCGCGGACGTTGAAAAACGGGTCGAACACCAGCTCTTGCGGCACCACGCCCAGCATGCGGCGGGCTTGCGCCGGGTCTGACTGTACGTTATGGCCATGCACTAAAACTTGGCCCGATGTGGCCCGCGTAAGCCCCGCCAAAATACTGATCAGTGTGGTTTTGCCCGCGCCGTTGGGGCCTAGCAGGCCGAAGAATTCACCGCGTTCGATGTTCAGGCTCACGCTGTCTAGTGCTGTAAGTGCACCGCGGGCTCCGGTGTAGTGTTTTGTGACGGATTGGACTGAAATTGCGGGCATGAACCCACGATTGTAGGGGCTAGCAGGGCCTGCTGGAGCCATGCAGCCCGCTAACCTTAGTGCGTTGGCACTATTTGGGTGCCATGAAAGCCTAGGGCGATTAAGGGGCTGCAGGCAGCAGCTCGGCCACGCCGTACATGCTGGCCAGCGAACGCAAACGCACAGGCAAAGCACGTACCGAGAAGGTTTTGCCTGCCACCTGGGCCTCGCGACGGCACTCTAGCAGCACGGCCAAGGCAGATGAGTCAAAGCGCACCAAGGCCGACGCATCCGCGATCACTGCAGCCTCGCTGTGCTGCAATGCCTGCGCCAGCATGTGCGCGCAGCTACGCGCACTGCTGTGGGTGATTTCGTTAGGCAGCATCAGCATAGGTGGCCTTTAGGACTTTTTAGCGCCTTTGTTGCGCTCAGCCAGCTTGGTGATCAAGCCGTCCACGCCGCTGGCGTTAATTTCTTGGGCAAACTGGGCGCGGTAAGTTTCCACCAGCCAAACGCCCAGCACGTTCAGGTCATAAATTTTCCAGCCCGTTGCTGATTTTTCCATGCGGTAGTCCAGCTGAATCGGGTCACCACGGCCTTTGACCTCAGAGCGCACGATCACTTCGGTGTCTTCTGGGGCCGCGCGTAGGGGTTTGAGGCTGATGGTCTGGTCGCGCACTTCGGACAAAGCGCCAGAGTAAGTGCGCACTAGCAGTACTTTAAATTCTTCTTGCAGGCGCTTTTGCTGCTCGGGCGTGGCTTGCTTCCAGTTGCGACCTACCGCAGCCGCTGTCATGCGGGCAAAGTTCACGTTGGGCATGATTTTGTTGTCCACCAAAGCAATGACTTTGCTGGTATCGCCTGTTTGCACGCTTTTGTCGGCCTTGATAGCGTCCAGCACTTCGCTAGACAGGCGTTTGATCATGGCATCAGGCGCTTCGGTAGATTGGGCCATGGCTGCGCTTGACAGGCCCAGGCTCACGCTTAATAGACCTACACTCAACACTACAGAGTTCGCAACAGCAAACCAGCGGCGGTTTATCAACATACATTTCCTTCATACGGCACATGCCGTGGTGTGATAACGCAATCCTAGGGCTTTGGGAGGACGGTTTGCGCTAGCTTGGGGTTAAAAGCCAGTCTAAATGTGACCAATTGGGCATTTTGAGTGCCTAGGGCCGTATTTAGTTGCCTTGTTTACGACTGTACTTACGCTTTTAACGTGCTTTAGGCAGCGTTAGTTAGCATCGTTACTTTGCAGGCTCTGCTTCAGATTTTGCGGGGACTTCGGGTTTGAGGTTGTCGACTTGGCCAGGGTCTGCTGCCTTAACTGGGTCTTTGGCGGCATCTTTGGCCGGTTCTTTCTCAGCGTCTTGCACGGCATCTTCGTCCAGCTCTTTACCCGCTGACTTGGCCACTGACGCGTTGCGCCTGATCAAGAAAGCGTCGCGGGTAAAACTGTATTTGTCCAGAGCCGCGTCGTCCAGCAGGTTACCTAGGCGCAAAAACCTAGACCGGGAATTGACCAAGCGCAGCCCAGTTACGGCATAGCGGCTGCCGGCAGGGTCAATTTGCGATACCGGGTCGTAGGCCGCCTCTATCGGAAAGACCAGCGCGTCACGCACTGTAGACGGACCAAACAAGGGCAGCACAACGTACGGGCCTGAGGGCACGCCCCAGCGGCCCAGCGTTTTACCCAGGTCTTCGCTGTGTTTGGGAATGCCAAATTCAGTGGCCAGGTCAATCACACCGCCAAAACCAAAGAATGTGTTGAGACCTACCCGGGTCAAGCTCTCCATGGCTTTTTGCGGGCGTAACTGCAGTGTACTGTTAACCACAGCCCAAGCATCTTGCAAGTTGCCAAAAAAATTAGTCACCCCTGTGCGCAAGGGCGACGGCGTGACCGCCACATAAGCCGTGGCAAGTGGTTTAAGAACCGCGCGGTCTATGCCATCGTTAAAACTTGACATGCCCCGGTTGTAAGGCTCAAACGGGTCTTGGGGGTTGGCATTGGGCCCCGTGGCACAGCCTGTTAGCAGCACCAGCGCGGCCAGTGCGGCCCATGCAGCTAAACGCTTGGCACCCACGCTGGCAAAGCTCATTTTTTGGCTCCGTTGGCCGCAGGCGCTGCGGGGCCGTCAGCGGCTTTGCTGTACAAAAACTGGGAGATTAAATTCTCCAGCACCACGGCCGACTGGGTGGACTTGACCACGTCACCTTGGGCCAAGTTTTTATCATCGGCACCGGCCTCAATGCCAATGTACTGCTCGCCCAACAAGCCGCTGGTAAGTATCTTCATGGAGCTGTCTTTGGGAAACACATATTTGCTCTGCATGGCCATATGCACTTTGGCTTGGTAGGATTTGTCGTCAAAGCTGATCGACTCAACCCGGCCCACTACCACGCCTGCACTCTTAACGGGCGCGCTAGATTTGATACCGCCCACATTGTCAAACTTGGCTGTAATCAAGTAGGTGGAGTCAAAATTAAAGCTGAGCAAGTTACCTGCTTTGAGCGCCAAAAACAGCAGCGCAGCACCGCCGATGAGCACAAACAAACCCACCCAAAAATCATTGCCAGAGCGTTGCATACGCTTCCCCTTTAATTGAAATCACTAAATCGAGAACATCAGCGCAGTGAGGATAAAATCCAGCGCCAGCACCGCCAAACTGGCCACCACCACAGTGCGCGTGGTAGCCCGCGAAACACCTTCGGGCGTAGGCAGCGCCTCGTAGCCCTGCTGCAGCGCCA
>JAYSRE010000181.1:0-24844 GCA_043721235.1 Polaromonas sp. | reverse complement strand
GAATGCCGTTGATAGCAGATGGTGTAGTCGCCCTAGGTGTTGCAGTGCCTGCCGTTCCACCATTGTTGATGGTACCCGGGTTAGTCTCAGCGTTGGCCGTTCCAAGTGGTTGGACTGGCTCGGTCACAGTGTATGTACCCACTGGCAGTCCGGTGAACTGGTAGGCTCCCGAGGCATCGGTCGTTGTAGTACGTGTGATGGCCTGGCCTGTAGAGTCCACCCCAGTTAGCGTCACTACTACACCCACTAATGGCGTGTCTACCTGGTCTTTGATGCCGCTGGCATTAACGTCGTTGTACACAAAGCCACTGATCGTTGAGCCTGAAACTTCGCCAAAATTGTTATTGACGGAGTTATTACCAGCCGCCAACACAATGCTGGCTATGGACGATGTTACTGCTGTGGGTGCACTGGCCACGCCGTTTTGCTGAGCTCCTGTGCCTGGCACGGTAATGCCCTGGCCAGTTTGACTGACACCGGACGGCAAGGTTGCGCCGTTTGACGTAGCCGGTTGTTGTGGCTGCGTTACTTGGTAAGTGCCGGGTTGCAATCCATTAAAACTGTAGCTGCCATCGTTGGCCGTGACAGTGGTCAAAGTCACAGGTCCGCCCGATGATGTACCCGTAAGCACAATGGTCACGCCACCAATTCCAGGCTCAGCCGCGTCAATAGTGCCATTATTGTTTCCGTCTAGCCATACACGGCCCGACAGATTGGCGCTAGTTGGCGGCAAGACAGGTGAGCCTGTCTCGCCAAAGTTATAGGCAACGCCTACCGCCACAGGGCCGTTAAAGTCAGCGGTCGGCGCTGGCCATGCCACGCCGCTGATTCGGCTATTGGGTGTGTCTGCAGTGCCAACTAAAGTCCCCGCGCTTGCTGGAGCTACCGTCAGCGTGCCTACCGTAGTGGTGCCATTCACATAACCCACAGGAACTGCGCCTTCTTTGATAAAGTAGCCGCCTGCGGGTGGCGTAGGTACATTGGCAAATGTGTAGGTTCCACTGCCCGGTGTGGTGTTGGTGGTTTGTACCACGGTGGCGCATGCAGCATCCAGGCAAAGTTGGACCTGTACGCTGCCAATACCTACGTCACCTGTGTTCAATGTGCCAGAGTTGTCGTTGTCTTGGTACACAGTGCCTTTGATTTCGGCACCAGTGTCTGCAAAATTAACGTTTGCCACAGACGTGGTGCCAAAGCCAAGCACTGATACCACGTTGGGCGAGCTAGAGCCGTAACCCGCAGGCTGTGTTTCCAGCACGTAGTAGTCGCCAGGGGATACGTTGGCAAAGTTATAGTCGCCCGTGATAGAGGTTGTAGTCGTGCCTACGATGGCGCTACAAACACCAGCGACCGGCTCTGCACTGCACAAGGTTATGGTGACCGTGGCCAAAGGACGGTCTGTGGATACATTGAACGTTCCCGTTGTCCCGTTGGTAAAGTCTCGGTCTAAAAACACCTTGCCGCTGATACCCACGCTGGATATTTCGCCAAAGTTATAGCCCAGACCTTCTACCTGAATGCCCAGCACAACAGTCGTGGTTGGCATGGCAAAACTGATAAGGTTAATTCTGCTGTCACCGGTAAACGCCGGGCCCTGCTGGGCCAAGCTTGTACTGCCATTGTTCGGGGTGCTACCGCTGCCCGTAATGGTGCCCACAGTCGCTGTACCATTGCCATAGGTGGTCAACGGGCCTGTGGCTTCGTTCTCTAAAATAAAGTAACTGTCACCTGCTGGCGGCGCAGGTATGTTGGCGAAGGTATAGCTACCTGTGACAGACGTGGTGGCTGTTGCCACTGGTGATGTGGCGCAAGCTGCCGCTGCACTGGTAAGGCACAACTTCATTGCCACGCCGCCAATGCCTGGGTCAGTGCCGCCGCTGAACACACCATCTTTGAACAGATCGGCATACACCGTGCCAGACAGGTTGGCACCTGTTTCACCAAAATTCACATTGGTCACCGGCAAGGCTACCAAAGTGACAGTCTGTACATTTGCTGTACTGGATGCATAGCCTGCAGGCTGCACTTCTTGCACATAGTAAATGCCTGAGGGCTGTGGCGGGAAGGTGTAGGTGCCAGAACCCGGTGTCGATGTGGTTGTAATAGGTGATGCGTCTCCACACGGAACACCTGCCGTTGTACACAGCACCAGCGTGGTGGTTTTGCCGTTAGGCATACCTGCTTCACTAGGGTCTAAGCTGCCAAAATTACCTGTGTCTACATACACAGTGCCGCTCACTGGAACCAAGGGCACTTCGCCAAAGTTGTAGTTGGTTCCTGTCGCGCCAGAGCGCAAAACAATGCCCTGCACACGTTCGCCGGCATTCGGTGCGGTACTGGGCGTTTCAGTAACCAGAGTGCCTTGGTCGCCTACTGTTGGTGATACGCCTGCCGTCACGTAAGTAATGGTACCGACAGTGACGGTACCGTCAATGACGGTATAGGTAGGTGCAATGGGTTGGATCTCTCGCACTTGGTAAGTGCCTGGGCGCAGGTTGCTGAAGGTGTACGAACCATCTGGAGTTACAGACGTGGTTGTAGTCAGTGCTACGGTTTGTCCCACATCATTCGTACCGGTCAACTCTAGCACCACGCCCACAATACCCACCTCTTGGCCGCTGGCTGTGGTGCGTGTGCCGTCTTTGTTTACATCGTAGTAGACAAAGCCCTGCAAGCTTGCAGGTTTGACCTCTGCAAAATCGTAATTTGTGCCGTTTGTGGGTTGGTCAAACTTGATACCTGTGATTTTGTCTCTGGCTGGCGACACCACATCGGTCGCTGTAGTGCTGCCCACCGAAGGTGCCGTGTTAAGCGGGGTGCCATACGGGGTCAACGTACCCGCCGATTGCTTGCCGTCCAAGAAGGCGGGGGGCTGTGACTCTTCCAGGGTATAGCCTGCGCCTGTGCTCAGCGGCGCCGGGATGTCATTGATGACCCACGAACCGGTCGCGCTGGTTACCGCAGTGCGTGTTATGGCGTTACCGCCAGCATCTATGCCGGTTAACGTAATGGTTACGCCCGGAATAGACGGCTCTGCAGTCTGGCAAATACCATCGTTGTTCAAGTCTTCACATACACGGCCCGATATATCGCTGCCGCGCTCGCCAAAGTTATTGCCATCCGAGCGGCCACCCGGGCCTAGCTTGATAGTGTTGATAGCAGGCGTTACTGTGAAGCCGGCGGTAATGCCAGAAGCTGGCGTTTCAGTCAATGTTGCGGATGTACGCAATGCGTAGGGTGTGCCCAAGGCTTGAGGGCCTTCTACGCTAGCACCCGTATGTTTGTAGCCCGGCACTACTGCCTCTGAAACATTGTAATTACCTGGCAGCAAACCGCCAAATTCATAAGCGCCCACTGCATTGGTCACTGTGGTGCGGGTGACGGCGTTACCTAAAAAGTCCGTACCTGTCAAGGTGATGGTGACATTAGGCAGAGTGGTTTCAGCAGCCAACTTGGTTACGCTGCCATCGCTGTCAATGTAAACGACGCCGGTAATTGTGCCGGGTTTGATTTCGCCAAAATTGTGCTGTGTTTGGCTCACTGCCTCCACCAAGACGATGGTGGTAATTTCGTCAGTTGGCGTATTTGATGTGCCTGTGGCCACTGGAGTACCTGCGGTGGAATAGCCCAAAGCACTGTTGTTGGCCTCTGAGCCGTTAATCACACTGCCTGGGGAAACAGCCGCGCCCGTATCGTTGCCTCGATGGTCTTTACCATCATAGTAGCCAGCAGGCTGTGTTTGAACTAGCTTATAACCAGCGACATTTGACGGTGGCACGTTAAATTGGTAAGCGCCAGTAGTTATTGCACTGGTTGTAGTCACATTCACGGGGTTGCCGTCAAAGTCAATGCCCGTCAGAGTCAGTAGGGCACCGCCAATGCCTGGGTCGCCTAGTTCTTTCAGGCCGTTGTTGTTCAGGTCTTCGTAGACAAAGCCCGAAATACCGGTGTCGACAATTTCTGTGAAGTTGTAACCCGTAGGGTTGCGTGCGGCCTGTGTTCCAGTTGCTGCTACAACCACGCCAGAAATTTTATTTTCTTCTGCTGACGGGCCAAAGTCTAGAGCTGGCGCTGCAGCATTCGGGCCGATGGCCACTGTGCCCCCGGCTGTGCCTGGTTGCTCTGTATAGTCGCTAAAACCCGATGGCTGTGTTTCAACCACTGTGTAGGTGCCTGGTGGCACCAAAATCTTCCAGTCACCATTGACATCCGTAGGGGCTGACACCGTAGCGTCTGCACAGTCTGCGCCTGTGCCAGGCGTTCCACCACCCAGTGCATTGCCAAAAATATCAGTGCCACACAGCTTGATCGTGGTGCCAGAAATGGCACTGGCTGGTGACGCTGCGCAATTCTTATTTGCAGCATCGGCAAGGTTTGCGCCTTGGGTTACCTTGCACACACGGCCAGAGATAGAGGTTTCTAGGACTGCGATCGTTGAAGTTTTAGCGTTGTTGGTGGCTACCGTGTCTTTACCCGTCGGGTTACCTGTCGTCTGGTCCGTGCCCGGTGAAATAGTGGCCACGTTGTTTAACGGTGCAAAACCTGCAGTTTGAATAGCAACCCAGTTGGAAGCTTTGACAGTAACCAACAGTTGGCCCGTGCCTGTTGCCCCCACAAAATCAGCAGTCGCAGAGTTTGTGTCGCCAATTTCGCAAGTGGCAACGTTGGCACCGATGCCGGTGCAAGACACCGGGTAATCTGCAGCCATCCCTGGGATTGCACTGGCCACGGGCTTAACAAAGGTTGCGGTTACAAACGTAAAGCCTGGCGGCAGAGTTTCAACAATTTTGACTCTGCGTGTAGGGCTGGGGCCGTTGTTACGGAAGTCGATAGTGAATTGCGCTGTTTGGTTCAGGTTGATGGTGGTGGGTGCCAGCGTCGTTTTAGCCGTTACCTCCAGGTCCATGGGTGCAAACCAGGTGGTGTTTTCTGTAGCATTGCGCGCCTGGTCTTTGTCATAGTCAACTTTGCCAGTTGTCATGTTAAACGGGGCTTCGTTGGACGCGCCGCGCACCTTGTTAGGTAACACTAGGTTGCCGCGTATGGGGGGTGTCGTGGCGGGTGATGGGTCAAATGTCAACACCCATGAGAGGCTTTCACCGGGCAGCATGTACTGGTCGGCCGCCGTGGCCGATGAGATACAAAGAACTTGTCCTGCATTTGGCAGGCCGTCAGTGCAAGGAGTGGCACCGGGCAAGGCGCGTCCGCTGGACGTGAACTGCACGGATGGCTCAAACACTGCGCTGACAAAGTTCAGCGTACGTACCTGGGCGTTGTTGGTTACCGCTGTGGTGGCACCAAAATTAGCCACCGTGCCAGATGTAAGCACCGGTTTTAAGTCAACCATCTGCACGCCGGTGATCTTGGATTCACCGCTGTTGACCATAGTAATGCGGTACTTCACTTGGGCTGGGTATACCAAGTTGTCACCGTTAAGTAGCGTGCCCACGTCGGTTTTGGACACAATCAAATCAAATTTAGGCGGTGCTACTTTGACCAGCACCGAATTGGCGTTGTTCGTCAAGTCGCGCTCGGTTTCGATGGCGCGTGTTTTGCTGACAACGGCGGTGTTGGTGTAACCCGGCATGCTAGATTGTGAAATACCCAAGCCCAAGCCTCCGCCTGTTTGAACATAGCCGGGCGAGCCTGCGCCGTCACTGAAGCCGTCGGCGCTGGTGCTGGGCTGCGCGTAGGGGAACAGTGGCCGCACTTGGATGGCCACTTGAAATTCTTGGGCGCGTTCAAAAGGCGTGGTGCTTAAGTCGCAGCGCACAGTGGTACGGCCAGCAGACGGCGTATTAAGCACTAGTGAGCAAGCTTCTCCACGGGTGTTGACAGGTGTACCCACAATTTCCCAGCGGGTGGTGTCGATGACATCTTCTACGCGTGCTTGTTGCGATGGGTTGGGGCCATTGTTTTTGTAGGTAAATAGATACTGGCCCAGTTTGCCGATAGCAATGGGGTTGGGGTTGATGGCCTTGCCTGTCACCTGCAGGTCAACTACGGGCTGCACGGTAGACTGCGCTGTCGCCGTGTTAGGCGCAAAGCCGGTGGAGCCTGGTACATCATCAGGCTCAAGCAGGTCTTTGGAGTCGGTGGTAGCCGTATTGGTGAATGTGCCATCGAGCATGCCGCGGGCTACTTTGATGTAGAGCGTGCGGCTGGTGTTTGCCGCAAGGTTTTTCAAATCACAACGCACCACGGGGGGCGAAGCACCCAGGTTTGTGGCTGCGCAGGTCTCGCCTGCACCTGTGTCCAACGCAACATCCAGAATCGAGGTTTGCGTGGTGGGCAGGTTTTCACCCGGGTTGCCGGTAATGCCCCAGTACATGGGTAAGGTGTCGCTGATAAAGTAGTTTTTGGCGGTACCGTGCGTGTATGGGCCGCCACTGCCCCAACCCGCTGGATTGGCAGGGTTATTTGTAACCACTATCTTGAAACACAAGGCGTTGTCGTTAGACGCGACGCTGGCCAATGTTTGCGCCGCGGCAAATCCTGTCGTCGCAGGTCCACAGACTTGGCTGCTAGCAGTGAGTGTGGCTACAGTTTTAGTGATAGACAGATCGCCGGTGCTAACGGCCTGGTCAATGTACTCTACACCGCGAAGATTTTTACAGTCGTTGCTGTATTCAATGGTCGGTGCGCTGGCAGGCACGTTTGCGCCAAGCGCGCCTGTGCGCTCTGGTGGGCTTGCGCCAGCGGAAATCAGCACGCCCGTTTTGTCCAAAATCTGTTGCCCAGTGCACGACAAAGTGCTAATACCTGTGCCAATATTCGCCGCTGCAGTGGGTGCCTGGCTGGTGTAGGGTGCTGAGGGCGATGTTGCGCCCACAGCCAACACGCCGGTGTTCGTGCCTGTTGTGAACAGCAATCTTTGCACACCGCTGTCTGTGATGACCGTACAAACGGACCATGGAGCAACCAACGTACCTGGACAGGTTGGCACGCCAGCAGCCCCACCGCCTACAGTTTCCAAGTTGCCAATGCTGCCAAATGCACGCAGTGGGTTGGCCGCGCTGTAGTTGACAGGCAGCGGGCCATTGTTACGCACAGCCACGCTGCGGGTGATGTCGCCGCCCAACGGCACTTTGCGAGCGCCCTCGGAGCCAATGATTTCCAGGTCGGCATAGGCTGGTACCACTACGTAAGAAGCAGTTTTGCTGTTGTCTGTGCTGTTGGTATCGGTGTAAGTGGCTGGTGCAACGACTACCGCAGTGTTAACACCCGTGGGCGGCGTTGGCAGTGCAGTAGGGTGGGTGAGTACCACGTCAAAGTTCACCAAGCTACCGGCCGGTAGCGGGGCGGTGGTCGTGCAGACCAAGTTGGGCGTTGAAAACAGGCAGCCCGCTGGCACACCGGCTGGCAATAGTTGAAAGCCTTTGCCCAACATCACCGTCAAATCGTCGCTGATGGTGGCACCGATGGGCAGCGCAGAGCCGCTAGGGTCGGTTGCTATGGTCAAGCGCATCGTCGATGTGGCAGTGAGCGCCAAGCTGGCGGCTGCAGCACCGGGTTGGCCGACAAAGCTTTTGTCTGCTTTGACGTTGCCGCCCGCTGAGACGTTAAGTGTTTTGATGATAGGGCCGTTGTTGGCAGGTACCGGATCAGCGATGGTGGCAAAATTGTCGTTGCTGGCGACTGCGGCATCCATACCCGTGGTGCCGCCACCGGCTACCACGGTGCCAGGTATTTTGATATCGGGCAGGGTAGTGGTTGTGCCTGAGGAGTTGTTAGCAACCGCAGCTGCTAATACGCAGGTAATTTTGCTGCCTAGCTGAGAACAGCTCCAGCCGGGGGATGCGGCGTTGATAGCAGCGATGGATGCCGGCTGAAACCCAGGCTGGACATTGAACTCGGCCTGAACTTGGTTGCCAGGTATGGCATCCAAGCCGTTAGAGGTAACTTTGGCCGTGAAGGTGTAGGGCGCACCCGAAATCACGCTTTCGTTTAGGGCGGGATTGAAACTGATGCCCAAGTCGTTAGCTGCATTGACCAGCAGGCTTTGGCCGTTAAAGTCATTAGATGGGTCGCTGTCTGATGGGTAAGGTGTGCACCCCACTCCAGTGGCCGAGACGGGGTAGGGCGAGCTGAACGTATCGTCAACGCAGGCGTTAAACGAGTAAGCGGCATTGGCGGGCACGAAGGCTTTGGCCACGTAGCTAATCTCGCTGGTGGTTCCTGCGCCGCCAGGGTTGGGTAGTGGCAAGGTACATTGCAGCAGCTGGGTACCTGGAGTTGACGGGCTGGCTGCGGCTGTGCCTACCAGTGTGCAGTAAGCTGGGAATGACCCAGGAACCACGGCCACGCCTGCGGGCACTTGAATGCTAACTTTGACGGGCGTTGTGGGTGCGTCACCTGTGCTACCTACGGTTACGCGAAAAGTATCTGTTTTACTGGTGGGCAACGGTGTGGGCTGCGTATCGTAGTTGTACGCAGAAATACCGAAGTCGGGTGCGGCCAGAGCCAAGCCCACGGACAGGCCTGCTACAAGGCTGAGCACCACATTGCGCAAATGTTTTAGCCCTGGGCACAAGCGTGCAGGCTGATTTTGTTTGCGCGCGCTCATCGATATGCACCATTTAACTTTTTGTTCAACGACGTTCATAAGACCCCCGAGCTGGACAGCTCTATCTTGCTAAATATTTTCAGTTGCACGGAACTTAACACATGAAGGGGTGTTTTTTGCGTTGGTCGCCGTATTTTCGAATACTTTAATCTAAAAAATAGAACTTATGGTGTATTTTGGCAGCGGTTTTGTGCAAAATTGCCGGTTTTTTTGTAGTCATTTATGATTCTGGGGTGATTCTAAAATACTTGGGTACGGCGTTTTCAATGTCGTGTTGAGCGGTTGGTGGGGCGGTAGTGGGCCGTGGCCCCGGCATGGTGGAGGGCTATTTTCAGGGACAGGCAATACGCTATGTATTTAATAGCTAACTATCTAGCATTTCCTTGGGCGACCGGTCTATTTTGCTTAAAAACTGGTGCTTCTGGGCTGCGGTGTGGATAAAATAGAGGTCTGCGTTAGCTGCTGCGCTGTGGCAAGGGCTGACCCAACGGAGTGTGTGCAATGAATTACCCTGAAATTTTTGATGTGCTTGTGGTGGGCGGTGGCCATGCGGGCACCGAGGCCGCGCTGGCATCCGCGCGCATGGGCTGCCGCACACTGCTGCTAACGCACAACATAGAAACCCTGGGCCAGATGAGCTGCAACCCCAGCATTGGCGGTATTGGCAAGGGCCATTTGGTGAAAGAAGTGGACGCGCTGGGCGGCGCCATGGCACTGGCCACGGATGAGGGCGGCATTCAATTTCGCATTTTAAACAGCTCTAAAGGCCCTGCCGTACGGGCCACGCGGGCGCAAGCAGACCGGGTGCTGTATAAAGCGGCCATTCGCCGCAAACTGGAAAACCAGGCTAATTTATGGCTGTTTCAGCAAGCTGTAGACGACCTGATGGTCGAGTCTGTCGACGGTCAAGAGCGGGTGGTGGGCGCGGTAACCCAGGTGGGCATTCGGTTTAGAAGCCGCACCGTGGTGCTAACCGCAGGCACGTTTTTAGACGGCAAAATTCATGTGGGGCTGGCCAACTACGCGGCGGGCAGGGCGGGCGATCCGCCTGCCTTGAGTTTGTCGGCCCGCCTGAAAGAGCTCAAACTGCCGCAAGGGCGGCTGAAAACCGGCACGCCTGCGCGCATAGATGGCCGCACGATTGACTACGCCCGCTGCGAAGCCCAGCCGGGCGACGGCATGGCCCCTATGGACGCACTGGGCCAGCCGCTACCGGGGGCCAAAGCTAGCGGGCCGGTGCCCGTGTTCAGCTTTATGGCCCATGCCTATGGCGGCGCGGCCATGCACCCGCGCCAAATGCCATGCTGGATGACGCATACCAACGAGCGCACGCACGCGATCATTCGCGCAGGCTTTGACCGAAGCCCCATGTTTACCGGCAAAATTGAAGGCGTGGGCCCGCGCTACTGCCCCAGCGTGGAAGACAAAGTCAACCGCTTTGCCGACAAAACCAGCCACCAGATTTTTCTGGAGCCCGAGGGCCTGTGCACCCATGAGGTGTACCCCAATGGCATCTCTACCAGCCTGCCGTTTGATGTGCAATACGACATGATTCGCAGCATCGCAGGGCTGGAAAACGCGCACATTGTTCGGCCTGGCTACGCCATAGAGTACGACTACTTTGACCCGCGCGAACTCAAAACCAACTTTGAGACACGGGCCATTGGGGGGCTGTTTTTTGCCGGGCAAATTAATGGTACCACGGGGTACGAAGAGGCTGCTGCGCAGGGCTTGTTTGCGGGCATTAACGCCGCGCTGCAAAGCCGCAGCATGGGGCATGGGAATGCCGCACTGAGCGCAGCGGGCCATGTGGCCTATGCAGCCAGCATGTGGCTGCCGGGCCGCGATGAAGCCTACCTAGGCGTGCTGGTAGACGACCTGATTACCAAGGGCGTAACCGAGCCCTACCGCATGTTCACCAGCCGGGCCGAGTACCGCCTGCAATTGCGCGAGGACAATGCCGACGCGCGCTTGACCGAGCAGGGCCGGGCGCTGGGCTTGGTGGACGATGCCCGCTGGGCCGCATTCAACCGCAAACGCGATGCAGTGGCGCTAGAGACCGAGCGGCTTAAAACCACGTGGGTAAACCCCACCAGTCTGCTGGCCCAAGAAGCTGAGCGCGTACTGGGCAAGGCCATAGAGCGCGAATACAACCTGGCCGACCTGCTGCGCCGCCCCGAAGTGAGCTACGACAACCTGATGGGCATGGCCACACTGAACAAAGACGGCACGCCCAACGCCAGCTTGGCAGCGGTATATGTTTCACGTGAAACCACGCCTGACGTGGTGGAGCAGGTGGAAATTTCTATCAAGTATGCGGGTTACATTGAGGGCCAACGCGAAGAAATAGCCCGCGCCGCCTACTACGAGCATCTGCGCTTGCCTGCCGAGCTAGACTACAGCCTGGTCACTGCGCTGAGTTTTGAAGCGCGCCAAAAGCTCAGCAAGCACCGGCCCGAAACGCTGGGCATGGCCTCGCGCATTTCAGGCATCACCCCAGCCAGTATCTCGCTGCTGCTGGTCCATTTAAAGAAGCGCAGCTACAAAGGTTTCGCCAAAGAAAATGGCAGCAGTGCAAACACTGAAGCAGTCAACGGTGCACAGGTTGAAGCGGCCTAAGCGCCTTGGTCACTTTGGGCGCTTTGGGTGCCTAGCCCTTCTCTGTAATCCATCTGGTCTTTACTTACCCCTATCTATTGCGCTATGAACTACCGCACCCTAAACTCTTTCAACATGAACGCTTTCGCCAACCCGCCCACCCCACTGACGCATACACAGCGCGGCGTTATGGGCATACGTCCTGCAATTATTGTGGCAGTGCTAATAGGCGTTTTGGTGGTGCCGCTATGGTGGAGCAAGAAGAAAAGAGATGCCGCTAAAGCCAAGGTAGCTGCTGTCAGCGTAGAGGCTACTGCACAACCAACGGCCGCCGCCGCTGCGCCCGGCGTGGCCAGCCTGGACCGCTTTGGCCTGAGCTTTGGCCATGGCACGCCGCCAGGCAATGCTGTAAACGCGATGTACAGCAGCTGCGTCGGCTTGCCGCTGGACATGGGCAACCCAGGTAGCGCAGCCGTAGCAGCCGTAGCGGCGCCTGTAGTAGCCACCCCCACTGCTACCACCAGCACTGCCACCTCAGCCACCAGCACAGCGCCTGCACCCACGGCGGCTGCGGCCCCCGTTGTGGCAACGGCCCCCGCACCAAGCGCACCGCAGTGCAACCCCGTGCAGGGCGACACCGCCTGCCGCACTGCACTGCCCGTGCTGTGCGTGCTAAAAGACGGCTCTGCCAGCGATGCAGTGGGCGTAGCTACCGACACCAAGATCGACGGCAGCAGCCCCACCTACACCGTAAGTGCCCTGTGGGCGGGCGGCACTTTGGGCGCCACAGCACCGGTCGCAGGCTTTGTGCTGGGCTCACTGGCCGAGGCCAATGCCCGTTGCACCAAAGAGCTAGGCTCCGGCTGGCGCATGGCCACCGTACTGGACAGCACGCAAGGCGGCAGCCTGCTGGGCAAGCGTGGCCAGGGTTTAGTGCAGGTGCAAACCCGCCACTGGGTGGCCAACCCCGCGCAAAAAAGCAACTGCTGGGACCCCTCGTAACGCTACTGGCCTTACCCGCGCCATGACAAGCCCCTTTACTGTCCAACTAACCCTACAGGCCCGCGCGCTAGGTTTGGCCTTGAGCGCAGCGCAAACCGAAGCGCTGCTAGCCTACATGGCCTTGATTGAAAAGTGGAACAAGGTCTACAACTTAACCGCAGTTCGCGCACCGGCCGACATGCTGACCCACCACCTACTAGACTCTTTGGCCGTAGTGGCCCCCTTGCTAAAACACACCCAAGGGCAAAACGCAGGGGTGCTGGACGTAGGCAGTGGGGCAGGGCTGCCGGGCACCGTGCTGGCCATCATGTGCCCCGAGCTAGAGGTCAGCTGCGTAGACACCGTGGGCAAGAAAGCTGCGTTCATCCAAAACACCGCCCTCACACTGAAACTGCCCAACCTACGGGGTGTGCATGCCCGGGTTGAGGCGATGGAAGTAGCGCCGTTTGATATTGTGGTCAGCCGGGCATTCTCGTCGCTGGCCGACTTGGTAACGCTAACTAAGTTTCACGTGAAACAGGCAGATGGCACAGGCCCCGGCGGTGTGTGGCTGGCCATGAAGGGCAAGCATCCCGCAGATGAGTTGGCCGCCTTGCCTGCTGATGTGACAGTGTTTCACGTGGAACCGTTACAGGTGCCTGGGCTGGAAGCAGAGCGGTGCCTGGTGTGGATGCGGGTTGTTTAGGTCGGCTTGGATTGGACTAGTTGCCTTCACGTGAGCTAGTAGTTGCCCGAAGGCGCTAGTTTGGTTAGTTTCGGGCGAGATAGCGGTTGCAAACCGCCCTCATACTGGGGTACCAGAAATCGGTCGGTTTGCAACCACTATCTCGCCTCGCCGCCATTGTGGTGCGCTACCTGTATTAAACACACGCGGTCTGCCGGAGACAGCCGGTCGCATGCTACTCTGGTCGTGCACGGTCAGGTGTTTGCCGACCGACCGATTTCTCGTACCCGAGTATGAGGGCGGTTGGCAAACACCTGGCCGTGCCAAAGAGACAAAGCCAGCCAGCCCGGTTTCACTACCATCCCCACCACAAAAAAACAAAACGCGTCATACCGTGTTCGGATCATTCTTTGGTCGAAAAACACTGGCTGGGTTAGTTTCGCTACCTGTATTGAACACGCGGTCTGACCGGAGACTGCCGGTCGCATGCTACTCTGGACGTACACGGTGAGGTGTTTGCCGACCGACCGATTTCTCGTACCCGAGTATGAGGGCGGTTGGCAAACACCAGGCCGTGCCAAAGGGACAAAGCCTGCCAGCCCGGTTACACTGCCATCCCCACCACACAAAAACAAAACGCGTCACACCATGTTCGGATCATTCTTTGGCATCGCCGATTACGGCGCTTTCACGATCGCCGTACTCGTTTTCCTGCTGATTCCCGGTCCCGGTAACCTCGCGCTCATTACGTCTACCACCAAAGGCGGTCTGCGTGGCGGGTTGGCGGCAGCAATCGGCGTGATTACGGGTGACCAAGTACTCATGTGGTTGGCTGTAGCGGGTGTTGCAGCGCTGTTGGCCACACACCCCACGGCCTTCAAAATCGTGCAATTTGCAGGCGCAGCTTACCTGGCTTTCCTGGGTGCCAAGATGCTGATGGCACAACCCGGCGATGCACCCCTCTTGAAAATGGACTCCCAGCGTTTTTTCATGCAGTCGCTGGCTATCACCTTGCTTAACCCCAAAGCCATCGTGTTCTACATGGCTTTCTTTCCGCTGTTTGTTGACCCTGTGCAGCACCAAGGCTTGCTAACCTTTGCCGTCATGGCCGTCACGGTGGCGGCCATCACCTTGGCCTATTGCGTGTGCTCTATCTTGATTACCCACTTTGCGGCAGAGCGCATCCGGTCTAGCCCACGCATGACTGGCGCTTTGAACAAAATTGCCGGGCTTTTCCTGATCGGCTTTGGGCTCAAGCTCGCCTTGTCTAAGTAACTTTGTACCGCTCTGATTAAGTCTCCCATGAAAATATTCTGTGTTGCCAACCAAAAAGGTGGCGTGGGCAAAACCACCACCACGGTAAACCTCGCTGCAGGCTTGGCCAAGGTAGGCCAGCGTGTGCTGATGGTCGACCTGGACCCCCAAGGCAATGCCACCATGGGCTCGGCCGTGGACAAGCGCACGCTACAGCTGTCGGTGTACGACGTGCTGCTAGAGTCGGCCAGCATTGCCGAGGCGCGGGTGGTTAGCGATAAGTGTGGCTACCATGTGCTGGGCGCCAACCGCGACCTGGCCGGGGCCGAGGTAGAACTGGTGCAGCTAGAGCACCGCAACCAGCGCCTGAAGAACGCACTGGCCCACGTAAAAACCGAGTACGACTTTTGCCTGATCGACTGCCCACCCTCGCTGTCGATGCTGACATTGAACGGCCTGTGCAGCGCGCACGGCGTGATCGTACCCATGCAATGCGAGTACTTTGCCCTAGAAGGCCTGACCGACTTGGTTAACACCATCAAGCAAGTACACGCCAACATGAACCCCGACCTGCAAATCATCGGCCTGCTGCGCGTGATGTTTGACCCCCGCATCACGCTGCAGCAGCAGGTGAGCGAGCAGCTGAAAACCCACTTTGGCGAGAAAGTATTTAACGCGGTCATTCCGCGCAACGTGCGCCTGGCCGAAGCCCCCAGCTACGGCCTGCCCGGCGTTGTGTTTGACCCGCAGGCCAAAGGCAGCGTGGCCTTTGTAGAGTTTGCCGCCGAAATGGTAGAGCGCATCAAGGCCATGCCCTAAGCGTGCCCTGAGCGTCCCCTGGCCGCACACCTGCAGCTGTCGTGCCAGCGGCGCATTTATGTAGTGATCACTATCAAAAAGAGAGCTGTACATGCAGCATTTCCTTGGGCGACAGCCCTAAAACGTCTCTAAAAATGCCGCTATAACGGCTTTAGAAACCTTTACTTGGGCTCTTGGTTGCCCGCTAGCTCGCTCCCTTCTGCGTTAAAAAAATCACCCTTTCTAGTTTCAATAACACGCATGTTGCTATTGCAGCGGTGCAGATTCGTTATGAATGAGGCGGCAATAGATACAGTACCGCCAAAGTGTGCTCCGCGTACCCGGTGCACTTACATCACACACACCAGGAGCAACTTCAATGTCAACCCGTTCAACCCGGCCATGGGCCCTGCATAATTTTGTGCTGTCTCTCGCATTAGGCGGCTTTCTAACTGCTTGCGGTGGAGGTGGCGGTGGCGACAGCGCTTCTACCAGCACCCCAGCGCCTGCAGCTGTAACCACCCCCGCCACCATTGCTGGCAAAGTGGTTGCGCCCGATGGCGCTACGCCGATTGCCAATGCACTGGTCTATGTGGCAAACAGCACCGGGGCAGCTGCAGCCACTGCACAAAAGTTCAGCGCAGCAGCACCCGCAACCACCCCGTGCGGCACGGTGCCCGATGCCAGCTGGGCAAACACCTGCAGCGGCAACGACGGTAGCTTTAGCTTTAATGCGCAAATTCCCGCTAACGCCAAGCTCACTGCAGTCAAAGGCACTTTCAAAATTGAAATTCCCTTGGCTGCGCCGGTGGCTGGTGTCATCACCCAAGGCAACGTTGCCTTTGTGGTGGGCAACGCTACGGGCAGCAGTGCCCCCAAGATAGCCGTGGTCACGGGTGCGTACGACAGTATCGAGGATATCTTGGCCAAGCTGGGCTTTGGTGAACTGCAGGCTGGCAAGCTCAAGCTGGGCACCGAAAAATTCAAGCTGTACCAAGGCAACAGCGAGGCCACCGCCGGCTACGAAGCGTCTGACAAACTGTTTGTAGATGCCGACGGTGACGGCAAGCCGGACATTTTTAAATACACCATCGTGTTCTGGAACTGCGGCACCGACGAGTCTGTGCCACTGACCGCCGCCAACAAAGAAATTTTGCGCCAGTATGTGCAAGGCGGGGGCAGGCTGTATGCCAGCGACCTCGCTTACAACATTATTGAGCAGGTGTTCCCTTCTTATATTGATTTTTACGGCTCGGATACGACTGCAGCCAACACAGCGGAAACCATCAACGCTGCAGAAGTAGGCACATCTGGCATTACGGTCAATGCAGCGGTAGACCCTGCACTGCAAGCGTGGTTGCGCTCGGTCACCTGCGTGGGGGGGCCCTGTGTACAAGCCAATGGCACGGTAAAAATTGCGGGCTTTCTGTCCGGCTGGGCAGTAATTAACAGCGCACAAGCGGGCAGCACAGGCGTTAAAACATGGGCCTCGGGCGCAGTTGACTTTGCCTCGTCCACAGGGGTGGTCAAGCCATTAACCATGAGTTTTGCAGTAGGCAGCGGCCGCGTCACCTACACCTCGTACCACAACGAGGCGGAGATCGGTGCCGAGCTTGAGCCGCAGCAGCGCATTTTGCAGTACCTGGTGTTCGAGCTGCTTTAACACGCACTGCATGCGCTAAACCGCAGCGCATGCTGCCACTCCCGTTGCCAAGCCGTGCCAGCCTGAAGGTTGGCACGGCTTTTTTGCGCATGCGAAAGGCGGCCAATGCGCGGCAAATTAAAGCCTTTTAACCCACCGGCTCGGTCAAAACTACAATCTGTGTTGTTTTGACCCTCCATTACCCACCTTGACTTTGCCCATCTTTACTTTTAGCCCAGCCCCGGCCCATGACCCCTGTTTTCATCCTCCCCGGCTGGCTTAGCTCAGGCCCTGGCCACTGGCAAAGCCTATGGCAAACCGCCCATGGCGATATACGGGTAGAGCAACATGACTGGCAGCGCCCGCTGCGGGGTGACTGGTGCGCACGGCTAGACCAGGTGGTGGCAGATTATTTACTATCAAAAAATGAGCTAACTATCCAGCATTTCCTTGGGCGAGAGGCCGATTTTCCTGTAAAAAACAGCCCCTGTATTGTGCTGGTAGCCCACAGCTTAGGCTGCCACCTGGTGGCCGCATGGGCGGCTGCATCTGCGCACACAGGCGCCGTGTGTGGCGCTTTGCTGGTGGCACCGCCTGACGTAACCCAAGCCGATCTACCGCCCGAGATGGCCAACTGGCGCAAGCCGGTACTGGCACCTTTGCCATTCCCTGCAGTGTGCGTCGTTTCCAGCAACGACCCCTTTGCCAGCCACAGCGCTGGCCAGACCATGGCCGCCCGCTGGGGCGCGCGCTGCTACGATGCAGGTGCCGTAGGCCACATTAATGGCGACAGCGGCTTGGGCCACTGGCCTGCGGGCAGGGCGCTGCTGGCGCCGTGGCTCAACCTGGCCAAGCCCGCTTAAACCGCATGCGCCAAGCACGTTCATAATCTAAGCTAAGCCAGCCCATCGCACGCGCACAGACAACCCCTGCACAGCAAACAAGAGAAATTGAACATGGTTACCAAAAAACCCAAAGGCCTTGGCATGGGCCTAGAAGCCTTGCTGGGCCCCAAAGTGCAAGATGCACCCGCAGGCAGCACTACCCACAACGGCCTGCCCAGCACATTGCGCCTTACCGACTTAATCCCTGGCATGTACCAGCCGCGCACCCGCATGGACGAGGGCGCGCTGTACGAGCTGGCCGAGTCCATCAAGCAGCAAGGCGTGATGCAGCCGATCTTGGTGCGCAAGCTGGCAGACGACGCACAAGGCCGCGCACGCTACGGCGACAAAGCCGGCAAGTACGAAATTATTGCGGGCGAGCGCCGTTTCAGGGCCTGCAAACTGGTCGGGCTGGCCGAGGTGCCGGTGCTGGTGAAAGAGGTGACCGACCACAACGCCGCCGCCATGGCGCTGATAGAAAATATCCAGCGCGAAGACTTGAACCCGCTGGAAGAAGCGCAGGGCCTGAGCCGCTTGATCAAAGAGTTTGGCCTCACCCACGAGCAAGCCGCTCAAAGCGTAGGGCGCTCGCGCAGCGCTGCCAGCAACCTGCTGCGCCTGTTAAACCTGACCGACCCTGTGCAAACCATGCTGATGGCCGGTGACATTGACATGGGCCACGCCCGCGCCTTGCTGGGCCTGGACCGGGCGGCGCAAATTACGGCCGCCAACCAAATTGTAGGCAAAAAAATGTCGGTGCGTGAGGCCGAAAGCTTGGTCAAAAAACTGTCCGCCGAGTTCAGCCTCACGCCGCAAAAACCTGGCAAAGAAAAGTCCCGTGACCTCAAGCGGATAGAAGAAGAGCTGTCAGACCTGCTCATGGCCGAAGTAGAAGTACGGGTAAAAAAACGCGTCAAACTGCGCGGTAAAGTTGAAGAAATGGGCGAGCGGGCCATTGCCTTTGGCAGCATGGAAGCGCTCAATGGTTTGATTGACAAGCTGCGCGGCAGCTAAACGCTGCGCTAAATATAGTACGGCCACCTACCCCGCATTACCCCACACTAGCGCACATTACGCCGCTGCACAACCCTACCTGCGTGCACCGCGTGTAACACCACGCTTACCATGTGCAGGCCATAAGTATGCAAAATTACCACGCAATAAGGAACGGTCTGTGAAATAATGTGCTCTAAGTGTGTTTAAGCGTGGCGGGCTAGGTCGCTTCAGTTTGCTTAGCGTCACTTTGTTTAACCCCGCTTAGCCCACCTTTTTTCGGAGACTTTTCATGAAACTCACCCTTGCCATGGCGGCCGTGGCCGTTGTATTGGCTGGCTGCAACGCCACCCAGCCTAAAGTCGGCAGCGAGACCGCCAACACGGCAGCCACCGGCTCTGCGGGCGGCAGCACATCACAAGGCGCCAACGCATCGCTGGAAAAATGCGATGGCCCCTTGGGCACCGTGGCACTGGTAGAAGAAACCTCTGCGGACTGGTACCGCCTGTTCACCACCGAATACCGCTTGGGCTCCACCGTACCGGTACTGCGCCTGATGATTCAGCAAAGCAACTGCTTTATCGTGGTGGAGCGTGGCCGGGCCATGGCCGCGATGGAGCGTGAACGTGCCATTGCGGCATCAGGCCAAGGCCGTGCAGGCAGCAACATGGGCGGCGGCCAAATGGTGGCGGCCGACTACAGCATGACCCCCGAAGTGCTGGTCAGCGCGCGTGGCACCAGTGGCGGCGGCGGCGGCTTGGCAGGCTTTGGTGGCCCCTTGGCCTTGGCCGGTGCCATCGCAGGCGGCATACGCCGTAACGAAGCCTCCACCATGCTCATGCTGACCGACAACCGCTCGGGCGTGCAGGTTTCGGCCTCGCAAGGCAGCAGCACCAACACCGACTTTAGCGTGGGCGCAGTACTGTTTGGCGGCAGCGCCGCTGGCGGCATGGGTGGCTACACCAACACACCGCAGGGCAAAGTGGTCATTGCGGCGTTTACCGACTCGTACAACCAAATGGTCAAGTCCCTGCGCAGCTACAAAGCGCAAACCGTCAAAGGCCAAGGCTTGGGCGGCGGCGGTAAGCTGACGGTAGACGGCGCAGCGCCACCCAGCCAAACCGCAGCCCCTGGCGGCGTGCCCGCCAATGCCCCGGTCAAAAAAGCACCGGTTAAAAAAACACCTTGCCCGGCTAACACCGTGTGCTAGCAGCTACCCTGCCGCAAACCCAGGCTTAGCGCAGCAGGGTACAAAAAAGGCTCCTTCGGGAGCCTTTTTTGTATGGCACGCACAGCGCAACCGTCTGGCGCTTACCACCACCCAATAAGCTTAGTGCAGCCTTTTGGCGCTTTTTGGCGCTTTATGCTACAGTTGGTCTTCATTCTAAGGAATTTGTATGTCTACCGCACACACATCGCCCACCTTTAGCTCGGTCAAGCTGCCGCGCGCTTTGCTCATGGAAGCCAAGCACACCGCCCAGGCCATGCGCCGCTCTACCGCAGGGCAAATAGAGTACTGGGCCATGCTGGGCAAAGCCGTAGAAGACGGCGGGCTGACCACCCGCGAAGCTGCCCATGCGCTGGGCCTGCAAGAGGGTGCGGCCAATACCTCGGGCCACGCTGACGCGCTGATTGCCCAATTTAGCAACTTTAGTGCCAGCGGCGCATTAGCCCAGCATGTTCGCCACGTGATTGCACAAAACGCACATCCTGCACAAGCCTTGGCTTCTTGATCAACCCATCATCACCTGATGGCTAGCACGCAAAGTGTTTTTTATCTCCTAGCAGGCCCCAACGGCGCAGGTAAATCTACGCTTTACAAAGCACTGAAACAAGCCGGACAAATCACACCTGAAGCCGAGTTTGTCAACGCTGATTTGTACGAAGCGGTGTACCTACAGCACATCGAAGATTTACAAAACCGCTCCGAGGCCGCACGCGACTGGGCAGATACACGGCGGGCACAGTTGCTGGGCCAAGGCCGCAGCTTTGTCAGTGAAACCGTTTTTTCGCACGCCTCCAAACTGGCCCTGATCAAAGATGCGCAATCGCATGGCTTCTTGGTTATGTTGTTGGTGGTAGCACTGGATGACCCGCAGCGCTTGTTAGAGCGCGTTAGCAGGCGCATACGTGAAGGCGGGCATGCTGTGGCACCTGAGCGCATTTTGGCGCGCTATCCGCGAACTTTGTCGCTGCTGGCACAGGCTGTACGGATTGCGGATGTTGCCATGCTGTACGACTCGCAAGATGCCGCGCCGGGCACGCATACTTTGGTGGCTATTTGCAAACAAAACACAAGCCACGCTGTGCACCAGCCGCTGCCCGCGTGGGCGCAGCAAGTTCTAGCGCTGGAGGTTACGCGCTAGCCACAGCGCAACATCACCAGCTGAAAATCTTTCCTGGGTTCATGATGTTGTGGGGGTCTAGCGCATGCTTGATGGTGCGCATCATGCCCACAGCGCCAGCGCCCGCTTCAGTAATTAAGAAGTCCTGTTTGTGCAGACCTATGCCATGTTCACCTGTGCAGGTGCCCTCTAGCTTCAGCGCGCGGTGCACCAGAGAGTAGTTAAGCGCCTCAGCCGTTTGCCGCTCGGCGCCAGAGTTGGGGTCGATCAAATACCCAAAGTGAAAGTTGCCGTCCCCCACATGGCCTACCAAAAAGTAGGGCAGTCCGCTGGCATCGGCCTCAGCCACCGAGTCCAGCAAACAGTCGGCCAGTTTGCTGATCGGCACACAGGTGTCGGTGCTGATAGCGCGGCAGCCGGGCTTGCTTTGCAGCGCGGCAAAGTAGGCGTTGTGCCGCGCGGTCCATAGCCTGGTACGAGCCTCGGGTGTGGTGGCCCATTCAAAGGCCTGGCCGCTGTTGTCGGTGGCCAAGGCCTGCACGGTCTCGGCCTGCTCTTGCACGCTGGCCGGCGAGCCATGAAACTCCATCAGCAGCATCACCTCTTCACGCAGGCCCAGCTTGCTGTGGGCGTTGACCATGCGCACCGTGTTGGCATCAATCAGCTCTACCCGCGCGATCGGCACACCCATTTGGATAATTTGGATCGTGGTGTTCACGGCATCGGCAATACTGGGGAAAGAACAGGTGGCCGCACTGATGGCCTCGGGCAGGGGGTACAGCTTGAGGGTGATCTCGGTCATCACGCCCAGCGTACCTTCGCTGCCCACCATCAGGCGCGTCAGGTCGTAGCCTGCACTGCTTTTTTTGGCCCGCGTGCCGGTACGAATCACCTCGCCGCTGGCCATTACCACTTCTAGAGCCAGCACGTTCTCTCGCATGGTACCGTAGCGCACGGCGTTGGTACCGCTGGCGCGCGTGGCGCTCATGCCGCCTATCGATGCATCGGCACCAGGGTCGATAGGAAAGAACAGCCCGCTGGATTTAACTTCTTCGTTCACCGCCTTGCGGCACACACCCGCTTGCACCGTCACTGTGAGGTCTTCGGCGTTCACGCTGAGTATCCTGTTCATGCGCCCCACGTCAATGCTGATACCGCCTTGCACCGCCAGCAAATGCCCTTCCAGCGAGCTGCCTACGCCAAACGGAATCACCGGCACTTTGTACTGAGCCGCCAGTGTTACAGCATCCGAGACATCTTGCGTGCTCTGGGCAAACACCACTGCAGCCGGTGGCGGCACCTCGGCATAGGCTGACTCGTCACGCCCATGCTGCGTGCGCACCGCCAGCGCGGTAGAACACTGGTCAGCAAAGCGCTGTTTCAACGCTGCTATCAAGGCCGCAGGCACCTCGCGCTGGGCGATGGCAGGGAGTAAATGCACTGGTAGTGAGGCGTTCATGCTTTGGTCTCCAACTTTAAGTTGACATTATGCCGCTGCTGTTTACTTTGGGCTTGGCTTGTGTTTTTTGTCTTGTTCTTGTACAGGAGCTGATCGGCGGTGCATTCAACTACGCGGCTGTCCCCCGTTGCGGCCTAGGGCCGCTGCCTCCTCCTTAATGCCGCTGCGCTGAATGCACCGCCGATCAGCTCTTGTGACCGTGGCGGGCTATCAACCGTTGCTTACCCAACTTATCCGCTGCCCTGACGCTGGGTGTGTACGGCGTAGCAGCATCAAGGAGGAGCCCAAAGGGCGGGGGACAGCTGCGTAGCCGTACATACCCAGCGTCAGGGCATACACGCGCAACGCTCTGCGCATGGCAGGTGACCAACCAAGTCACAAGCCCAAAGAGGTCAATCCAACACTGCCACAATACACAATACACAAAGCAAGGAAACAAACCATGGGCAACCGACTCACAGCTATAGCCACCCGCACCGGCGACAACGGCACCACCGGGCTGGGCGACAACACCCGCGTGGCCAAAGACAGCCTGCGCGTACACGCCATGGGCGACGTCGACGAACTTAACAGCAACCTTGGCGTGCTGCTGTGCGAAGACATGCCTGCAGATGTGCGCGAGCTGTTGATTGACATTCAGCACCAGCTGTTTAACCTGGGCGGCGAGCTGTGCATCCCCGGCTACGAACTGCTTAAAGCCGAGGCGCTGCTGCAAATCGACCAGGCACTGGAAACCTACAACGCAACCCTGCCCAAGCTGCAAGAGTTCATCTTGCCCGCAGGCACACGCGCCGCTAGCTTGGCCCACGTGTGCCGCACAGTGGCACGCCGCGCCGAGCGCACGGTGGTGGCCTTAGGGAGTGCGGAAGTGCTTAAAGACAACCCGCGCCAGTACCTTAACCGTTTGAGCGACCTCATGTTTGTACTGGCCCGCGTACTTAACCGCCACCGCCCAGACGGCAGTGTGGGCGACGATGTGTACTGGAAAAGCGCGCGCATGGCAAAAGACCAAGTTGTAAATACAACTGCTATGTATTAAATAGCTATCTATTTAGTCTTTCCTTGGGCGATAGGCCTAAAACACTTTAAAAGTCGTTACGCACACCGTCTGCAGCCAATCTTAAGGTCTGCTGCTCGCCCATCAGCCGCGTTACCTCGGCCATGTCGCCCTTGGCTATGGCTTTGGCTATTTTTTTGTCCAATGCCGCCAGTGTTTCGGTCTGCACTGGCGCAGGTTGCGGCGTAAAGGCTGGGGCAGGCGCTGGTTTAGCGTCCACGCCCACATCTGCACCACTAAAAACGGCAGTTATGGTGTCAGTTCTCAGGTCTTGGCCCATTGCATAGTTTGCCTCGGCGTTTGGTACGGCTGTGGCCGTGGCCGTGGCCGTGGCCGTGGCCGTGGCCGTGGCCGTGGCCGTGGCTGTGGCTGTGGCTGCCGCAACCTCTCCATCGGCTGGTCTGTTATTTTCGCTAGCTGCCCGATGGGCAGCGTTAACAGCGTCCTGCACAGCGGGTGCATTTTTAAACTTGTTCCACGCCACCAGCAGTACCAACAGCAAAAAAGGCAGCATGAAGCCCACCACCGATATCAACAGCCACAGCCCCGCCGCCGCTGCGCAGAAGCGCCACATAAAAGCTTTGCGCTTGTCGGGCTGTATCCCCAGCACAGGGCCCAGGCCCAGCCAACTACACAAGCCCGCAGCCACCAAGGCCGCCAGCATCAGCATGTTGCCCGCCCCAGGCAGCTGCCACAGCGCCAGCCCCAGCCACACCGGTGTCAGCCCGTAGGCCGCCAGCCGCAGGCCATCTTGCCACTGTGGCTGCACCGGCCCCAAACTGGCCGCAAACACCTGCGCCAAATACGCCAGCGCCACCACCGCAACCAGCCCGCCCGAAAACATAGTTGCAGCGCCCATTAACACCATCGCCCAAGTCAACGCCCCACCATCACCGCCTTGCGCAGCCAAGCCCAGCCCCAACCCCAACCCCAACTCGAGCCCACAGCGCACCAGCGTAGCCAGCAGCAGCCACCACAAGGCGTAGTCCAACACCAGCGCCTGCAAGCCCGCAGGCCGCAAGCGCACTTGCGCCCACGCCGCCCCAGGGTTGGCCATAAACAACACGCCATCACGCAAAGCTACTGGCAGCGAGGCAAAGTTAACGCGGAAAGAGGGGGTCATACAAACAGTCCGTAAGGGTTTTTAAGAAGACGATTAGGCCATAAGCGCTTGCATACTGCGCATGTGGCGTAGCGTTTGGCGGCGAAGCCATGGCAAACAAAGTTACTATAAAAATAATAGCTACTTATGACCATTTTTCTTGGGTGATAGGCACTATTGGCCCTAGTAAAAAGTTAACCCTTGACGGTTTGTTCAGTCCCCCACCTCTGCCTCAGCCCACAGCTTGGGAAAGTAAAAGCGCAGCGCATGCTGTGGCACCCCAAAGCGCAGCTTGCCGTACGGTGTATCGCTTTGCAGCAGGCCACGCGCCAGCAGCGCGCTCACCTGTGCGGTGGCCAGCCTGTCGCCTAGGCCCAGCAGGGCTTTAAAGTCAGCCCGCTCTAGCTCACCCTGTGTGGCAAACAGATAGTGCAGCGCACGCAGCGCCTGCACACGCACGCCATGCTGGCCCACGTTGTC
>JAYSRE010000180.1:0-24918 GCA_043721235.1 Polaromonas sp. | reverse complement strand
GTGATCAGCTTTCACAGCTTGGAAGACCGCATTGTCAAACAATTTATCGCCAAGCATTCGCGCGAGGAGGTAGACCGCCGCTCGCCCGACTGGATGCTGCGCAAAGCGCCCGCAATGAAGATAACCGCGCTGGGCCGCACCAAGCCATCAGACCAAGAGGTTAAAGCCAACCCACGCTCGCGCAGTGCAGTAATGCGCATAGCGCAGCGCACACAGAATGAGGGTCAAGTTCAATGACCCGTCTCAACATCGTATTGCTCATGGCTGTGCTGGTGAGTGCACTGTATTTGGTGCGCACGCAGTACGAGTCGCGCCGCCTGTTTGTTGAGGTAGACAAGGCTCAAGCCTCAGCACGAAAAATTGAAATTGAACACGACCGGCTTGAAGTAGAAAAGCGCGCACAAGCCACACCGCTTAGAGTAGAAAGACTGGCCAAAGAACAGCTGCAAATGCGCACGGCCACACCCGCTGTAACCCAGTATGTCAAGCTTGCGCAACCCGCTAGCGCGGCGCAGGGGGCTAAGCCATGAAAAGTGTGGCTTACACCTCCAGCCCGTTGCTGGCCAGCAAAACACCGGTATGGCGCAGCAAATTTATTGTGGCCGCCATTGCCCTTAGCTTTACAGGCTTGGCAGGCCGCGCCGCGTATGTACAAGTCATCAACAACGACTTTTACCAAAAACAAGGTGAGGTGCGCTTTGCCCGCACCTTAGAGCTGCCTGCTAACCGTGGCCGCATACTAGACCGCAACGGCTTAATTTTGGCTTCCAGTGTGCCCGCGCCCAGCATTTGGGCGATTCCAGAAGACGTAGAACGTGACAAAGTCAAGTTGGCGCAACTGGCCAAGCTGCTGGACATGCCGCTGCTTGAGTTGAATAAAAAACTAGAAGACGAGGACAAAACCTTCGTCTGGCTCAAACGCCAAGTAGACGAGCCTGTGGCCCAGCAAATAGCGGCTTTGGGCATCAGAGGCGTGTATTCGCGTAAGGAATACAAGCGCCAGTACCCTGAGGGCGAAGCTGCAGCGCATGTGGTGGGTTTTACCAGTACGGAAGACAATGGCCAAGAGGGCGTGGAGCTGGCATTTAATGCCAGCCTGGCTGGCAAAGCGGGCAGTCGCCGCGTCATCAAAGACCGGCTTGGCCGTGTGGTGGAAAATGTGGGCGATGCCACGGCACCGGTTGACGGCAAAGATATGCAGCTGTCTATCGACAGCAAAGTACAGTTCTTTGCCTACCAAAAACTGCGTGATGCGGTACTAGAGCACAAGGCCAAAGCCGGTAGCGTAGTGGTGCTGGACGTACAAACAGGCGAAATTTTGGCACTGGCCAACTACCCTAGTTATGTGCCTGGTAAGCGAAACAACCTAAGCCCTGCGCAAATGCGCAACCGCGCGCTGACCGACACTTTCGAGCCAGGAAGCACCATGAAGCCTTTTACGGCGGCCTTGGCGCTAGAAAAAGGCTTGGTGAAGCCTGAAACACAGATTCAAACAGCCCCCGGCAAGATCACTATTTCCGGCTCTACGATCACAGACTCTCACCCACTAGGGATGTTAAGTGTCAACGAGATCATTCAAAAATCTAGCAACGTAGGCACGGTCAAAATGGCCATGCAAATGCAACCGCGCGAGATGTGGGAGATGTACACGCAAGCTGGGTTTGGGCAAAAACCACAGCTGCAGTTTCCTGGCGTGGTCACAGGCAAGCTGCGGGCCTATAAAACTTGGCGCCCTATTGAGCAAGCTACCATGAGTTACGGCTACGGGTTGTCGGCCAGCTTGTTCCAGCTGGCGCGCTCTTACAGCGTGTTTGCACGTGATGGCGAGCTGATTCCCGTGACGTTGCTAAAAGCACTGGATGCCAGCGCTACCCCAGGAGTGCAGGTTTTCAGCGCTAAAAGCGCAAAGGCTGTGCGCCACATGCTTAACCTTGCCACTAGCACGGGCGGCACCGGCCCTAAAGCGCAAACCATGGGGTATTCTGTAGGCGGTAAAACAGGCACTGCCCGCAAGCAAGAAGGTAAGGGCTATTCAGACAAAAAGTACCGCAGTTGGTTTGTAGGTATCGCACCGATCGACAACCCCCGCATCGTGGTGGCCGTGATGGTTGATGAGCCCAGTAACGGCAAGTTCTACGGCGGCGAAGTGGCTGCCCCCGTCTTTAGCGAAACAGTAGCGCAAACCTTGCGCATGCTGGGCGTGCAACCCGATATGGCGGTTAAGCCCCAAATAGTGGCCCAAGCTGAAGAGGAGTCGTTTTAATGCATGTCCTCACCACACCAGAGTTGGCCAGCCAGTGGCTGCAAGCGCAGGTGGGCATCGGTGCGCTGCATACCGACAGCCGCAAGGTGCGCGCGGGCGATGGGTTTATTGCCTGGCCTGGTGCGGCTAGCGATGGCCGCCAGCATGTGCAGGCCGCGCTGGACGCGGGCGCGAAGGCGTGTTTGGTAGAAGCCGTAGGTGCAGAAGCGTTTGGTTTTAACAACCCCTGCATTGCTTGCTACCCTGCGCTCAAAGCCGCTACAGGGCTGATTGCTGCTGCGTATTACGCCCAGCCTAGCCGGCAGATGGATGTGGTGGCTGTCACAGGCACCAACGGCAAAACATCCACCGCTTGGTGGACAGCGCAGGCATTGAACTTGCTGCGTTATAAAGCGGACAATACATACGAAGAACACAGCAAACCGCTCTCAAAAAATGCGCATTTTTCGTCATATTATTGCGGCTTAGTAGGTACTTTAGGCATAGGAACGCCAGGCCAGTTGGTGTTTAACGGGCTGACCACACCAGACCCTGTACTACTACAAGCGCAATTTGCACATATGCTGCACACGGGAGTGTCCGCCTGCGCTATTGAGGCCTCTAGCATCGGCCTGGCAGAGCAGCGCTTAGCGGGTACGGCTATTCGCACGGCGGTGTTTACCAACTTTACCCAAGACCATTTGGACTACCACGGCAACTTGGCTGCGTACTGGCAAGCTAAGCGCGCGTTGTTCGACTGGCCGGGTTTGAAGTCGGCGGTGGTCAATTTGGATGATGGCCAAGCTGCTGAGCTGGTGGCTCACTGCGCTTCTCGCGGCGTGCAGGTGTGGACGGTGTCGCTGTTGCGCACCGACGCGCGCCTGTGGGCCCAAGCAGTGCAGTACCACGACGCAGGAATGCAGTTTACGGTGTGCGAAGGTGGCCTACAAGCCCAGGTGCGCTGCGCCGTGGTGGGCGAGTACAACGTATCGAATTTGCTGGGTGTAATTGCCGCATTGCGCAGCTTGGATATTAGTTTGCTCAGCGCGTGTGACGCAGTGTCAGCTTGCAGCGCAGTGCCCGGGCGCATGGAATGCATCACGTTGCTCAACGCACCCTTGGTAGCGGTGGACTACGCGCACACGCCTGATGCTCTGGACAAAGTACTGGCCGCCTTGCGCCCTATGGCACGCGCCCGCGGCGGCCAGCTATGGTGTGTGTTTGGCTGCGGCGGTGACCGTGATGCCAGCAAACGCCCGTTAATGGCAGCCAGCGCAGAGCGCGGCGCAGACAAAGTGGTGGTCACAAGCGACAACCCGCGCACCGAAGCACCTGAGAGCATCATTGGGCAGATTGTGGCGGGGCTGCCCACCTCTTCACGTGCCCATGTACGGGCAGACCGCGCAGCAGCGATTGACTACGCTGTGCAGCACGCAGGTGTGCACGATCTGGTGCTGATTGCCGGCAAGGGCCATGAAGACTACCAAGACATTGCAGGCCAAAAGTACCCGTTCTCAGATATTGCCCAAGCCCAAGCCGCACTGGCGCGGCGTACTGGAGGCACATTCGCATGGTGAATTTACAGCGCGCCAGAGAGCTACTGGAAAGCCGGGGGGTGAGTGCCAGGCTTGTGGGTGATGCACATGCTACTTTCAGTCGCCTGCATACTGATACGCGCAGCATGCTGGCCGATGATCTATTTGTCGCTATTGCAGGGGAGAAATTTGATGCGCATGACTTTTTAGCACAAGCACGCAGTGCAGGTTGCGCAGCCGTACTGGCACAGCGTGGCATTGCGCAGGCCGGGTTGAATGGGTTGGAGGTAGATGACAGCAAGCTGGCCTTGGGCCATCTTGCAGCAGCTTGGCGCAGCCAGTTCAGCATGGCGCTGATTGCAGTCACAGGCAGTAACGGAAAAACAACTGTTACGCAAATGATTGCAAGTATTTTAAAAGCTGCTTGTGAAGAAAATTACTGGGCTACCAAGGGAAACTATAACAACGACATTGGTGTACCACTGACCTTGTTGGGCCTGACCTCAACGCACCAGATGGCCGTGGTAGAGCTGGGTATGAACCATCCTGGCGAAATTGCGTACCTGGCCGAGCTTACGCAAGCCACAGTTGCGATTGTCAATAACGCACAGCGCGAACACTTAGAGTTCATGCAAACGGTCGAAGCTGTAGCACGCGAAAACGGCGCTGTGATCGAAGCGCTGCCGCAAACAGGTGTCGCAGTGTTTCCTGCTGACGATGCGTATACCGGGCTGTGGCGCAGTCTGGCTGGTATGCGCCGCTGCATTAGTTTTGCGTTGTTAGGTGCTGCGGATGTAACCGCCAGCGCCGATTGGGAAGGCGGTGCTTGGCGCGTGCGCGCTGCTACGCCGCTGGGTGCACTTAGTTTTAAGTTGGCCATAGCTGGCAAACACAATGTAAAGAACGCCTTGGCTGCCATAGCAGCTTGTATTGGCGCAGGCCTATCGTTAGACACCATTGCACACGGCTTAGAGGCTTTTGAAGCAGTTAAGGGTCGGTCACGTGCGCTGTGTGTACGTGTGCAAAGCAAACCCATTACTGTGGTGGACGACACCTACAATGCTAACCCAGACTCCGTGCGCGCCGCTATTGACGTGCTGGCTGATTTACCCGCACCCCACCTCCTGGTGCTGGGTGACATGGGCGAGGTGGGCGACCAAGGCCCTGAATTCCATGCGGAAATTGGTGAGTACGCCGCCGATCGCGGGATAGAAACCTTGCTGTGTATGGGCGACCTTATGCGCTACGGCGCAGCGGTGTTCCCAGGTGCACGGCATTGCGCAGGCGTAGACGCGTTAACTAAAGCGGTGCTGGCCGATCTGGCGCAGTACCGCAGTGTGCTGGTCAAAGGCTCGCGCTTCATGAAGATGGAGCGTGTGGTCGAGGCCATCACAGCCCAAGCAACCCCCATAACTCTAACAACACCCGAGGTGATGCATGCTACTTAGTTTGGCCGGATGGCTACAGTCTTTAGACCCAGATTTTGGTTTTCTGCGGGTATTTCAATACCTCACGTTCCGCGCTGTCATGGCGGCCATGACAGCGTTGCTGATCGGTTTGTTTGCGGGCCCCTACGTGATTCAGCGGTTGATTGCCTTGAAGATCGGTCAGCCCATTCGAGAGTACGCAATGCAAACGCATCTGGCCAAAAGTGGCACACCCACTATGGGCGGGGTACTAATTTTGCTTGCTATTGCAATTTCTACTTTGCTGTGGTTTGACCTGTCTAACCGTTTCGTCTGGATTGTGCTGATCGTCACATTAGGATTTGGCGCTGTAGGATGGGCCGACGACTGGCGCAAGGTAGTGCACAAAGACCCCGAAGGAATGCGCTCACGCGAAAAATACATGTGGCAATCGCTGATTGGTTTGATTGCTGCGCTGTACTTGGTGTTTAGCATTTCAGAGAGCAGTAACCTGCGAGTTTTAGAGCTATTTTTAAAATGGGTGCAATCAGGCTTTGATGTCAATTTGCCACCCAAAGCTGGCTTGATGGTGCCTTTCTTTAAAGAAGTCAGCTACCCACTGGGCGTGTTTGGCTTTGTCATCATGACCTATT
Organism: Polaromonas sp.; assembly: GCA_043721235.1. Classification (GTDB taxonomy): domain Bacteria; phylum Pseudomonadota; class Gammaproteobacteria; order Burkholderiales; family Burkholderiaceae_C; genus JAAFIP01. The sequence continues at coordinate 19,082 of JAYSRE010000180.1, read as the reverse complement.
TAGTCATCGTAGGCTCTAGCAACGCGGTGAATTTGACCGATGGCTTGGATGGCTTGGCCATCATGCCAGTGGTGATGGTGGGCTCTGCGCTGGGTGTGTTTGCCTATGTCACTGGCAGTTCAGTATTTTCTAAGTATTTGTTTTTACCGCATATCCCTGGCGCGGGTGAGTTGCTGATATTTTGTGCGGCCATGGCGGGCGCAGGCTTGGCATTTTTGTGGTTTAACACCCACCCTGCGCAAGTCTTTATGGGTGATGTGGGCGCGTTGGCCTTAGGCGGCGCGCTGGGTACAGTGGCCGTGATTGTGCGCCAAGAAATTGTGCTGGCCATCATGGGCGGAATTTTCGTAGTCGAGGCGCTCTCAGTGATGGCACAGGTAGCTTACTTCAAGTACACCAAACGCAGGTATGGCGAAGGGCGGCGTATTTTGAAAATGGCACCTTTGCACCATCACTTTGAAAAGTCAGGCTGGAAAGAAACCCAAGTTGTTGTGCGTTTTTGGATTATCACGATGTTGCTGTGCCTTCTGGGCCTGTCTACTTTGAAACTACGCTAAATCCATAACCAATAAGCTGCAGCTATGCACCCTCTACACAACACCCCCGTTCTGGTCTTAGGCCTGGGCGCATCTGGCTTAGCGATGGTGCGCTGGTGCGTGCGTCACGGCGCTATGGTGACGGTGGTGGATACCCGTGAAGCCCCACCGCAACTGGCTGTTTTGCATGCCCAACTACCCGACGTGAAGTTTGTGCAAGGTGAATTTTTGGCCGATTTAATAGAGGGTCGCGGTATTCGCGCTGTGTTCAAAAGTCCTGGGCTGACACCTGCGCAAGTTGCACCAGTGCTGCAGGCTGCCAAGGCCAGTGGTTTGTGGATTTCTGGGGAGCTGGGTCTGTTCTCACAAGGTCTGCAGGCTTTGAAAGAAGACCATGCTTACAGCCCCAAGGTGCTGGCCATTACTGGAACCAATGGCAAAACTACGGTCACTTCGCTGACTGGACTGCTGGTGGAACGGTCGGGAAAATCGGTTGCTGTAGCGGGCAATATTGGCCCCACTATGCTGGATACGCTGACCCAGCATACCGACGCTCAAGCCCTGCCTGATGTATGGGTGCTAGAGTTGTCAAGTTTTCAGTTATGCGAAGTGCAAGGCTTCGTGCCCACTATGGGCACGGTGCTCAATGTGAGCCAAGATCATTTGGATTGGCATGGCAATATGCCTGCATATGCAGGAGCCAAAGCCTGCATTTTTGGCCCGCACAGTCCAGACGCACCGCAGATGCTGCTTAACCGCGACGACCCGGCCGTAATGGCCATGTTGCCAGCGCCCATCAAAGGTAAAGCGCAACGCCATGCCATCACATTTGGAACCGATGCACCTGTGCGTCCTGGCGATTGGGGGCTAGACGTTATTAACGGCATGGCGTGGTTAGTCAAAGCCATGGAATCTGATGAAACCCGCCGCCGCCGCAAAGACGATGCTGAAGAAGTTATTGTTCAGCGTCTCATGCCTGCCGATGCACTGCGTATTCGTGGTTGCCATAACGCCTCGAATGCGTTGGCCGCATTGGCTCTGGCCAGCGCAGCTGGCTGCGCTTTGGCTCCTATGCTGTACGGGTTGCGTGAGTACCGAGGTGAGCCGCACCGCGTAGAGTCTTTAGGCACCGTGCGCGAAGTAGAATATTTTGACGACAGCAAAGGAACTAATGTAGGCGCTACTGCAGCTGCGCTTGCAGGCTTAGGCAGCGAGCGCAAGCTGGTGGTTATTTTAGGTGGGCAGGGTAAAGGCCAAAACTTCGCGCCACTTGCAGCGCCAGTAGCGCGCTACGCGCGCGCCGTAGTGCTGATTGGCCAGGATGCGCCGCTGATAGCCCAGGCACTAGATGCTACGGGCGTAACGTGTATCCGCGCCGCCAGCATGCTTGAGGCTGTAGCTTTGGCTGCTGCACAAGCCCATGCGGGTGATGCGGTAATCATGTCGCCTGCCTGCGCCAGTTTTGATATGTTTAAAAACTATGAACATCGCGCAGAGGTATTCAGGGCTGCTGTAGCTGGCCTAGCCTTAACCGCTGACGATTCGTTGGAGAGCGCGGCATGAACCATGCCGCAGCCCGTTCTAGCATGACGTTTGTCCAGCGCCTTAGCGCTTGGTTCGCTGGTCTGACATCAGCAGCGCAGTCAGCCGCCGAGGCCTTGCCCGTGCGCGTGGGCAGCGCAGAATTTGCGCGCACACGTTCTACCCCGGCACATGTTTTGGGTTTTGACCAAGCGCTCCTTTGGGTGACGGTGGCACTGTTGGCTTTTGGTGTTGTCATGGTGTATTCCGCGTCAATCGCTATGCCAGACAACCCTCGATTTGCACGTTATGCGCACACCCATTTTTTAGTGCGCCATATTTTGTCTTTGGCTGTTGCATTTGTCGCAGCACTGGTTGTTTTTCAAATTCCCATGCGCACTTGGGAAAAGTGGGCTCCTTGGCTGTTTGTGTTTTCATTGATTTTATTAATTCTGGTACTGGTGCCGTTTATTGGCAAAAACGTGTATGGCGCTCGGCGCTGGATTGCGTTGGGTTTTATGAATTTCCAACCTTCGGAATTAGCCAAGTTTGCCGTGCTGTTGTACGCTGCAGATTACATGGTGCGCAAGATGGAAGTCAAAGAAAAATTCTTCCGTGCTGTGTTGCCCATGGCTGCCGCCGTGGCTGTGGTGGGCTTGTTGCTATTGGCTGAACCAGACATGGGCGCTTTCATGGTGATTGCTGTCATTGCCATGGGTATTTTATTTTTAGGCGGCGTGAATGCCCGCATGTTCTTCCTCATCGCTGCCGTGATGGTGGTTGCTTTTAGCCTTATGGTGATGTTGTCGGACTGGCGCAGAGAGCGTATTTTTGCTTACCTAGACCCGTGGAGCGAGAAACACGCGCTAGGCAAGGGCTACCAGTTATCGCATTCGCTTATTGCCATTGGACGCGGTGAAATTTGGGGCGTAGGCCTGGGTGGTAGCGTAGAAAAATTGCACTGGCTCCCTGAGGCACATACCGATTTTTTGCTGGCTGTGATTGGTGAAGAATTTGGTTTGATCGGTGTGCTCACGGTGATTGGTTTGTTCTTATGGATGACGCGCCGCATCATGCACATTGGTCGTCAAGCTGTGGCGCTTGACCGTCTTTTTGCAGGTTTGGTGGCCCAGGGTGTCGGTATTTGGATGGGGTTCCAAGCCTTCATCAATATGGGAGTTAACTTAGGTGCGCTGCCCACCAAAGGTTTGACTTTGCCGCTGATGAGCTACGGCGGATCGGCGATCTTCATGAACCTTGTGGCGTTGGCTGTTGTGCTGCGAGTGGACTACGAAAACAAGCAGCTTATGCGCGGAGGCCATGCATGAGCAAAGTAGCCTTGATCATGGCTGGGGGCACAGGCGGGCATATTTTTCCGGGCCTTGCAGTGGCGGAGGCGTTGCGCGATAAGGGCTGGCAAGTTCAGTGGCTAGGTGCACCCAACAGCATGGAGTCGCGTTTGGTACCTGCGCGTGGGTTTACGTTGCAAACCATTGATTTTTCGGGGGTACGCGGTAAAAGCTTGATGACGTTGGCTTTGTTGCCTGTGCGCTTGCTTAAGGCTTTTTGGCAAAGCATACATGTGATTCGCCGTGTGAAACCGCATGTCGTGCTGGGTTTTGGAGGCTACATCAGTTTTCCTGCAGGCATGATGGCGGTTTTGCTGGGCAAACCGCTGGTACTGCATGAGCAAAACTCTGTCGCTGGCATGGCCAATAAAGTACTGGCCCGCGTGGCAGACAAAGTGTTCACCGCATTCCCTGCAGTGTTTGCACAAGCTGAATGGACAGGCAATCCGTTAAGGGCGGAATTTTTACAACAGGCGGAACCAGACCAGCGTTTTGCGGGCCGTACACTACCGTTCAAATTATTGGTAGTGGGCGGAAGCTTGGGTGCCAAGGCTTTGAACGATGTTGTGCCTCTGGCGGTAGCCCTATTGCCACTCGCTGACCGTCCTGTAATTACCCACCAGAGCGGCGAGAAGCAAATTGATGCTTTGCGGGCCAACTATGCCGCTGCAGGTGTACAGGCCACACTCACTCCTTTTATTGAAAATACGGCTAGCGCCTTTGCGCAAGCAGATCTGATCGTGTGCCGCGCAGGGGCATCGACAGTCACTGAGATTGCAGCGGTGGGCGCTGCCGCCGTCTTTGTGCCGTTTCCGTCGGCAGTTGATGACCACCAAACTCTGAATGCACGCTATTTAAGCGACCAAGGCGCTGCGCGGCTGGTTGCGCAAAAAGATTTGACACCTAAAAAATTAGCGCAACTGCTGCAAAAATTACAACACACCGAGCTTCTATCGATGGCAAACAAGGCTAAGACAATGCAAAAAATACAGGCCACAGAAGCTGTAGTGCAGGCTTGCGAAAAATTAAGGGGTGCACTGTGAAGCACGCTGTTCGTCATATTCACTTCGTAGGTATCGGCGGTTCTGGTATGTCGGCTATTGCTGAGGTACTGCATAACTTGCGCTACACAGTTTCTGGCTCAGACCATGCAGACAGCGCTACGCTGCGTCGCTTAAGCGAGCTGGGCATTACAACTTATGTAGGTCACGCTGCAGACCAAGTCAAAGGTGCGGACGCAGTCGTTATATCCACAGCGGTTAAAGCTGATAACGCTGAAGTGATGGCTGCACGTGAGCAGCGCATTACCATCGTGCCGCGTGCACTGATGCTGGCCGAACTGATGCGTTTAAAAAGTGGTATTGCGATTGCTGGTACGCACGGAAAAACCACCACCACCAGCTTAGTGGCCAGCGTGCTGCAGTCAGCCGGGCTAGATCCTACGTTTGTTATTGGCGGTCGCCTTAACAGCGCGGGTGCCAATGCGCGCTTAGGTAAGGGTGACTACATCGTGGTTGAGGCTGATGAGTCAGATGCTTCGTTTTTGCACTTATTGCCTGTGATGGCCGTAGTGACCAATATCGACGCTGACCACATGGAAACGTATGGCCATGATTTTGAACGGCTGAAAGGCGCATTTGTCGATTTTCTGCACCGTATGCCGTTTTATGGAACGGCTATCTTGTGTACCGATGACGCAGCGGTACGTGACATTGTTGACAAGGTGACTTGCCCTGTAACCACCTACGGCATGAACGAAGCTGCCCAGGTAAGGGCCGTGAATGTGCGCCCCGTAAACGGGAAAATGCACTTTACCGTGCAGCGGCGCAATGGCGTTACTTTGCCCGATATGGACATCGTGCTTAACTTGCCAGGCAACCACAATGTACTGAATGCGCTCGCCGCGATTGCTGTAGCCACTGAGCTGGATGTACCCGATGCCTCCGTGCAGGCAGCTTTGCTAGAGTTTCAAGGGGTGGGCCGCCGTTTTCAGAGCTATGGTCAATTGCCTGCTAAAGAGGGAGGTACTTTTACTGTTATTGACGATTATGGCCACCATCCTGTAGAGATGGCGGCTACGTTGGCAGCTGCGCGCGGTGCATTTTCCGGCCAACGCTTGGTGTTGGCGTTCCAACCGCACCGTTACAGCCGCACACGTGATTGCTTTGAAGACTTTGTCAAAGTGATTGGTGAGGCAGATGTAGTGCTTTTGTCTGAAGTGTACGCCGCAGGTGAGGTACCTATTGTTGCTGCTGACGGACGCGCACTGGCGCGTGCATTGCGGGTGGCTGGAAAGGTCGAACCTATTTTCGTAGACAACATTGCCGCTATGCCCCAAGCAGTAGCAGACATGGCGCGCGCAGGCGATATTGTGATGTGCATGGGCGCAGGTTCGATCGGCGCGGTACCAGGAAAAATAGTTGATTTGCTAAAAAATTAAGAACTGTATGTGCATAAATTCTTTGGTCAAAATCGTTAAAGGTAATCAAAAGTGATGAACTTTGGTAAGGTAGCTGTGTTGTTTGGCGGTGCTTCGGCTGAGCGTGAGGTTTCGCTCATGTCAGGTGCGGGTGTGCTCAAGGCATTGCAGTCGCGCGGCATTGATGCACATGCGTTTGATCCTGCGCAATGTGATTTGGCAGATCTTAAACGCGAAGGCTTTGCGCGCTGCTTTATTGCACTGCATGGCCGCTTTGGTGAAGACGGTACCGTGCAGGGCGCACTGGAACTTTTGGGGATTCCCTACACCGGTTCCGGTGTTATGGCGTCTGCAGTGGCCATGGACAAAGTCATGACCAAGCGCGTATGGGTGTCGGAGGGTTTGCCCACGCCCGCTTGGCGCGAAGTAGGTAGCGCCCAGCAAACTGAACAAGCTTTCGCAAGCTTAGGCGGCCCTATGATCGTAAAACCTGCACGCGAAGGATCAACCATAGGTTTAACCAAAGTTGAGCGTCTAGACCAGTGCTCAGCTGCCTACGCATTGGCTGCCCAGTACGACCCACTGGTTTTGTGCGAGCAATTTATCAATGGCGATGAAGTGACCTGTCCTGTTTTGGGAAGTGGTGCTACCGCTAAAGCCTTGCCTGTAATTCGCATCGTAGCGCCAGGCGGTAACTATGACTACCACAACAAGTATTTTGGCGAAAACACCCAATACCTTGTCCCCTGCGGTCTACCTGCAGACGAATTGAGAACTATCGAAATTTTGGTAGTGAAAGCTTTTACTACCCTGGGCTGCAAGGGTTGGGCACGGGCTGACGTGATGATAGACAGCGTTACCCGCAAGCCGTATTTGCTAGAAATAAATACTTCGCCAGGCATGACCAGCCATTCTTTGGTGCCTATGTCGGCACGCGCTGCGGGCATGAGCTACGAAGATTTGTGCGTGCATATTTTGAGCGCCACTGCACTTGAGTATGCCAAGCCATGAGCCTGTCCAATCCCGCACCTTTAGATGTACGCCTGATGAATATCAGCGCGGCAGCGCTGTTTGTGGGATTGTGTATTGCCGCGCTTGTGAGCGCTGCCAGATGGTCTGTCAGCCATCCTAGTTTTGCCATAGCAGGTATTAAAGTGTTGGGTGATACCTTGCATAGCAACGATGTAACACTGCGCGCCAACGTGGCTTCGCGCTTGCAGGGCAATTTTTTCACTTTGGATTTAGCACAAGCAAGCCTGGCTTTTGAAGCCGTGCCGTGGGTACGTAAAGCCGTGGTTCGGCGTGAGTTCCCCGGTCACTTGGTGGTACAGCTGGAAGAGCACCGCAGTGCAGGGCTGTGGGGCGAGGACAGTGAGTCGCGCCTGATAAATACTTTTGGTGAAATATTTGAGGCCAACCCAGGTGATGTGGACGGCGAAGAACTGCCGCAGTTAATTGGCCCTGAAGGACAGGGCCCTTTGGTGCTGGAGATGTACCGCAGCCTTAGTGCAGTGTTAAAGCCACTGGATGTGGCTATCGAAGAGTTGAAGTTGACTGGCCGTGGCGGCTGGCGCATGCAATTAGACAGCGGTGCAGTGTTTGAGATGGGGCGCGGTAATGTGCAAGACATCTCAGGCCGTGCCATGCGGTTTACGCAAACCTTTACCCAAGTACTGTCTGCTTACCAGCGTGCAGGCTTAGACCGTGTTGAGTTAGTGGACTTACGCCATAACGATGGTTATGCAATTCGACTGCAGGGCGTAACGACCGTGGTGACAGCACTAAGTGCGGATAAAAAAATAGAGGTAAAAAATGGCAAAAGACTATAAAGATTTGGTAGTGGGTTTAGATATCGGTACGTCTAAGGTCATGGTGGTGGTGGCCGAAGTAATGCCCGGCGGTGAGCTTAAACTGGCTGGTCTGGGCATTGCACCAAGCAATGGCCTTAAACGCGGCGTAGTGGTGAATATTGACGCCACTGTGCAGAGCATTCAGCAAGCGTTGAAAGAGGCCGAGCTGATGGCTGACTGCAAGATAACCCGTGTGTACACTGGTATTACGGGCAGCCATATTCGCGGCATTAATTCCAGTGGCATGGTCGCAGTGAAAGACCGTGAGGTTACCCCAGCCGATGTAGCCCGTGTAGTGGAAACCGCTAAGGCAATCAATATCTCTAACGACCAACGTTTGCTACTGGTGGAGCCACAAGAGTTTGTAATTGATGGGCAAGATGTGCGAGAGCCTATTGGCATGAGCGGCTTGCGTTTGGAGGCTAAGGTGCATATCGTCACTGGTGCGCAAAGCGCAGCTGAAAATATTATCAAATGCGTGCGCCGCTGCGGCCTAGAAGTAGAGCAACTCATGCTTAACCCGCATGCTTCTAGCCAAGCTGTACTGACCGAGGATGAAAAAGACTTGGGTGTGGCCATGGTGGACATAGGTGCCGGTACCACCGACGTGGCCATTTTTACCGGGGGCGCTATTCGCCATACGGCAGTGATACCGATAGCGGGTGACTTGATCACCAGCGATATTGCCATGGCACTGCGCACGCCAACTAAAGATGCAGAAGATATTAAGGTCGAAAGTGGTTGCGCTAAACAGCTGTTGGCCGATCCTCAAACCCAGGTAGAAGTACCCGGTTTGGGCGACCGTGGCCCACGCATGCTGGGCAAGCAAGCCTTGTCGGGTGTGATCGAACCTCGCGTAGAAGAAATTTATTCTTTGGTACAACAAGTGATCCGAGAGTCGGGCTATGAAGAAGTTTTGTCATCGGGCATCGTGATTACGGGAGGCAGCGCCGTAATGACCGGGATGGTAGAACTGGGCGAAGATATATTTTTAAAACCTGTGCGCAGAGGAATGCCGCAGTACAACAGTGCTTTGTCTGACATGGTGGCCCAGTGCCGCGCCGCTACGGTCATGGGCCTGTTAGAAGAGGCGCGTTTAGCCAGGTTGCGCGGTTTCAAAGTAGCGCAAAAAAGCGGCTCAATGAAAACCGCACTGGGCCGCTTCAAAGACTTCATGGTGGGGAATTTTTAGCATGTTTAAAAGACTTTATATGGCGCGTGGAAGCCCACTCCGATGGCCAGGGCGCTATCCCGGCCCAGACCCTGGCTGGATAGACAGCTCCTAATGAGCACATTTCTAAAAAATAATGGTAGTAAATATTTAACAATTTCTGGCAACTGCAAATTAACAATTGAAGGAGAGTTCACATGAGTATCGAAATGATCGAAGTCGAAGAATTTAATCTGGGCACGCTAATTAAAGTCATTGGCGTGGGTGGCGGTGGTGGTAACGCGGTAGAGCATATGATTGCGCGCAGCGTGCAAGGTGTGGAGTTCATTACCGCTAATACCGACGCGCAGGCGCTGTCGCGCAGCGCAGCGCACAAAACTATCCAATTGGGCACCACAGGCTTAGGCGCAGGTAGCAAGCCTGACAAAGGTCGTGACTCTGCACATTCAGCAGAAGATGACATTCGCGCGGCGATTGATGGCGCGCACATGCTGTTTATTACGGCGGGAATGGGCGGCGGTACTGGCACGGGCGCTGCACCCGTGATAGCCCGTATTGCCAAAGAAATGGGTATTTTGACGGTGGGTGTGGTAACCAAACCTTTTGAATGGGAAGGTGGACGCCGCATGAGCAATGCAGACGCTGGCTTGGCCGAGCTGGAGGCCAACGTCGATTCACTTATTGTGGTGTTGAATGAAAAGCTGCTCGAAGTTCTGGGAGATGACATTACCCAAGATGAGGCTTTCTCCCATGCTAACGACGTGCTAAAAAATGCCGTTGGTGGCATAGCTGAGATCATCAATGTGCCAGGTGATATGAATGTCGACTTCGAAGACGTTCGCACCGTGATGGGTGAGCCTGGCAAGGCCATGATGGGCACTGCTGCTGCAAGCGGCCCTGATCGTGCCCGCATCGCAGCTGAACAAGCCGTGGCTTGCCCCTTGCTAGAGGGTATTGACTTGTCGGGTGCTAAAGGCGTGCTTGTGCTGATCAGCGCTGCAAAAGGTTCACTCAAGCTGAGCGAGTCTAAATTGGCCATGAACACTATCCGTGCCTATGCATCGCAAGACGCGCATGTGATCTTTGGTAGCGCCTGTGACGACAGTTTGGGCGAGCAAATCCGCGTGACGGTGGTGGCCACCGGTTTGAGCCGCCAAGGCATGCGCCGCACGGCACCGCCGCTGCAGGTTTTGCGTACAGGTACTGACAATGTGCCATTTAACGTACCTACAGTCAACAGTATAGTGGGCCAGGGGCTAAACACGGCTGCAGGCAATGGCACGGGCTTAGTGGGTGCACAGCCAGACTACAACGGCATGGCCGTGCCCAGTGTATGGCGCACCAACCGTACCCAAGCAGCCGCCAAAGTAGATGCTTTATCTTCTGGCGGAATGGACGATTTCGAAATCCCGGCATTTTTGCGCAAACAAGCTGACTAAACAGCTTTTTTGCAACTCCAGCGAAGCCGTTGGACAAGCTCCAAGGGCTTTTTACATGGGCACCCCTTAAAATATAAGAGTGTTACTACAAAGAACTCTTAAATCACTGACCAAAGCTGTCGGTGTGGGCATGCACAGCGGACAGCGTGTAGAGCTCACGCTGCGGCCAGCCCAGCCTGACACAGGCATTGTGTTCAGGCGCGTTGACCTGCCTGAGCCTGTAGACATTCCCATTTCTGCGCTGGCGGTACACGACACCCGCATGGCTACAACTGTGATGGCCAGCGGTGCCAAAGTGCAAACGATTGAACACTTTATGTCGGCTTGTGCAGGGTTGGGTATCGACAATTTAACGGTTGACATCACCGCCGAAGAAGTTCCTATTTTGGATGGTTCGGCTGCCTCTTTTGTGTTTTTGTTGCAAAGCGCGGGCGTAGTGGTGCAAAACTCACCCAAACGCTTTTTGCGCGTACTTAAACCTGTTGAGGTGCGCCAAGGCGAAGGCGTACAGCTTAAATGGGCGCGGTTGCTGCCCTATGAAGGTTTCAAGCTGAGCTTTGAAATTGAATTTGACCACCCGGCTGTAGACTCCAGTGGGCAAAGTGTCGAGTTTGATCTGGGACTGGGCAACTATAGCCGCGATATTGCAAGAGCCCGTACTTTTGGTTTTACGCGTGACGTAGAGGCTATGCGCGCCAATGGGTTGGCTTTGGGCGGTGGGCTGGACAATGCGATTGTGATGGACGACTATAAAGTGCTCAATACGGACGGCTTGCGCTACGATGATGAATTTGTAAAACACAAAATACTGGACGCTATGGGTGACTTGTACTGTTTAGGTAAACCTTTGCTAGCGGCCTATAGCGCTTTCAGGTCAGGTCACGCTTTGAACAATCTGCTGCTGCGGGAGCTGCTCTCGCGCCCTGAAGCCTATGAAGTAGTGAGTTTCAATGACGAGCGCTTAGCGCCTGCAGGTTATTTGCGCGCGGCACCTGTTTGGTAAGCGGGCGATTAACACCATGGCTTTACCTTTTAATAATTCACCACAGGTGAAAAGCCCGCAAGCCCGACTTGTTTTGCAAGACCCAGGTGCCGGTATTGAGGTCGCCCAGCCTGTGCTGCGCTTAAGCATGGAGATGAATCCTGCCGGTAATCCGATACTGAGCAGTCAAGAAGCGCAGCAGCTGTGGGAGGCGCTGCAGCTTAAACCTGAGGATGTTTTGGCCCAACGTATCCAACTTACGCAAGCCCAAGCCAGCTCCGATGCATCAGCCAAGCAGGCTAAGATGCTGCAAGCACAGGCTGCGCAACTGACACAGCAAATGCAAGCGCAAGAAGCTACACGCTGGCAGCATCCAGCTGTCTACGGCGCGGGCGCAGTGCTGTTGGGCGTAGGGTTTATGTGGTTTGCCGAGAGAAAACGCAGGTTAGCGTTGCAAGATGCTTTGCTGGCAGTACCTAACGATTTCTACAGCAGCGTATTGGAAGTGCCTCAAGGCCCTTCAATGAATTTTACTGAGCCGTTGCACCCGTCTTGGGCAGAACATAGCTATGTCGACCTTGCTAAAAAGCATTCGGAAATAGCTACTCCCACGTCTTCACAGGAGCCGCAACCAGGGCAAAACTCCCAAGCGCCAATGGTTGACCCCATTTCTGCGGCGATATCGTCTGAAGACTTATTGCCGTACAAGCACCCTGACCCAGTGCCATCCACGCTGCATCCGTCTGTCTCAGACGCTGGCCAGGACGCGTGGTGGAAGCGCTTAAAACGCAAGTCCGCTTTCAGTCACGCTGGCAGTTTGGAGGCCTTGAGTGCATACCCCAGCACGCAATCCCATGTACATTCCACCCCAATGGATTTGGCTGAGCATGGGATACCTCAAACAATCGCACCAGACCTAAAAATCCAAAACTACGACCCCGAAGCTGCCAATGTAGAACTGCTGGCGCAAAGCCGTATTGCACCGCCAGCGCACCACGATGCCATGCGCCAATTACTGGAAATTCGTATGGCCGTACAAGCTTTGTGCGCCTTAGAGCAGTTCCAGGCTGCACAAAATTTGCTGCAGCAGCATATTGATGCGGTACCAAACACCTGCGCCTGGGCTTACATGCAATACCTAGAGCTCTGTGCCCAGCTCAACCAGCGCGAAGCTTTTGAAGCTATGCGCAAGCGCTACAGGTTGCAGTTCAACCGTTTGGCCCCGTACTGGATGGAGCCTAATGCGGCGGTGCAAACACTCGATACTTACGAGCGACCCTTGGCAGAGCTTAGCAGCGCATGGGCTCAGCACAATGAGGTTAAAAATTTACTGACTACTTGGTTGCTAGGTACATTGCACGCACGCCGCTTGTTTCAGCTTCCTGCCTACCACGACTTGCTAGACCTGTATGAAATGCTGGAGTTTTATGACGCTGAGCCCTTGCCGCCAGACTGGGTGCCTACGGTGAGTTTGCTTGACCTAGACTACGAATTTGCGATCGAAGTAAAAATTGAAGCCCAATCCGAAGCTGATATTCTGCGTGCAGTACCCACGGTAAAAACAGGGGATTTTGCGGTGGATTTCAACATCACCCAAGAACATACCCAACCAGGCGCTTTGCTACCGCTACCCCATGCTCCTGCCTCGCCTATCGCCACCGGTGCAGGCTAGTTACCCCCATCTATTTATGTTTGTATTGTTTGAAGAAGGCGGCAAGTTTCTTGCTGGCCGTGTAATGTCCCAAAGCGATGCCGCGCTGCAGGTAGAGCTTGATTCTGGCAAACGGGTCAAGCTCAAACTGGCACTGGCGCTGCTGCAGTTTGATAAACCGCAGCCAGCCCAGTTGCTCAGCGAAGCCGCAGCCATGGCGCACTCTATGGACGTTAATTTGGCATGGGAGTTTGCTACAGAAGAAGAGTTTGGCTTTGCAGAGCTAGCGCGTGACTACTACAGCCAGCAAGCCAGCACGCTGGAGCAGGCCGCTTCACTTATGTGCCTTTTTTACGCACCGCATTATTTTCGCCGCGCTGGTAAAGGGCGGTTTAAAAAAGCCGGCGCCGAGGTGGTGCAGCTGGCGCTGGCGGCTATTGAAAAGAAAAAACTCATTGCTGTGCAAATTGAAGACTGGTCGGTTCAACTGGCCAATGGGGTTGCGCCGCAGGCTGTGCGCGATCAACTGTACAAAATTCTTTTCAAGCCAGATAAAAACGCCCCTGAATACAAAGCTGTGGTGCAAGCCGCGCGCGATAGCCAAACCGCACCATTGGAGCTGCTAGAAAAAGCTGGCGCCATCAGTTCGGCATATGAATTCCACTGGCAGCGATTTTTGTTTGACCAGTTTCCTAAAGGTGTAGGTTTTGCTGCACTAGAGGCACCTTCCATTCAAGACGATTTGCCGTTGGCCAAGGTCAGCGCTTTTTCAATAGACGACAGCAACACCACCGAGATAGACGACGCGCTGAGCGTACAAGGTTTAGGCAGCGGTACGGTAGTGCTGGGCATTCACATTGCGGCCCCCGCGCTGGCGATAGTGCCCCACAGCAGCGTAGACAAAGTAGCGCGCGAGCGCATGTCTACCGTGTACATGCCGGGCAACAAAGTCACCATGCTGCCGGATGCGGTAGTGCAAAAATACACCTTAACCGAAGGGCGCGACTGCCCAGCAGTGTCGTTGTATGTTACGGTTGACGAAGCCACATTGGCCATCCAAGGCACCACTACGCTGCTTGAGCGCGTGCCCATTAGCGCAAACCTGCGCCATGACGTGCTGGACGTTGAAGTTACACAAGATGCGTTGTCCAACCTGCCAGCTTGGCTTGAAGCCCCTGGCCAGACCCAAGTAGCTTTGCGCGCAGCACTGGCATTTTTGTACCGCTTAGCCCAGCACCTTAAAGCGCAGCGTGAAGTGCTGCGCGGTAAACCCGAAACTTTCAACCGACCTGACTATAACTTTACGGTGACAGCAGGCGTGTGCAGTGCAGGCGATGCCGTGGGCCTGCAGGGCGATGAGACCGTGGCCATCAGCACCCGCATGCGCGGCGCGCCGCTAGACCTGATGGTGGCTGAGGCCATGATTTTGGCCAACAGCACCTGGGGCCAGTGGTTAGCCAGCCTGGGTGTGCCCGGTATTTACCGTAGCCAAGCCAGCTTAGCGCCTGGTGTGAAGGTGCGCATGGGTACCAAAGCGCTGCCCCATGCAGGCTTGGGCGTGCCCAGCTATGCATGGAGTACATCGCCCCTGCGCCGCTACACCGACATGGTCAACCAGTGGCAAATCATCGCTTGTGCGCGCTACGGCAGCACAGCAGCATTGGCTGCGCCTTTCAAGCCCAAAGATGCGGAGTTGTTTGGCATTATTTCGAGTTTTGACGCGGCCTACACAGCCTACAACGGGTTTCAAAATGGGATGGAGCGCTACTGGACGCTCAAATATGTGCAGCAGCAAGGCCTGCAAGAAATTGTAGGTGTGGTGTTTAAAGAAGGTATGGTACGTGCCGACGGTATTCCCTTGATACTTTCGGTAGTGGGTACCTACGATGTTCCGCGTGGCAGTAAAGTACGCGTTAAGCTTGGTGCGGTAGATTTGATCAGCCTGGATATTTCGGGCACCTTGCTAGAGCGACTGGATGCCCCTGATGCGCAAAGTGCCAGCGATGCCGATGCACAGGACGATGATGCAGATGCAGATGCTGGTGCAGGCCCCATTGCCATCGCTATGGACCTAAGTGATGCCGCGCAAGGCACTCCAGATGGCCCCGCAAACGATCCTACAGACCCTGCCTAGCAGACCGCCAACACACATAAACCGCATTGTGAAGTACCTGAAAAACCTCAGCACACTCTCCATCGCTTTAGGCGTGTCAGTGCTCTTGCACGCTGCTTTATTGACAGTGCGTTTTGTAGACCCCGAGCGGTTTAACCGCATTTTTCAAGATACGCCGCTTGAAGTCATCTTGGTGAATGCTAAATCCAACGAACGCCCCGACATGGCCAAAGCCATTGCCCAGGCCTCATTGGCAGGTGGTGGCGATACCGACAAAGGCCGCGCCACCACCCCGTTGCCGCCCAGCGCACTTAGCGAGATTGGCGATGCTTCCGAAGAAGCCCAGCGCAAGCTGGAAACCTTGCAAGAGCAGCAAACCATGCTGCTAGCGCAAATTAAAAAGCAGCTCGCGTCGCTGCCGGTGCCTGACCCCAAGCAAGCGGCTTTGAATGCAGATGCAGCAACCCAAGAAGAAAAGCGCAGACAGCTCATGCGCTTGCTGGCAGAAATTGAAAAGCGCATCAACGAAGAAAACGCGCGGCCCAAAAAACGCTACATCAGCCCAGCCACGCGAGAGGAAGCCTACGCTGTGTACTACGACGGCCTGCGCCGTAAGATTGAAGACCGGGGCACACAAAACTTTCCCGAAGCTGCAGGCAACAAACTGTATGGCGAGCTGACCATGATTGTTACGGTGAACTATGATGGGCGCGTGCTGGAAACCCAAGTGGTAGAAACCTCAGGCAACCTCACCCTAGACCGTCGGGCGCAAACCATTGCACGCAGCGCAGGCCCGTTTGGCCGTTTTAGCGATGCCATGCGCGCGCGCGCAGACCAAATTGTGGTGGTTTCACGTTTTAAGTTTACCCGCGACGAGACGCTTGAAACCAAGCTCACTGCGCCGCGCTAAGCCCCCACATTTGTATGCTGAAAATAGCCTTGCGTTGGTTCGGCATGGTGCTAGTGGCTTTGTTGGCGCTGCAGCTATTTTTTGTGCTGCGCATTGCCACCATGTTGGTACTAGACCCGCAGTCCACTGCATTTGAGCGCTCAGAAGCGTGGCGTGTACTGAACCTGGCCGACAAACCTTTTGTTTGGAAGCAAACGTGGGTGCCTTATGAGGTCATCTCAGGCAATCTTAAACGCGCGGTAATCGCCAGCGAAGATGGCGATTTTATTTACCACGACGGTGTGCAATGGGATGCGCTGGAGAGCGCCTGGAAGAAAAATGCCAAGGCCGAGGCACAGGCCATTAAGCGCAGCAAAAGCGGGAAAATTAAAATTCCCAAGGTCATTGGCGGCTCTACCATTTCACAGCAATTAGCCAAAAACTTGTTTTTGTCGGGCGAGCGGACTTTGTTGCGCAAAGGCCAAGAGTTTGTACTGACCTTGGCCATTGAACTGCTGCTGCCGAAGCAGCGCATTTTAGAAATTTACCTTAACAGCGTAGAGTGGGGTGAGGGCGTTTTTGGCGCAGAAGCGGCAGCGCAGCGCTACTTTCGCAAGCCCGCCGCACAGCTCACAGCCACCGAAGCCGCGCGTTTGGCAGTGATGTTGCCGCGGCCCAAATTCTTTGAAAAAGATCCTAACTCAGCGTATCTCAGCAGCCGTGCACAAACCATTGTGGCGCGTATGGGCGATGCCGAACTGCCCTGATTTTCTGTGCCCTGCGGTGGGAGATATTATCTGCAAGCTAGCGCTAATCGCATGGAGATTAGCTTTCATATGGTTACGTCCAGTGCGTATTTTGTACTTGAATCTGCCAGCTAAATAGGCCTATGTCCCAAGGAAATGCTAGATAGTTAGCTATTATTTTTATAGTATTAGGCGGTAAAAAACCGTTAACGCGCCGCAAGAATCATGTCATAGGCTTTCTCTGCAATCACTACTGTGGGTGCATTGGTGTTGCCACTGATGATGCGCGGCATGATGGAGGCGTCCACTACACGCAGGCCCTCTACACCTTTTACGCGCAACTGCGCATCCACCGGATCGTCCTCGGTAGGCCCCATGCGGCACGAGCCTACAGGGTGGTAAATGGTGTCGGCTTTGTCCCGGATGACGGCCTCTATTTGCGCATCTGTTACGGCCTTGGCCGTGGTGGCCAGTTCGCGACCACCGTACTGCGCAAGCGCTGGCGACTGCAAAATAGCGCGCATTTGTTTAAAGCCGCTCACCATGCGGGCCATATCGTCCGGGTGGGCTAAAAAGTTGGGGTCAATCAAAGGTTGCACCGTGATGTCGTTGCTGGCCAAGCGCAGGCTGCCCCGGCTTTTGGGCTGCAGCAGGCACAAATGGCACGAAAAGCCATGGCCTAGCGTGGGCTTGCGGCCATGGTCTAGCAGCTTGCCAATGACAAAGTGCAGTTGCAGGTCAGGCGTAGCCTCGCTGGGCTGGCTTTTGATAAAACCACCGGCCTCGGCAAAGTTGGTAGTCAATATACCGGCACGCTCTTTGCGCCACTGCAAAATGCCGCGCAGCGCATTCAAACCGCCTTTAGCTGAAATGCCAAACAAGTCGGTCAGCTTGGGGGCATCTACCACTTGCACAATGTCAGGATGGTCATGCAGGTGCTTGCCCACGCCAGTGCTGGCATGCACTATGGGGATGCCATATTTTTGCAATTGGTCTGCTGGGCCCACACCGGAGAGCATCAGCAGATGCGGAGTTTGTAGCGCACCGGCGCACAGCAGCACTTCACGTGCGGCACGCACCTCGTGTGTTTGACCACCTTGCGTATAGCGCACGCCTACAGCGCGTTTGTCTTCAAACAGGATTTTGGTGGTCAAAGCGCTGGTAATGGTGTGCAGGTTGCTGCGCGACATGTGCGGCGTGAGGTAGCCTTTGGCTGCACTCCAGCGCTCGCCATTTTTGTGGGTAACTTGGTATACGCCAACGCCTTCTTGGGTGGCACCGTTGAAGTCGCTGTTGCGTGGGTAGCCTGCTTGCACGCCAGCTTCGATAAAGTCAGGCCCAAAGCGGTTGGGGCTGCGCAGATCCATCACGTTCAATGGCCCGCTGGTGCCGTGCCACTGTGCAAAGTCTCCGCTGGCTGCGCGTTCGTTAGTTTCTGAGCTTTTAAAGTAGGGCAGCAGGTCGGCCCAGGCCCAGCCGGGGTTGCCCTGGGCGGCCCAATGGTCGTAGTCTTGCGCTTGGCCACGGATGTAGCACATGGCGTTGATCGAGCTGCTGCCGCCGAGTACTTTGCCGCGCGGTTGGTAGCCTTTGCGGCCGTTCAGGCCGGGTTGTGGTGTCGTCTCAAAGCGCCAGTTACCGCCGCCCAGTTGGGCCATAACGGCCAAGCCTGCGGGGCAATGGATGAGCACCGATGTGTCTACAGGCCCTGCTTCAATCAAACATACTTTAACGTGAGGGTCTTGGCTTAAGCGCCCGGCCAGTACGCTGCCAGCCGAGCCGCCGCCGATGATGAGATAGTCAAACATGTCCAGGTGTCCAAAGTCTTGCTGTAGGAATACGCTGGCCCATGGGCAGCGCTGTGCATTTACTTACCAGTATGGCAGGGCGCTTGCGTAAGCAGCACAGTATTCACCCGGAAAAAGGCCAAATTGGGGCTCTTTAGAGACGCGCCTCTAGCGAATTTTCAGCCCATTGCGCGTCTGTGCGCAGACCGTCTAGCGTGGTGGGGTACTGCAGTGTCACCCGAAGCTCAGCCAGCATGCGGGTATTTACCAGCCGGCGCGACTCGCTCATAAAGCTCAGCAGCATCAGGGGCAGCTGGTCTTGCGCGGTGTTGCGCGCCACCCGTGGGGGCCGGTGCATGCCGTACAGGTCGGCGGCTTGGTCAAAGTAGTCGCCCATTTTCAGCTGGCTGTGGTCGCATACATTCACCACCCGCTGCGGCTTGCCGCGCCACAGAGCGGCTATGCAGGCGCGGGCCAGGTCGTTGGCATGGATATGGTTGGTGTACACATCATCCTGGGCCTGCAGCACGGGCGTGCCCTTGCCCAGGCGCGTGCGCGGCGTGCCGCCATCGCGGTCTTGCGCGTAAATGCCCGGTATGCGCAAAATGCTGGCGCGCACCCCCGCGCGG
>JAYSRE010000179.1:0-8328 GCA_043721235.1 Polaromonas sp. | reverse complement strand
TAATTTGCGCACAGCGGCCTTCAGATAGTGGTTCTGTTCGCAGCTTGGCAAGAGCACTTGGATTTTTCTTCTTCTTCACATCAGCGATGGCTTGTTCGATGGATTGGTCTGTGACAAAAGCGGGCTGCATCATCATCATGGCCCATTCCCGATCAGACTTGTCCAAGCCCGCTGACTTGCCTGTTGGCCCTGCGCACTTTTGATGCGGTGTGGCCATGGCAACAGCGTAGAGTTGGCGTATTACAAAGGCTCTACCGGTGCGCACAGCAAGCAACTGAATGCGCCCGTGGAGGGGTCTACACAAAAGTCTTTTGTGTACAGTTCATAAGGCGGTGCTGTGCCTGCGGGCTGGTAGCCGCTGGACGGCATCCACTGGCCGTACAGATGCATCCACGCATCGCCAATGGCCATGGGCGTGCCCGTAAAGGCCAGACAGGCAAACCGCCCGCTAGCGATGGTTTGCACACCAATCTCGCCGTCGGGCTGAAACTGCGTATCCACTTCAATGCAGCAGTCGTAGCGCAAATGCGCAGGGGCAGTCACATTGGGGTTGTCCAGGCTGATGCCCCACATGGTGCGGCGTGGGTTCATCAGGCCGCGGGCACCTGCCCACGCGGCAAACCGCTCCCAAGTGCGCGATACGCCCAGGCCAAACGGGCCGGTGTGGCGCAGGTAGGCGACGCGGGCGGCGGGGAGTTGTTGTACGGTGATGTGCATGTTAAATCCTAAGATGAGTGGCGTCTGGCTTGCGGGCCAGATGTCACTATCTTGGCGAAACACAAGCACCGCGTCTTGATATTCCTTGCGCTGGTCTTGACGAATCTTGCGCAGTTGGCCAGCGTGCTGCGCGGCCCACAGCTTCCAGTGCCCGCGTCGCCAAGCGGTGGGCGTGCAGCCAAAGTGTGCCTTGAAGCTGCGGCTGAACACTTCTGCACTGGCAAAACCTGTCTCCAGTGCGATGCGCAGCGCCGTTTGCGGGGGCTGGCGCAGCAGGCGCTGGGCGGCTGCTTCCAGCCGGTGGCGGCGCACGCAGTCGGCCAGCGTTTCACCCGTGAAGCCTTGAAAAATACGGTGAAAGTGAAAAGGCGAAAAGTGCGCCACGCCCGCCAGTGTGTCCAAGTCCAGCGGCTCGGGCAGGTGGGCATCAATGTAGTTGATTACGCGGTGGATGCGCGCTGTGTAGGCGCTTCGGGCTGCCAACGCCGTGCGCTTTGCTCCGGCCGTGCTGTGCACAAAATCAGTGCCATCTGCTGTCACCATGTTGTGCTGTGGTGCTGTGGTGCTGTGGCGCTGTGGCGCTGTGGCGCTGTGGCGCTGTGGCGCTGTGGCGCACGGGCCTAGCGTGCGGCCGCTGCCTTAGGTCGTGGCCGCACGCCAGGGGACACATCCAGCTCCAACGACTTGTCGGCGCGCTGCACGGTCATTTTGGCGGGGCTGCCGGGTTTGAGGGCGGCTACGTTGCTTAGCAGCTCGCTCACGCTGCGCACGCTCTTGCCTGCAATGGTGGTAATCACGTCGCCCGGCTTAATGCCCGCTGTGGCAGCTGGCCCGTTTTGCAGCACCCCGGTAATGATCACACCGCCTGAGGTGTCTTTGTCCATTTTGAGGTTGAAAGTTTCGGCCAGCTCTGGGGTAAGTTCCTGCGGCTCTACGCCAATCCAGCCGCGCGTCACCACGCCGTCTTTCACAATCCCTTCCATCACCTGCTTGGCTGTGCTCACGGGGATGGCAAAGCCAATGCCCATAGACCCCCCCGAGCGGCTGTAAATGGCGGTGTTGATGCCCAGTAAATTACCGTTCACATCCACCAGCGCCCCGCCCGAATTGCCAGGGTTAATGGCCGCGTCGGTTTGGATAAAATTTTCAAACGTGTTGATGCCCAGCTGGTTGCGCCCCAGCGCACTCACAATGCCGCTGGTGACTGTTTGGCCCACGCCAAACGGGTTGCCTATGGCTAGCACCTGGTCGCCCACCTGCAGCGCGTCCGAGCTGCCCAGCACAATCACCGGCAGTTTGTCCAGGTCAATTTTTAAAATCGCCAGGTCGCTGTCGGGGTCGGTGCCTATCACCTTGGCTTTGGCGCGGCGGGTGTCGTTCAGCGTCACCTCAATCTCGTCGCTGCCTTCTACTACATGGTTATTAGTCAAAATATAGCCGTTAGGGCTTACTATCACGCCGCTGCCCATACCGCCTTGGGGTTCTTGCCCGCGTTCGCCAAAAAAGAACTTAAACCAAGGGTCGTTCTCGTTAGGATTTTTGGCGGCAGCCTTGCTTACGCTGATGCTCACCACCGCTGCAGAAGCCTTTTGCGCCGCACCCCGAAAGCTGCCCACTGGCGACGCTGTGCTGGCCGCAGGTGCCTCCATCGTAGGTACAAAGCCACTGCCCAGCTGCGGCTTGCGGTTAAGCAAGTCAGGCTTTAAAGTGGCCACTACAAACCAGGCGGCCAGCAGCACGGTTACAGCTTGGGAGAAAATGAGCCAAATTTTGCGCATACTTGTGTTTAGTTTATGTTCAATCAACTTTGATGGATTTACCGCACCATGATGACTCGAGATCTTTTAACTGGGGCTTTCGATGCGCTTTTGCAACCCGAGCGCTTTAAAGATTATGGCCCTAACGGCTTGCAGGTGGAGGGCAAGCCTGAGGTAAAGCGCATTGTCAGCGGTGTTACCGCCTCGCTGGCGCTGATCGACGCGGCTGTTGCCCAGGGCGCGGACGCTATTTTTGTGCACCACGGCCTGTTTTGGCGTGGCCAAGACGGCCGCGTGGTGGGCTGGATGAAGCAGCGCCTGCAAAAGCTGCTGGCCCACGACATTAACCTGTACGCCTACCACCTGCCGCTGGACGCGCACCCCACCTTGGGCAACAACGCGCAGCTGGGCAAAGTATTGGGCTTTACCCCGCTAGAGGGTGCGGGCAGCCGCTTTGGCGAGCAAGACCTGGGCTGGCTGGGTACATCGACCCAGGGTAACTTTGCGGCACTGGCTGAGCACATAAAAAATACACTAAATAGGCCTATTGCCCAAGTAAATGCTGCACAAACAGCTATTAAAAAAATAGCGTGGTGCACCGGTGGTGCGCAGAGTTACTTTGAAGCCGCCATCGCCGCCGGGGCTGATGTGTTCATCACTGGCGAGATTTCTGAACCCCAGGCGCACTATGCACGCGAGATGGGCGTGGGCTACATTGCCTGCGGCCACCATGCCAGCGAGCGCTACGGTGCGCCTGCAGTGGCGGCGCATATTTCACATGAATTGGGGATGGTGCATACTTTCATTGACATTGACAATCCAGCCTAGCCGTTAAACATGCTTACTAATTACCCCAAGTACCCCTATGCTTAATTCACTATTTATGCCGCTGCGCTGGCACCGTCTGCGGGCTGCAGTAGCCGCTACCAGCGCTGCTGTAGTTCTGCTAGGTTGCATGACTTCAGCGCCCACCATAGCGCCCGAACCTGGGTCTGGCCGTGCGCAAGAGATTACATCCTCTACGCCACTAAAAACTGCGCAAACTATGCCAGCACCTGCCGTGGCACTTGCACCCAGCGCTGGCCTAGCGCGGGCGATTGCGCCGCTGACTTTCGCGCCATTGCCCACTGCACAGCCAGCGCCACCTGTTGCCAGCACCGCGCAGTACGCGAAGTTTGCCGACACCCCCTGGCGGCGCGTGAACGAGGTGCCAGTGTCTACCTTCAGCGCCGATGTCGACACTGGCAGCTACGCCAACGTGCGCCGCTTCATCAACCGGGGCCAATTGCCCCCGCGCGATGCGGTGCGTGTAGAAGAGCTGGTGAACTACTTTGGCTATAACTATGCGCTGCCTGCGCCCGAAGATCAGCGCCCGTTTGCCGTGCACACCCAGCTGGTAGCCTCGCCGTGGAACACAGAGCGCAGCATTCTGCGTATTGGCATCCAAGGCAAAGACGTTGCCAAAGCCACACTGCCAGCTGCCAACTTGGTGTTTTTGGTGGATGTGTCCGGCTCTATGGGGCCGCAAGACCGCTTGCCACTGGTTAAGTCGTCTCTGAGGCTGCTGGTTACCCAGCTGCGCGCTAAAGACCGTGTGTCGCTGGTGAGCTATGCTAACGGCACCAAGCTGGTGTTGCCCCCCACGCCGGGCGACCAGCAGGGTACGATTCAAGCCGCTATTGACAGCCTGGTTGCCTCTGGTGGAACTTATGGTGAGGCCGGTATCCGCATGGCCTACGCTCAGGCCAAGCAGTCTTTCATCCAAGGCGGCATTAACCGCGTGCTGCTGGCCACCGATGGTGACATGAACATCGGCGTGACCAACCGTGATGAACTCAAAGCTTTGGTGCAAGGCGAGCGCAATCAAGGGGTTAGCCTCACCACGCTGGGCGTAGGCGACACCAACTACAACGAAGCCCTGATGAAAACCATGGCCAACGCGGGCGACGGCAGCTACCACTACCTAGACTCGCTGCAAGAGGCGCACAAAGTGCTGGTCAACCAGTTCACCTCTAACCTGGCAACCATTGCGCAAGATCTGAAAATCCAGGTGGAATTTAACCCTGCGCACGTGCAGGAGTACCGCTTGCTGGGCTACGAACTGCGTGCGCTCACACGCGAGCAGTTCAATGACGACAAAGTAGACGCAGTCGACATTGGCGCAGGCCACAGCGTGACAGCGCTGTATGAAATAGTGCCCAGTGGTGCCAAGCCGAACGTGGACGCGCTGCGCTACCAAAACCCCGCTAGCGCTGCCAGCCCTGCCAGTCCTTTTGCCAACACCGAATTGGCCTGGGTCAAACTGCGCTACAAAGACCCAGGCCAATCCACCAGCAAACTGATCGAGCAGCCCGTTACCAAGCCCAGCCGCATGCCTGGTTTGGACAGCGCAGACACGGATGCCCGTTTTGCCTTAGCTGTAGCGGCCTGGGGCCAGTGGCTGCGCGGCAACACTTTAATAGGTGACTATAGCCTAGACAAAGTGCTGGCGCTGGCGCGCAGCGCACGTGGAAACGACAGCTATGGACACCGCGCTGAGTTTGTGCGTTTGGTGGAGCTGTCTGCTGCGCTTAAACGCTAGCAGCCACTAGAAGCCCTTGCTTGTTTTTTTATCGGGTCTTGTTTTGATGCTCCAGTCTGCCAAACTAACCGCACACCTCCCTTTGCCCATCGCCATCACCCCCGGTGACATCGCCGGTATTGGCCCCGAAATCGTGGCCAAAGCTTTTCGCGATGCGCCCGATGTGCTGCAAGGCTGCTTTTTGGTGGGCGATGTAGCGCTGATGCGCGTAACAGCGCAGCAGCTGGGTGGCCTGCTGCCGGTGGCGTGGGTTACCAGCCCCGCGCAGGCACTTAGCGTGCCGCCGCGCTGCCTGGCGGTGTTGCAGCTAGCAGACGAGGGCGGCTTAGACGGGTTATCAAAACCACAGCTGCTTGCGCACCTTAGTACGGGGCGGGTGAGCAGCCTGGCAGGCACATTTTCTATGCGCTGTGTGCAATGGGCGGCGCGGGCGGCTTTGCGCGGCGAGGTGGCTGCGCTGGTGACCGCGCCCATCCACAAAGAAGCTTGGGGCGCTGCGGGTGTGCCCTACCCAGGTCATACCGAGCTGCTGCAGGCTGAAGCGGCGGCGTATTCAGGCCAAAATGTGCTGCAAGTGCCTGTGCGCATGATGCTGGCCAGCGACCAGCTGCGCACCGTATTGGTCAGCATCCACACCAGCCTGCGCCAAGCCATAGATGCGGTGACGTTTGACAGTGTGTTGCAAACCCTGCGCATCACCCATGCATCACTGGGTAAAACGCTAGGACGTGCCCCAAGCATCGCGGTGGCGGGGCTCAACCCGCACGCAGGCGAGGGCGGGCTGTTTGGCCGCGAAGAGATCGAGGTAATTAACCCGGCCGTTGCCGCTGCGCGCGCCGAGGGCATCAATGCCATGGGCGCACTGCCGCCCGATACGGTGTTTATGCAGGCCCGAGGTTTTGCCAAATTTGATGTGGTGGTGGCCATGTACCACGACCAAGGCTTGATTCCGGTCAAGTATTTGGGCGTAGACAAAGGGGTGAACGTCACGCTGGGCCTGCCACTGGTGCGCACCAGCCCTGACCACGGCACCGCATTTGATATAGCAGGCAAAGGCCTGGCCGATGCCAGCAGCTTGATAGAGTCGGTGCGGCAAGCCAAACTGCTGGTAGCTGCTTAAAAGAACATCCCCAAGTGCGCGATGTAAAGGAAAAAGCAGCAGTACCCTTGCGGGTACTGCTGCTTTGGCTAACTTTAAAGATAACTAAATGAGGCTTACTTCTTTAGATTGTCACGAATCTCGCGCAGCAACACGATGTCTTCTGGCGTTGCAGGCGCTGGCGCTGCAGGCTCAGCCTTTTTCATCTTGTTCATTTGCTTGACCAGCAAAAAGATCACAGCGGCCAAGATCAGAAAGTTGACTAAAATGGTAATAAAGTTACCGTAGCCCAATACATTGACACCCGCTTTGTTCAGGTCGGCAAAGGAGGTGGCTGAGCCTTTGAAATCTGCGGGTATTTTGCCCAAAGTAATAAACATATTGGAAAAATCTACGTTGCCAAACACCAAACCTACGATAGGCATGATGATGTCTTTGACCAAGGAATCTACAATTTTGCCAAAAGCGGCACCGATGATGACACCTACCGCCAAATCCATGACGTTGCCTTTCATGGCGAAATCTTTAAACTCTTGCATCATGCCCATAGAAATACTCCTGTTGTTATGCCGCCGACGCTGGCAGCTGTACAGTTAAATGCGTCTAGGGCCGGAGTATGTCCACTAAAATCACTATGTCAAGTTACAGATTGCAAAAGCGTAACTTTGTCACTGAATGCCCGGTTAAACATGGCGGTGATGCCACATTCCTGTGCGGGTAGAAGGTCGCTGTTTGCCGTGGCAAGGCATCTTGTACCCACACCATTGAATTTGCCTCTGTGGGTGGGCTACAATCTGGGGTTGACCCTAAGCACCTGAAAAACCGAGGAATTCCATGCGTAACGTGGACCACAGCAAACGTAATTGGCTTGTAACGACCTGCGCCGCAGGCGGGGTAGGCGTAGCCGCCACCGCCGTGCCATTTGTAAGCAGTTTTAGCCCGTCAGAGCGGGCTAAAGCCGCTGGCGCAGCTGTAGAAGTCGATATTTCTGCCCTGAAAGTAGGCGAAAAAATGACCGTTGAATGGCGCGGCAAGCCTGTTTGGATCATGAAGCGCTCGCCCGAGCAGCTGGCTGGTTTGAAAAAACTAGACCCCCAAATGGCCGACCCCGAATCCAAGCGTAACCCTGATGAGCTGACGCCCAAATATGCCCGCAACGAAGGCCGCTCCATCAAGCCAGAGATCTTTGTTGGTGTGGGTATTTGCTCCCACTTGGGCTGCTCGCCGTCCGATAAATTTGTAGCCGGTGCCCAGCCTTCATTGCCTGACGACTGGCAAGGCGGTTTTTTATGCCCTTGCCACGGCTCTACTTTTGACCTGGCGGGCCGCGTTTACAAAAACAAACCTGCACCCGATAACCTAGAAGTGCCCCCGCACATGTACATGAGCGACACCAGACTTATCATTGGCGAAGACACGAAAGCTTAAACCTGCGGAACTGGCTTGTGGGGTTGGGTATTCCAACCCACCTGCAAGCACTGTCCACTCCCGTAGTTTTATATTGAGGCAACACAAATGGCTGACATGATTGAAATATCTCCTAACGCAAGCGCGCCTGAAAAGCTGCTTAACTGGGTAGACAATCGCTTCCCCGCAAGCAAGCTTTACAAAGAGCACCTGAGCGAGTACTACGCACCAAAGAACTTTAATATTTGGTATATTTTTGGTGCTCTGGCCATGCTGGTGTTGGTGATTCAAATAGTCACCGGTATTTTCTTGGTCATGCACTACAAACCTGATGCTGCGCTGGCGTTTGCCTCGGTGGAGTACATCATGCGCGATGTGCCGTGGGGCTGGCTGGTGCGTTATATGCATTCCACAGGGGCCTCCGCCTTCTTCGTAGTGGTGTACTTGCACATGTTCCGTGGGCTCATGTACGGCAGCTACCGCAAGCCGCGTGAGCTTATTTGGATTTTTGGCTGCGGTATTTTCTTGTGCTTGATGGCCGAGGCCTTCATGGGCTACTTGCTGCCCTGGGGCCAGATGTCGTACTGGGGCGCCCAGGTGATCGTGAACCTGTTCCAGGCCGTGCCCTTCATCGGCCCCGATCTGGCGCTGCTGATTCGTGGCGACTACGTGGTGTCTGATGCCACGCTGAACCGCTTCTTCAGCTTCCACGTGATCGCATGCCGCTGGTGTTGCTGGGCCTGGTGGTGGCGCACATCATTGCGCTG
>JAYSRE010000178.1:0-25112 GCA_043721235.1 Polaromonas sp. | reverse complement strand
GGGCAGGCTTGCACGCATTCGCCGCAGGCCACGCAGGTACTGTCACCCATGCTGTCTTCAATATCGAAAACAATGGCACTGTGCGCGCCGCTGTGGGCGTAGCCAATGACATCGTTGACCTGCTCTTCGCGGCAGGCACGTACACAACGGTTGCACTGGATGCACGCGTCTAGGTTGACGTCCATGGCAGGGTGCGATAAGTCGGCCTTAGGTTGCTCGCGGCGTACGGCGCGCAATTCGGGGCGTACTTGCACATCCAGCTTGTCGGCCCACAGGCTGAGTTCGCCATGCTGGCCTGCGTTAGGGTTGGGCTTGTCTTGGCCAGCATCGTTCCATTTGTAGCCCACATCGGGCATGTCGGACAGCAGCATTTCTACCACCATCTTTTGGCTTTTCAGGGCGCGGTCACTATAGGTTTGTACGTCCATGCCCACCGTGGGGGCGCGGCAGCAGCTGGGGGCTAATGTACGTTCGCCTTTGATCTCGACCACGCAGGCACGGCAGTTGCCATCGGCGCGGTAGCCGTCTTTGTAGCACAGGTGGGGTATGTCCACGCCGCTGCGTTTGGCGGCTTGCAAAATGGTCTCACCTACAACCGCGTCGCAGGTGGTGCCGTTCAAATTAAAGCTGATGATGTCGCGGCCGCTCATGCTGCTGCTCCTTGTGTTACTTCATGGGGGAAATATTTAAAAACAGACAGCAGCGGGTTGGGTGCGGCTTGGCCTAAGCCGCAGATCGATGCGTCCACCATCACGGTGCTCAGGTCGTCTAGCGTAGCTTTGTCCCACACTGCGGCTTGCATCAAGTTAGCCGCTTTCTCAGTGCCCACGCGGCACGGCGTGCACTGGCCACAGCTTTCGTGCTTGAAAAATCGCATCATGTTCAGCGCAGCGTCACGGGCTTTGTCTTTGTCGCTCAGCACGATCACTGCTGCACTGCCGATAAAGCAACCGTAGGGCTGCAGCGTGTCAAAGTCCAGCGGAATGTGGTTCAGGCTGGCAGGCAATATGCCGCCTGATGCACCGCCCGGCAAATAGCCATACAAATGGTGGCCGTCCAGCATGCCGCCGCAATATTCGTCGATCAGCTCTTGCACCGTGATGCCTGCGGGGGCCAGCTTGACACCTGGGGTTTTGACCCGGCCGCTGACACTGAAACTTCGCAAACCCTGGCGGCCGTTACGGCCTTGGGACGCAAACCAGCCCGCTCCCTTCTCTACCAGCTCACGCACCCAGTGCAGCGTTTCAAAGTTGTGCTCTAGTGTGGGGCGGCCAAACAAGCCAACCTGCGCAATGTAGGGCGGGCGCATGCGCGGCTCGCCACGTTTGCCTTCGATGCTTTCAATCATGGCGGACTCTTCACCGCAAATGTAGGCACCAGCGCCACGGCGTAGCTCTATCAAGGGCAGCTTGAACGGTGGATTGGCTTGGAGTGCAGCAAGTTCTTGCGCAAGCAGGTTGCGGCAGTCGTGGTATTCATCACGCAAATAAATGTAGACCGCGTCGATGCCCACAACCTGGGCTGCCACCAGCATGCCTTCCAAAAAGCGGTGCGGGTCGCGCTCCAGGTAGGTGCGGTCTTTGAAAGTACCAGGCTCGCCTTCGTCGATGTTGATCGCCATCAGCTTAGGCGCAGGCTGATCGCGCACAATGCGCCATTTGCGTCCTGCGGGAAAGCCTGCGCCACCCAGACCGCGCAGGCCGGAGTCTTCTAGCGTTTTAACCACGGTTTCGACCAGCACAGTGCCATTGGCCAATGCAGCAGCTAGGGCATAACCTCCGCTGGCTTGGTAAGCGGCGTAGTTTGTGTAGCTAGGCCATGCTTCTTTATTAATAGCTGCTTGTTCAGCATTTCCTTGGGCCATAGCCACTTTTTGCTTTAAAAATTCATTTTTTACTGTATTTGAAGTGGCTTGCAGCACTACGGTTTGGTGTACAGCTACAGCAGGTGCGGTTTCGCAACGGCCAATGCAGGGTGCAGGGATAACGCGCACATTATCGTTACCTAAAATCGCTGGCAAGCGCACTAGCAAGTCTTGTGCACCCGCCAGCTCGCACGACAGGCCGTCACACACACGTACGGTAATGGCAGCGGCAGTGTCGTCACCTCGCACTACGTCAAAGTGGTGGTAAAAAGTGGCCACCTCGTACACCTCGGCCATGGGGATGTTCATCTCTTTGGCCAGCGCAACCAGGTGCCGGTCGTGCAAACCACGGTAGGTATCATTCAATTTGTGAAGCTGCTCTATCAGCAGGTCACGTCGATACCCGCCCTCGGGCTTTGCGCCTAGCAAAGCGCGCACTTCATCCAACGATGTATCGTCAGCTTGCCGGCCTTTGAGCTTGCTTTTTTGGCGAATGCGCTGGCGCATGTCGTCTAGCGTGGCGATGGCTACAGCTTGAATTTCAGTGGAGGGGCGAGGATGGTTCATGGTGAGTGCCTATGCCGCCTCGAGGGCGGCATAGGACTTGAAGTTAGCTGTAAAAATTAACTTGTGGCTTTAGTTTGAATTGATCAATTTAGTTCAAAAACTTAGACACGCTCAGCAAGGTGCGGTACACGCCCCAGGCTAATGGAATACCCACTGCCGCCCAAGCCAAGTAGACAAACGCCGGGTTAACAGCGCCGCCCACGCCAGAGCCTGAGCCCACTTCAGAGGCTGCTGCCTTGTCATGTGCCAAGCGGCGTTCTTCAGCCAGCTCGCTGTCAGTCATAAACCATTTGTCTGCCACAGGCTTGACCAGCAAATTGCAAACCAAACCGACCACCAGCATACCGGTCAAGATATACATGGTTTGGTTATACACCTGCTCGCGCGGAATACCCAAGCCCAGCTGGTATTCGCGCATGTAGTTCACCACTACAGGGCCTAAAATACCGGCAGTGGCCCAGGCAGTGAGCAAACGGCCATGGATAGCGCCCACCATCTGGGTGCCAAACAAGTCAGCCAAATAAGCAGGCACTGTTGCAAAACCACCACCGTACATACTTAAAATTACGCAAAAGGCGGCGACAAACAAAACAATACTGCCAGCGCGGGCACTAGACGGCACCGAGAAGTACAAGGCTGCACCTAGTACAAAGAAGACCACGTAGGTTACCTTGCGGCCCAATTTGTCGGACAAGCTGGCCCAGAAGAAGCGGCCACCAATATTAAACAAGCTGAGCAGCGCGGTAAAGCCTGCAGCAGCACCAGCAATAGCGGCCAGTTGTG
Organism: Polaromonas sp.; assembly: GCA_043721235.1. Lineage (GTDB taxonomy): Bacteria > Pseudomonadota > Gammaproteobacteria > Burkholderiales > Burkholderiaceae_C > JAAFIP01. Next base: position 21,898 of record JAYSRE010000178.1, on the reverse strand, counting down.
CTTTGTCGAGTTCGCCAAACTTTTTGGCCACACCGATCAAACCACCACCAAACACTTCTTGCAGCATGGGCGATGCCATACCGATCACGCCAATGCCCGCGCTCACGTTCATGCACAGCACCATCCAGATCAGCCAAAACTGTGGAATGCCCCATACTTTTTTCACATGCACGTGTTTTTGCGTGATCATGACATTGTTAACCTGCGCTGCCGGTGGTGTCCAGCCTGCGGGCTTCCAGCCGGTAGGCGGCACGCGGTAGCCTAGGGCACCGGCCATCATGAACACAAAGTAAATCAATGCCATGACAACAAAGGTTTGCATCACGCCCACGTCGGTAGGGGTGGCAAAGTTTTTCATCAGCTCAGCCGCCAAGGGGGAACCAATCATTGCGCCCCCGCCAAAGCCCATGATGGCCATGCCGGTAGCCATGCCGCGACGGTCAGGGAACCACTTGATCAGTGTAGATACGGGCGAGATGTAGCCTAAGCCCAGACCAATACCGCCGATCACACCGGAGCCCAAAATCATCAGCCAAAACTGGTGGGTGTAAATACCCAAGGCTGAAATCAACATACCGCCGCACCAGCAGGAAGCCGACACCACGCCCGCTTTGCGAGGGCCCGCGCGCTCTAGCCAGCCGCCCCAAATGGCAGCCGACGAGCCCAAAATAACAAAGAACATGGTGTACATCCAGCCCAAGGTGGAAATTTTCCAGTCGCACGTGCTGGTGAACAGCTCAGCAAAAAAGCCTACATCTGGGCCACATTTAATAGCTTCTTTGATGCCCAATGCTTTGGACAACGGCAGCCAAAATACCGAAAAGCCATAGGCCATGCCTATACACAGGTGAATGGCCAGTGCGGCGGGCGGTACCAGCCAACGGTTAAAACCGGGCCCTGCGATGATGCGTTCTTTGTCTAAAAATCCTGACATGCATGTCTCCTGTAGTTATTAAAAATGTGCTGAAGCCTTTACATACACCGCCGCAGCGTGCAGAGTATTGCGCGCAGTGTGTTGAAAAATCAAATTGAATCCAAACATGCAATGATTCAGAAAATAAATGGTGTAACTACTTATAAGTACTAACCATTACCATGGAATACGCTAGCATTCGCTGGCACAGCATCAGCAAATTGCTGCAACGCAAAGAAAATTCTTGTTAGACTGCGCGCAGAATAATGAAGGGAAGTGAAATGACCACCACCGCTACCAACCCCGCCAGCCAGCAGCCCAGCAGCGAGCAAACCGCCGTGTATGGTGCAGGCAAGCTCACGCCCCAGGCACCGCGCAAACCCGTCAGCCTGCCGCGCCTGCGCGAACTGCGCGAGCGTGGTGAAAAAATTACCATGCTGACTGCCTACGATGCCACCTTTGCCAGCGTAGCTGACGCGGCCGGTGTGGAATGCATTTTGGTAGGTGATTCGCTAGGTATGGTGTGCCAAGGCTTGTCTAGCACCACAGGGGTCAGCCTAGAGACCATGCGCTACCATGTAGAGTCGGTCTCGCGCGGTTTGCAGCGCATGTCGGCCAATGGCCAAGGCACTGCTTGGCTGATCGGTGACTTGCCCTTTGGCAGCTACCACGAAAGCCGCGAGCAAGCCCTGCGCAGCGCCAGCGTGCTGATGCAAGCCGGGGCCCACATGGTCAAGCTAGAAGGCGGCGGCTGGACGGCAGAAATTGTGCGATTTTTGGTCGAGCGCGGCATACCCGTGTGCGCACACCTGGGCCTGACCCCGCAAACCGTACACGCCCTGGGCGGCTACCGCGTGCAGGGCAAGACCGAAGAGGCCGCAAGCAGCCTGAAAAAGCATGCGCATGAGCTGCAAGACGCAGGCGCAGCCATGGTGGTGCTAGAAATGGTGCCGCACACGCTGGCCACCACATTGACCGAAGAGCTTCGACACTGCCACACCATTGGCATTGGCGCTGGCAACGGCTGTGCAGGCCAAGTGCTGGTGCTGCACGACATGCTGGGCATTAACCTGGGCAAAATGCCCAAGTTTGTGCATAACTTTATGCAAGATACCGGCAATGTGAAAGATGCCTTTGCAGCCTATGTCAACGCGGTAAAAGCTGGCACATTTCCAGACAATGCGGTGCACGCTTGGTAACGCAGCGATAGGGCTGACGGGGGGCTTAAATAGCCCCTGGTTTGCTGCACATTTTTGCGCATTTTTACCCGCTGTATTTTAAATCACGTTTTCTAAACCCTGCCTACCGCATGAAAATTTGCCACACTATTGACGAACTGCGCAGCACCCTCGCAGGCAAACGCAGCGCCTTCGTGCCCACCATGGGCAATCTGCACGCTGGCCACATTGCTTTGCTGCACCGCGCTAACCGGTGCAAAACCGTGGGCCAAACTAAGGGCCAAACTCACAGCGGCAGCACCGCCGTGGACACCACTGTGGCCAGCATCTTTGTTAACCGCTTGCAGTTTTTACCGCACGAAGACTTTGATAAATACCCCCGCACCTGGGACAGCGACTGCGCCCAGCTGCAAGCCGCTGGCTGCGATGTGCTGTTTGCTCCCAACGAAGCTGCGCTCTACCCCGAACCCCAAACGTACAAAGTGCACCCCCCCGCTGGGTTGGCTGATATTTTAGAAGGCCAGTTTCGCCCTGGTTTTTTTGTTGGCGTTAGCACAGTGGTGATGAAGCTGTTCCAGTGTGTGCAGCCTGCAGTGGCCGTTTTCGGCAAAAAAGACTACCAACAAAACATGGTGCTGCGCCACATGGTGCGCCAGTTTGCCATGCCGGTAGAGATGCTGGCGTTAGACACCTTGCGGGCAGACGACGGCTTGGCATTAAGCTCTCGTAACGGGTTTTTAAGCCCCACCGAGCGGGCTGAAGCGGTGCAGTTGTCGCTTGCGCTCAAGTCGTTGGCGGCGCAGGTAAAGGAAGGCCATACTGACTACGACGCACTGGCAGCGCGCAGCCAAAGCGCCTTGGCTGCGCGCGGTTGGCAGCCTGACTATCTCACCATTCGCAGGCAAACTGACCTTCAGGTACCACAACCTGATAATTCTGCGCCGCTGGTGGTATTGGGCGCAGCAAAACTGGGCACTACGCGGTTGATTGACAATCTGGAAATTGTGTAAAGCGTTGTCTTTTCTGCAATCTAGTTACTATTGAATGTATAGCTTCGTATCAAGCATTTCCTTGGGCGATAGGGCTAAAACGCTACTTCAAAAAATGCTCCCGGTAGTACACCAGCTCCTCAATCGACTCATGCACATCCGCCATAGCCGTGTGCTTTTGCTTCTTCTTGAACCCCTTGTAGACCAAAGGCGACCAGCGCTTGGCCAGCTCTTTCAGGGTGCTCACATCCAAATTGCGGTAATGAAAAAACGCCTCCAACTTGGGCATGTAACGGTCTAAAAATTTGCGGTCTTGGCCAATCGTGTTGCCACATAACGGCGACTTACCCGCAGGCACATACACTTTCAGAAAGTCCAATACTTGCTGCTGGGCCTGCGCAGTTCTAATTTTGCTGGCCCGCACCTTCTCGGTCAAGCCGCTGTTGCCATGCGTAGTGCGGTTCCATTTGTCCATTTTGGCCAATTGAAGCTCACTTTGGTAAATTGCAATCTCTGGGCCCTCTATGCGCACGCTCAGGTCGGCGTTGGTCACCACCACGGCAATCTCAATCAAGCGGTTCTCTTTAGGGTCTAGGCCCGTCATCTCGCAGTCAAGCCAAACCAAGTTTTGGTCAGAACGTTTGAGCAGCAGGCTGGGTGCTAGAGTGGTTTTTAGAGTCATAAGCTGCATTTTCACCTATCCCGCAGCAGGTTTAGCGCCAGCGCCTAAAATCACAACATGACCCCATTTGTATTTACGATTGCTTTTGCCGCTGCTTTGGTAGCGGGCGTGCTGCTCAAAATGTGGCTGGCCACCCGCCAAATGCGCCATGTAGCCCAGCACCGCGCTGCGGTACCTGCCGCTTTTGCTGACCGCATTACCCTGGCTGCGCACCAAAAAGCGGCTGACTACACCATCACCAAATCACGCCTTGGCTTGCTAGAACTTAGCTTTGGCACCGCCGTGCTGCTGGCCTGGACCTTACTGGGTGGACTAGACTGGCTTAACCAAGCCCTGTTGGCACGCATGGGGCCAGGCATGTGGCAGCAGTTGGCGCTGCTGGGCAGCTTTGTGCTGATTGGCAGCGTAATTGACCTGCCTTTTACCCTTTACCAAACCTTTGTGGTGGAAGAGCGCTTTGGCTTTAACAAAATGACCTGGCAGCTGTGGCTGGGCGACTTGGCCAAGTCGTCTGTGATTGGTGTGCTCATTGGCTTGCCTATTGCCGCGCTGATTTTGTGGCTCATGGGTGCCATGGGCAGCCTGTGGTGGCTGTATGCATGGGCTTTTTGGATGGCGTTCAATTTGCTGCTGCTGGTGATCTACCCCACGCTGATTGCGCCGCTGTTTAATAAGTTTAAACCCCTTGACGATGAAGCTTTAAAAACCCGCGTTACCGCACTGATGCAGCGCTGTGGGTTTGCGGCCAAAGGCCTGTTTGTGATGGACGGCAGCAAGCGCAGTGCGCATGCCAACGCGTATTTCACCGGCTTTGGGGCCAGCAAACGCGTGGTATTTTTTGACACCTTGCTCAAACAGCTTAACCCTGGCGAGGTAGATGCGGTGCTAGCCCACGAGCTGGGCCACTTTAAGCACAAGCACATCATTAAACGCATTGTGTCCATGTTTGCCATGAGCCTGGCTGGCTTTGCACTGCTAGGGTATCTGGGCCAGCAGGTGTGGTTTTACTTAGGGTTGTCGGTGCGGCCCATTCCCAACGGGCCTAACGACGCGCTGGCGCTGCTGCTGTTTATGATGGCCGTGCCCGTGTTTACAGTTTTTATTTCACCCATCTTTGCGCAATTCTCGCGCAAGCACGAGTTTGAAGCCGATGCCTACGCCGTGGCGCAAACCAATGGCACAGACCTGAAAAATGCGCTGCTCAAACTGTACGAAGACAATGCCTCAACCCTCACGCCCGACCCGCTGTTTGTAAAGTTTTACTACTCGCACCCACCCGCTTCAGAGCGACTGGCCAGGATGGGTGGATAGAACCCATGCTCGCTAAAAAAGACTGGTCAACAGCACGGCGCACGGCCCTTTCGGCCACCGCCATCATCACCAAGCTGGCCAGTGCACCCGGCTGGACGCTGGACGGCGACGGTGCCAGCCTTGCCATCCAAAAAACCTTCAGCTTTACCAATTACCTGGAAACCATCAGCTTTGTCAACGCGGTTGCCTTTGTGGCCGAGCGGCACAACCATCACCCTGACCTGGCTGTGCACTATGGCAAGTGCGTGGTGCGTTTTAACACCCACGATGTCAAAGGCATCTCTGTCACCGACATAGAATGCGCCGCTGAGGTAGATGCGTTGGTTGCCCCTCGATGAGCCAGCAAAATAGCGTAAACAAAGGCCTGGTGGTGGCCAGTTTTGGCCGCCACTGCATGGTGGAGTCGCCCGACGGCACGCGCACGCTGTGCCACCCGCGCGGCAAAAAATCCCAAGTGGTGGTGGGAGACCATGTACAGTGGCTGCCCAGCGAAGACGAAGGTACGGTAGAAAAAGTCACCGCACGGCGCAATCTGCTGTACCGCCAAGACGAGATTCGCACTAAAGAATTTGCCGCCAACCTAGATCAGGTGCTGATTTTGATCGCTGCTGAACCCGAGTTTTCAGAGCACCAACTTACCCGCGCCTTGATTGCCTGCGAGGCAGCCAAAATAAAGCCTGTCATTGCGCTGAACAAAAGCGATTTGCCAGCACCTTTTGAGCTGGCCTGGCAGCGCCTTGCACCCTACCGCCACATGCACTACGGCGTGCTGCCCTTAAGTCTGCGCTTGTCTAGCGATGGTGACAAAGCGCATTTGATGAAGCTGTTAGACGGCAAAACTACGCTCATTTTGGGCCCTAGCGGCAGCGGCAAAAGCACGCTGATTAACCTGCTGGCCCCCGGTGCGCGTGTGCTTACCAACGAAATATCGCAAGCTTTGAACTCTGGCAAGCACACCACCACCAGCACCACTTTGTACTGGGCAGACGCAGACCGCCGCACTGCGCTGATCGACAGCCCGGGGTTTCAAGAATTTGGTTTGCACCATATTGAGCCGACCGGTTTAGCATCTCTGATGCCAGACATCGCAGCGCATTTGGGCCACTGCAAGTTTTACAACTGCACGCACCTGCACGAGCCGGGCTGCGGAGTGATAGCAGCGGTAGAAGCTGTACCTGGCGCAGAAGATATTTGTGCACGGCGCTACCGGTTGTACGGAGAGCTGTTTGCCCAACTGAGCGCACCGCCTGCCTACTGAGCAGGACTTATCTTCAGCCTTGGTTAGCTAGCAAGCACTATTTATTCAATAGCTAACTATGTAGTATTTACTTGGGCGATAGGGCTAAAACGCTTAAATTTCTTTAAAAAACCTAACCCAGCAACCGCGCCAGCGACAACAGCGCCAACAACAGCATCCACAGCACCACACTACGCCACACCAGCCCCACAATGCTGCGCAGATGGGCTACCGCAGGCTCGCGGCCCAGTGTGGTTTCTGTGGTTGACTCTGGGGGGGCAGGCCGCATGCCCAGTGGGGATGTAGCGTCTAGCTGAAATGACTGCGATGCCATAGGCGAGAACACTTCTTTGAGAGCCTCGCCGCCCAAACGCACATTGAGCGCACCCGAGGTGGCGGCCAAAATTACGCCGTCGTTGTCATTCATGCCGTCTTGCATGCCCGTGCGCGCCAGGCGCTGGGCAAAGTTACGCCAACTGTCGATAGCTTCTTCAAAGTTGCCCACAATTGCAAAGCCCAGCGACGTGACGCGGGCGGGCAGCCAGTCCACCACCAACCAAGCCTGGCGGGCAGCACCCACCAGCGAGGGGCTGGTATGCAAACGGCTTGCCGGTGCGCCGTGGTGCGCGCCGTGGCGTGTGTAGTAGCGGTTGGCAAACTCGCTCATGCGGTAAATAATTGCGCCCGAAGGGCCCAAACCAAACGCCGCCAGCAGCGCGTACCAGCCCAGCACACCAAACACATGGCGGTGCGCGGCCAGCACTGAATGCTCGATCACGTGGCGCACAATTTCGCTCCTGGGCAGGTCGCTGGCATCGATCTGCTTCCAGGCGGCCAGGCCTTTGCGGGCAGCATCCTCATCACCGGCCTCCAGCGCATCGCGGATGGTGGTGAAGTGGTGGCTAAACTGGCGAAAACCCAAAGTGACGTACAGCACCCCAGCATGCATGGCAAACGCCGCCACTACCCCGGGCCAGCCAAAAGCCAAAATCAAACCCCAGTGCAACGCCAATGCCGCCGCCGCAGGCAACAGCACTGCGGCGCTCCAGGCCAGCCAGCCATGCGGAGTTTGGCCTGCGTCAAGCTTTTTGCTGGCCGTGCGCGCCCAGCTGCGCGCATTCATGTACACCATGTTGTGCAGGGGCAGTGGGCGTATTTGCTCGACCAGCAAGGCAAAAAGAATGGCAAAAAAGCTCATAAGGAATATTGCATAGAAATTAGGGTCATCATAGCGTGCTCTTTGCATGGCGATGGACCTTGCAGATGGCTACATGCCCCAGCGTGAGCCACAGTCTGCCCAGATGATAGACAGGGGCAGAGCAGATGCGGCACTCAGGCGATTAAAAAGCGGTACAGGTTACGCAACATGCCAGCTGTAGCACCCCAGACAAAACGGTCGGCAGGTGCATCTACGGCGCCGCGCCAATGCATGGAGAACCATTCGCGCTGCACCTCTTGCCACACCATGGCGTGCTTGGCATGGTGGGCCGGGTTCATTAAAAATGCCATGGGCACTTCAAATATATCGGCGACCTCGCCAGGGTTGGCCTGCAGCCTAAAACCCGGCTGCACCAGCGCAACCACGGGGGTAATATGAAACGCGGTGCCGGTGGTGTAGGTGGGCAAATTGCCCAGCACTTCGCAGTACGTAGCGTCTAAGGCTATTTCCTCATAGGCCTCGCGCAGGGCGGCGGCGGCGGCATTGGCATCGGTTGCGTCTACTTTGCCACCGGCAAAGGCGATTTGGCCCGCGTGGGTGGCCAGCGCTGCGGTGCGCTGGGTAAGCAGCAAGGTGGGCTCGTCACGCATTACCAAGGCTACGAGCACGGCGGCTTGCGCTGGGTTGCGGTCAGTAAAACGGGGTTCCTCGCGCACCTCAGGGGTCCACTGGGGCGGCTGGGCGAAACGCGCGCGCAAGGCAGGTGCCGAAAGCATCTCCAAAGGGACTGCAGGCAAATGCGCGTCAAAGCCCGTAATGGGCACGGTGCGCGGGTCAAAATGCGGGATTTTAGAAAAAGGGACGAAGGCCATAAAGGAGAACTGCCTAGGCAAATAAGAAAACGCTTCGATAAATAAGAAAAACCGCCTCGGTAAATAACAAAAACCTCCTCGGTAAATAACAAAAACCGCCTCGGTTTGCACCTGGGCGGTTTTTTTTGGGGGGGGTAGCGGCTGGTGTGCCGGTAGCTGCTTTTATGCGGCCACTGCTGCTGCAGCAATGGCTGCGGTGTTTTTAGCGTTGCGTGTGAGCTTTTCTTTAATACGCGCTGACTTACCGCTGCGGTCACGCAGGTAATACAGCTTGGCACGGCGTACATCGCCACGGCGCTTGACTTCGATGCTGGCGATCAATGGGCTGTACAGCTGAAACGTACGCTCCACGCCTTCGCCGCTAGAGATTTTGCGCACAATAAAACTGCTGTTCAGGCCGCGGTTGCGCTTGGCAATCACCACGCCTTCATAGGCCTGCACGCGCTTGCGCGTACCTTCCACCACGTTCACGTTCACGATCACGGTATCGCCAGGAGCAAACACGGGGATCACTTTGGCCAAGCGGGTAATTTCTTCTTTTTCAAGAATTTCGATCAAGTTCATACAGATACTCTTTGGGTTTTTAGATCATGCCGGCTACGCTAGGGGCGACATTTTTCACTTGTAACTACGCATAGAATGCGCAGGTGTGTCGCGGCGGGTAGAGGATCGAAAAGCTTTCGATTATAGCAAGCCAAGGCCTGCTTGGTCAAATTCGGTCACCAAGCGGCAAAGCCCGGCAGGATTTCAGGACACCGCTCAGTACAAGCGGTACAAAATAGACGCATTACCGCTAAAGCCACCGCCACTGTCGACCAGCGGGCTTTGCCGGATGGCCGCGCCGTAGCCACGGTAGCGTGCGCCTAAAACCAAGCTGAGGCTGGGGGTCAGGTCGGTCATGGCAGACATACCGATGTTAAAGTTGGTTGCGCTGCCTACTTTGTAGGCGGGGCGACCTGCAGCAGCCTCGGCCCCAGTAACCCCGTAGTAGTAGTTGACCAATTTGGCACTGTTGTTTTGGGCGCTTACATAGGGCGTAAGCGACCACTTACCTAGCGCACTGTCGGTGGCAATCCGCCAGCCTAGGCCTACCTCGGTGCGCAAGCCCTTGCTGTTGCCTGTGGCATCGGCCCCTGTCTCTAGCCACAGCTGGCCTACAGGGGTTAAAAATTTGGCCCCAAGGCCCAGCAACACACTGGGCTTGCGAGATGCCATGCCCGCAAAAATAGGCGCGTCAGAGGCTTTGTAGCCCTGCAAAAGCGCGTCGACCCGCAAATTAACAGAAAAATCAGCGTTTGAGGGGTCGGTTACTGTGTATTCAGCGCTGGTACCGCGCAAAGAAAAACGCGGTGTTTGCACCTGCAAACCCGGCAGCAGCATGGTTTTGAATCCAAGGCCTTTGTAGCCCTCGTCGCTTACAGCCAGCCCCAGCCCCGCTCTGGCTGCAGAGCCTGCGGCGGGTCTGCCTTGGGCTGCCGTGTCGTGTGCAACCAGGCTCAGCAGCAGCACGGGTAGCACCAGCGCCACCCGCATGCAAGCTACTAGGTTGGCAGCGGCTAGGTATCGGCGCAAAGTAGCAAGGACTCGCATGGGTTAAAACGCTTTTAATATGTAAGCTGAGTCTAGCACCTGTGCAGTGACCATGCTAGATTGGCGGGCAAAAAATGCGCTGTGCCCGTGCCATGGCAGGCCATTAACACGGTGGGCCTGCCTGATGCTGAAGCTAGTTCAGCGGGCCCCGTAGGCTAAAGCAAATCAGGGCGTAATTTTTGGGTCAGTGCCTTGCGCTGCGCTGTGCGCCAGTGGTCAATCTGCAAATGGTGCCCTGACAAGAGGACGGGTGGCACGCCCAGACCGCGCCAAACCTCAGGCCGGGTGTAGTGGTCGCAGTCCAGCAAACCACCTAGCGCGGGGTTAAAACTGTCTTGGGCATGGCTGTCAGCATCGCCCAGCACACCGGGCTGCAGCCGCGCCACAGCATCTAGCAAGGCCAGCGCAGCCACCTCGCCGCCCGACAGCACAAAGTCGCCTAGGCTGACTTGGTGGGTGACAAACTGGTCAATAAAACGCTGGTCCAGGCCTTCGTAGCGGCCGCAGACCAGCACAGCGCCTTGGCTGTCAGACCAGTGCTGTACTTGGGCGTGGTTCAATGGGCTGCCAATAGGCGAGAACAGCAGCACAGGGCAGTGGTCTTGCCGCTCGGCTTGAATCACTTCTACACAGCGGGCCAAGGGCTCGGCCATCATGACCATGCCGGGGCCACCACCAAAAGGCCTGTCGTCGGTGCGGCGGTAGTTGCCGTCGGCATGGTCACGCGGGTTGGTAAAACGCACCTCCACCAGAGCGGGGCCGTCAGCAGGCGATGCAAACGCGCGGCGGTTAATGCCCGTGTGCATAAAGGGCGCAAACAGCTCAGGAAAAATGGTGATGACATCGAAACGCATAACAGCTTCGATCTTACTACGGGCGAAACGCATAGCGGCTTCGATCTTCTTACTACGGCGCGAAATGCATAACGGCAGTGAGTCTAATGCGTGTGTTCTCAGTCCAGATAGTCCAACTGCCAGTCTACCGTGATGCGCTTGTCAGCCAGGTTTACGTCGTCTACATAGACCGCGACAAAAGGTATCAATGTTTCTACTTTTTTGCCTTCTATGTCGGCCTCAATCACGATGACGGTTTGCGGGCCGGTGGAGATTAAATCTTTAACAGTGCCGATGCTGACACCTTCGCGGTTAACCACCGCCAAGCCCAGCAAATCCACCCAATAAAATTCGTCTTTGCCCGCAGTAGGAAACGACGTACGGGCCACAAAAATACGCACCCCACGCAGCAGCTCAGCGGTGTTGCGATCATCAACCCCATCGGCTTGCACCACCACGGTGTCAGAGTGTTCTTTGGCGCTGCGCACTTTAAGCAGCTGGCAACCGGTAAAGACAGCTTCTTTGGCTTTGGCCGCCACACCAGGCCGGGGCTCGGGCGGCAGCAAGTACCAGCGCTTAGACGAAAAAAGCGCCTCGGGTGGGGCGCTGTAGGGGATGACTTTGAAAAAGCCTTTGATACCCCAGGCATCAGCAATACGCCCTACTTCAACAGCATCTGCAGGCAAGTCTGCAGGTTCTAGGCAACCAAGCATTTCAGAGCGCACCAGACTGTTAAGCAGGAAGGCTACGCAATAAAGCTACTTGGCTGTTGCTGTTAAGCAGCTACGGGGGCAGTCTTGGTTTTGGCGGCCAGTTGGGCGATCAAACGCTCAACGGTAGGTGATGCTTGTGCGCCGACACTTTTCCAGTAAGTCAAGCGGTCTTGTGCAATGCGCAAACCTTCTTCGCCTTCGATAGCGATAGGGTTGTAAAAGCCTAGGCGCTCGATAAAATTACCGTCACGGCGTGTGCGCTTGTCAGCGACCACAATGTTATAAAACGGACGGGCTTTTGCGCCGCCGCGTGAGAGTCGAATGACGACCATAATGGATTCCTTCGGGTGGAGTGAAAAGTTTTTGCTGCGTTTGAGACACGCGACATAGCCACCCGGCCAGCGACACGCTGCAAAGCCTACTATTATAGCCCTGAACCTACCAAACTGACCATCTTTAGATTTATGACGCTGATTCGCCCTAGCCAAGTGGCTGACATTCCCGCCATCCAGGCCATTTACGCCCACCATGTGCTGCACGGCACAGGCACTTTTGAGACCGACCCGCCCAGCGCGGCGGAGATTACCGCCCGCCGCGCTGACGTGCTGGGCAAAAGCCTGCCCTACCTGGTGCTAGAGCAAGAAGGCAAAATCCAAGGTTTTGCCTACGCTAACTGGTTTAAACCGCGCCCAGCCTACCGGTTTAGCGTCGAAGACTCCATTTATATGCAGGACGGCACCAGCGGCCAAGGCCTGGGCAAGCTGCTGCTCACCGAGCTGCTGGCCCAGCTAGAGCGCGGCGGCATCCGCAAATCGATGGCGGTGATTGGCGACTCGGCCAACGCAGGCTCTATCGGCGTACACCGCGCCTGCGGGTTTGCGCAGATTGGCATTGTTAAGTCTTGCGGCTGGAAATTTGGCCAATGGCGCGACATTGTGCTGATGGAGAAAACATTGGGCTTAGGGGACAGCACGCCTGCTGAATAAGCCTATCATCGGGCGCATGATAAAAAACAAAACCCTCGCTGCTTGGTTGGCCTTTACCCTGGGGCCGCTGGGTATGCACCGTTTTTATTTGCACGGGTTGGGCGACATGCTAGGCTGGCTGCTGCCTATTCCTACCGCGCTGGGTTTGTACGGCATACAGCGCGTAGACCAGCTAGGCCAAGACGATCCGCTCAGCTGGGTGCTGATTCCGCTGCTGGGCTTTACCATCGCTGCCTGCGCGCTCACCGCCATCGTGTACGGGCTTATGACGCCCGAAAAATGGAACGCTAAATTCAACGCAAGCTTGGCGCCAGAAGCGGCCCCAGGCCAAACCCACTGGCTCACCATCGGTGCCATCGTGTTCGCCCTGCTGGTTGGGGCTACCAGCCTGATGAGCAGCATTGTGTTCAGTTTTCAAAAGTATTTTGAATACCAAATTGAAGAGGCGCGCAAAATTTCTCAGTAGTGCAGAACGCGTACTATATATTTAATAGCTACTAATTCAGAATTTCCTTGGGCGATAGGCCTAAAACGCTAAAAATCTCACTTCCCGGCGCACCGCAAAGCAGTCACTTCAAAGTAAAAATCAACTCACCAGCGCCAGCATCCACGGCGGCAAAGCTACCGCTTTCTGGGCTATGAAGTTCACCCAAATGGTGGTAAAAATTGCAAAACGCATTCACGATGATCGGGCCTTCGCCCAGCGGGTCGGGCACCGCGTCTATGCTGTACATCTAGTCGATGCGAATGGTCTCTAAATAGCGAAAGTAGCTGCCATTGTTCAAATGCCCCATCGCGTCCATGTCGCCTCAGCGGATAGGAATGGTCATCTCGCAGACGAGCTTATTACCATCAGGAATAATGATTTCCATAATAGCAATTTATCGGTGCGCACGAATACTGGCAAGTATGCCGCAGGCAAACAGGAGACAGGCCACCAGCTGCAAGCTGCTAGGCCAGTGACCGTCCCACAGAAACGAATACACCAGTGCAAAAATTGTCTCACTCACTATCAGCTGCCCGCACAGGCTGGCTGGTAAACGTTGGCTGGCCATGTTCCACAGGTAAGTTGCCAGCCACGCAGACCCGATGCCAGACGCTATGCAAAGAATAGCTACTACTGCAGCATTTTCTTGGGCGATCAGCACTTTTGCATCAGAGCCCGCAAGCAGCCACAAAGCCAGCGCTCCCAGCCCTGTGGCCACCCCCAGCCAGTTGGCCCATCGTGTGGCGCTCACGCCAGGGTGCTTTTTTAGCCATGCCGCATTCAACAACCCAAAGGCTGTCCATAAGGCCATAGCGGCAACAGAATAAGCCACTCCCCACCAAAAACCCTGCCCCACCGGCGCATCAGCCTGGGTAACTACCGCAGCGCGAAAAGAAGCCTGCACCATCAGCGCAAGCCCCAGCAGGGTCAATAGCAAGCCGGGCACCAGATGCGCCCAGCGCAGCCGGGCAGGCTTGCCTAGGAGCATCATCCAGATAGGAATAGTGCCAATAATCAGCGTGGGCACTTCGGTGCCCGCGCCTTGTATACCGTAGACCAACAGCAAGTAGTAGCCCGTAAAACCTAGCACGCTCATGGCCAGCGCCGCCGCCGCTTGGCGCAGGGTAGGCAAAGCTTGGCGTAGCAGCAGCATAAGCAGCACAGAAAACGCGCCGTAGGCCATAAACCGGCCAGCGGTGAGGTCCACCGCACCCCAACCACTGGCCATGCGCGGCACTACAAACACCACCCCCCACAGCGCACCGGCGGCCAAGCCCGCCAAAATACCGGTTAACACATGGTCACTCCCGCTTTGGCACGCCTGCTTGCAGCCTGGTTTTACACACCAAACCCGTCATCGGCGGCAATGATGGCACCGTTGATAAAATGGCTTTGGTCGCTGCACAGCATGACCAACAGCGCGTCCAAGTCTGCAGGCGTGCCAATCCGTTTGCGCGGAAGCATTTGCACCAGTTTTTGGCCTTGCTCGGTTTGCCAGTGGTGGTGGTTAATCTCGGTGTCGATATAGCCTGGGCAAATAGCGTTCACGTTAATGCCGTACTTGCCCCACTCTACCGCCATGGCTTTGGTCATGTGCACTACCGCTGCTTTGCTCATGCAGTACACGCCAATTTGCGGCAGCACTTTAAGCCCGGCCATTGAGGCAATATTGACAATCCGCCCGCCGGTATAACTGCCTGGTGCTTGGCCTTTGGCGCGGGCCAACATGCGCTTGCCCACCTCTTGGGCTACAAAAAATGCGCCCTTGGTATTGGTGTTGAAGACGAAATCATAATCATCTTCTTTCACATCGGCAATACGCTGGGTGGTAGACACGCCCGAGTTATTGATCAAAATATCAATACTGCCCACCTCGGTCTCAGCATGGGCTACAGCGGCTTTGATGCTGTCGATATTAGTGACGTCCAGCTCTACAGCGTGTGCGTCACCTCCCTCGGCCTCAATCTCCGCACACAGGTCTTTGAGCTTATCTACCCGGCGGCTGGCCAGCACCACCGCTGCGCCGGCTTGGGCCAAAGTTTTGGCAAACTGCGCGCCCAGGCCGCTAGAAGCCCCGGTGACCATTGCCACACGGCCAGATAGATCGATTTCGTATGCCATTTAGAGAGTCCTCTTCAAATTCTGTGTTTAGGGCTAAGCGCTTGCCCCGCGCCCTACTGCTGCCCCTAAAATAGATGCAACTTGCCTATTATCCACCGAGCCCACCATGACCCACGATGACATCTTAAAAGCACATGGCCCGCGTGAAGCCATGGAATACGACGTGGTGGTGGTAGGCGGCGGCCCCGGCGGCTTGGCCAGTGCCATTCACCTCAAGCAATTGGCAGCGGCTAAGGGCACCGAAGTGTCGGTCGTAGTGCTAGAAAAAGGCTCTGAACCCGGTGCGCATATTTTGAGTGGTGCCATCATGGACCCGATTGCGCTGACCGAGCTTTTCCCTAACTGGAAAGAGCTTGGCGCGCCGCTTAACCAGCCTGTGACGGACGATGCCATGGTTTTTCTGGGCGAAAAGTCTTCTTTTAGGGTGCCTAACCTTTTGCTGCCGGCATGCTTTGAAAACCATGGCAACTACATCATCAGTTTAGGTAACCTGACCCGCTGGCTAGGCCAGCAAGCAGAAGCGCTGGGTGTAGAAATATTCCCCGGCTTCACTGCGGCTGAAATACTCTATAACGGCGAGGGTGCCGTCAAAGGCGTAGCCACTGGCAACATGGGCATCAGCAAAGAAGGTGAGCCTACGGGTGACTTTCAGCTGGGCATGGAACTGCATGGCAAGTACACCATTTTTGCTGAAGGCGCGCGCGGCCATTTGGGCAAGCAACTGATTGCGAAATTTAAGCTGGATGCCGGCAAAGACCCGCAAAGCTACGGCCTGGGCATCAAAGAAGTGTGGGAGATTGACCCTGCCCGCCACAGTTCCGGTTTTGTCATGCACACCGCTGGCTGGCCGATGCAAAACGACACCTATGGCGGCGCGTTTTTGTACCACATGGAGGACAACAAAGTCTCCCTCGGTTTCATTACCGGGCTTGACTACGCCAACCCCTACCTCAGCCCGTTTGAAGAGTTCCAGCGCTGGAAGCTGCATCCTAACATTCGCTGGTATTTAGAAGGCGATGCTGCCAAAGGCATCAAACCCGGTAAGCGCCTGGGCTACGGCGCACGCGCTATCACCGCAGGCGGTTTGATGAGCCTGCCCAAAACCGTGTTCCCTGGTGGCGCGCTGGTAGGCTGCGACGCAGGCTACCTCAATGTCAGCCGCATCAAGGGCAGCCATGCCGCCATCAAAACCGGCATGCTGGCGGCACAAGCGGCTTTTGAGGCTATGGCAGCGGGTCGCTCGGCCGACGAGCTGAGCGCCTACCCTGCAGCTTTTGAAAAGAGCTGGTTGCACACCGAGCTGCACCAATCGCGCAACTTTAAAACCTGGTTCAAAAAAGGCTTGCTAACCGCTACCGTGATGAACGGCATCGAGCAGTTTGCACTGCGTGGGCACATCCCATGGACGCTGCACCGCGATAAGCCCGACCACGCCTACCTTAAGCCAGCCCGCGATTGCGTTGAGATCAAATACCCGAAGCCTGATGGTAAGCTCACTTTTGACCGCTTAAGCAGCGTTTTCATCAGCAACACCAACCATGCCGAGAACCAGCCTGCGCACTTGACTTTGAAGGATGCGTCAGTGCCTGTCAGCATTAACCTGGCCACCTACGCCGGGCCTGAAAGCCGCTACTGCCCTGCGGGCGTGTACGAATACGTAAAAACCGACGCAGGCCAAGACCGCTTGCAAATCAACGCGCAAAACTGTGTGCACTGCAAAACCTGCGACATCAAAGACCCAACACAGAATATTGTTTGGGTTACCCCTGAAGGTGGAGGCGGGCCCAATTACGCTGGTATGTAAACTATTAAGATGATTTTTGTTGGCATGGCCTCACCCGAATGAGTTAGTGACACAACTTCCCAAAGCAGCTATAACTGCATTGTTACAAATCGGAAGGTTTTCGATGCGGATCAATCATGTAAGCAGATTCACTGCATGAACTGGGGGCGAATGTACCGATTGCGCGCGTGGGTAGTTTTTCTGCCAGCATGTTTGGTGGCTACAGCCTTATTTTTTTGGCTAAGCTGGCGCGTTTTTCCTACGGTACCTACCAGCATCACCATCACTGCCGGGGCCAAAGATGGCATGTACTACGCGCATGCATTGCGTTACGCCCAAGCTTTTACCGCTTACGGTGTAGAAGCCACCGTCCTGGAATCTTTGGGTTCGGCTGAAAATATCGAGCGCTTACGCGACATAAACAACCCGGCCCAGATTGGTTTTGTTCAAGGTGGCTTTGGCCAGCTAGACCGCGCGCGGGTCAGTGAAGGGCACGTCAACATACAAACCATTGCTAACGTCGATATAGAACCCATTTGGATTTTTGCGCGCAATAAAAATATTGATTCTCTTTTGCAACTGCAAGGCATGCGCGTGTCTATTGGCAGGCAAGGTGGTGGCAGCAGGCTGGTTGCCATCAAGCTGCTGGAGCAAGTGAACTTGCAACCCAAAGACCTAATTGAGTCAGAAACTACCGGCACCAATGCAGTGAAAGCCTTGGCTGATGGCACGATTGATGCAGCCATACTGGTTGCATCGGCCAGTGCGCCGGTCGTGGCTGCCATGTTGAATGCACCAGGGGTGCACCTTATCACCCTCAAACGCAGTGCCGCTCTTATAGAGCGCATACCTTATTTAGAGCCGCGTTTAGTGGCCCAAGGCATGCTGGGCCCCAACGGCAAGCAGCCAGTGCAGGACACTGTCATGCTCACCACCGTTGCAAGCGTAGTGGTGAGTGAAAACCTGCACCCCGCTCTCAAGCGCATCACCGCGCAAATAGCGCGCCAAGTGCATAGCGGCGCCGGGCTTTTTCATAAAGCCGGTGATTTTCCCAACCTGCGCAGGGTCGATTTTTCTAGTTCATCCGATGCGCGCACCGTTCTCCTACGTGGCTTGTCTTGGGCTGAATCAAAATTGAACGTAGATCAAGCGCAGTGGCTCTGGCGACTGATCGTCATAGGACTGCCTCTGGCTTTGCTGTGCTGGGCGCTGTGCGCCCTGTTGCCATCACTGATGTACTGGAAGCTGGAAAGCCATATCAACCGCTGGTACGGCGAACTCAAATTTATTGAGAACGACCTAGAAACCACCAAAATGTCGGGCCTAGACTACGCCCGCCACAATGTGCAGTTGCGCTCCATAGACACTGCGCTGAACAATTTTGACGCACCACCTGAGTTTATGAAGCGGCTATTCATGCTCAAGCAACACACCGACTTTGTGCGCAACCAACTCTCTACTTTGCGTGGACGCTAGGCACAAGGTATGAAGCTGTCTTTATTGTTTCGCAAGCGCTGGCTTTGGTTGTACTTGCCCGTCATGCTGTTGTCAGCACTTTTTTTGTGGCTGTCTGCCACGGTATGGTTACCACTGCCGCCCACATCCATGGTGATGGCAGGCGGCTTACCTTCTGGCAGCTATATTGCCATGGCCATTCGGTACCGCGACACACTAGAGACGCATGGAATCCGAGTGGAAACCATCACCACCGAAAGCTCCGCTGATCCATTGGAGCGACTGCTTGACCCCCAAAGCGGTGTCGATGCGGGTTTTGCCCAAGGACTGCTTGCCAAGCCGGACATGGCGGGTGTTTTTGCACTCGCTGCAGTTGAACGCAGCGCGGTTTGGATATTTACCCGCCTGCCCGATCTAACGCAATTGCCGCAACTCAAAGGTAGGCGGATAGCCACGTCTTCAACTGGTAATTCGGGTTTGGAAATTACCCAGCTGTTGCTGCAACATGCTTTACTTGGTGCCACCGATGTTACCTTGTCAACGGCAAACTCCAACGCCGAAGGCACTAATGCGCTGTTAGAAGGCCGGGTTGACGCTTTGGTGCTGGTAGCCAGCGGCCAGTCAGAAAGCGTGCGCTTGCTCACGCGCGCGCCCGGCATTAGTTTGCTTGGCATTGAGCGTGTGGCCTCTTTTGTAGCACGCGAACCACGACTCAAGCCGTTTGTGCTGCCCCAAGGCGCCATAGAGCTGCGCGGTGACATTCCTTCGAGCGACTTGACCATGGTTGCCGCAAATTTGCAGCTCTTGGTTAAATCGGACATGCACCCTGCATTGCAGCGCGCACTGCTAGACGTTGGGCGAGAAATTCACGAACAACCCGGCTTTTTGCAACGCCAAGGCGAGTTCCCCAATAGCCGCGATACGGACTTTGCGTTGTCACCCATAGCCGCAGCGATGGCCAATGCAAACAGGCCTTGGATGGAAAACGTGCTGCCCTACTGGTGGGCGCAACTGGCCGAGCTGATTGGGTATGCAGTGTTGCCTATTTTTCTCGTCACAGTAATGTTGTTAATGTGGATACCCAGCTTTTTTAACTGGAAAATCAATGCAGTTTTGCAAAATTTTTATGGCGAACTGAAGTTTCTGGAGAGCGACATTGAGCCTACCGCCAGCAAGCGCCCTATAGAAATTAAAAAGCTGCTACAGCGGCTAGACGAAATTGAAGCCAAAGTCACCGCGCTCGACCTGCCCAACAGCCACGCCAACCGCTGGTACACATTGCGTGAGCATATTGCCCGCGCCCGAGGCAAGCTGCTGAACATGCGCGCCCGCTGAACTGGCAGCGCTTACAAATAAGGTTGTAGCCATGACAGTCCTGCTGCCGTGGAGCCTGCTGTTGCTCCCAAGCGGGGCTTGTATTCGCAACCTATCCAATCGGTATAGCCCAGTGTGTCGATCAGGTTAAAAAGATAAGGGTAGTTCATCTCGCCCAGATCGGGTTCGTGCCGCTCGGGCACGCCCGCAATTTGAAAATGCCCTACGTTGCCAGTGGGCAGGTATTGGCGAATTTTCATAGCCACATCGCCTTCGACTATTTGGCAGTGGTACAAGTCCATTTGCACTTTCACATTAGGCAACGCAATCTCGGCCAGCAAGTCATGCGCATGGTCTTGGCGGTTTAAAAAGAAGCCGGGCATGTCACGGTTATTAATAGGCTCGATCAGCACGTCTAGGCCTTGCTTTGCGGCTAGCTGAGCTACCGCCCGTGCATGGCCCACGTAGGTGCCCATCAGGTCGGCGCGGGCTTGTCCCGCAGGCAACAGGCCCGCCATCATATGCACGCGGGGGCATTGCAATACGTCCGCATAGCGTAGCGCCAGCTGCGCGCCCGCCAGCAGCTCAGCTTCGCGCCCTGGCAGGCAGGCCAGGCCGCGCACGCCTGCGGCCCAAGCCGCTTCGCTGCTGGCAGCGTCGCTACCGCCGGGAGGCAGGCTGAACAGCACTTGTTGCAAACCGTTGGTTTTAAGGCGTGCGGCGATGTCATGCGCGTTAAAAGCATACGGAAACATGTATTCCACCGCCTTAAAGCCGTCTTTTGCTGCTGCTTCAAAACGGTCTAAAAAAGGCAGTTCGAGGTACAAAAACGATAGGTTGGCAGCAAATTGGGGCATAAGTTAAGTCTCGCACAGCGAATCTCAGATAGTGGAAAGCAGGTGCGAACGCTCTTGCTACAATTGCAGCTGCTTGGAGAGAGCTTTATTGTAGGATTACAAATAAAGCCGCCGAAGGCGCAGTGAAAATCTTGAACAGGTTTTTGCAAACGCTCAGGCAAAAGGACAGGCGCAGATAATTCTGTTGGAGAGAGGCTTGCAGCCACTGCAAGCCCACCGAAGGGGCAAGCGCTGCATCGCCAGCGTGAATCTCTCAGGTAAAGCGGACAACAGGGTTCCCCTTATCATTTAGCCTATAGTGGCCGGTGATTTACTTGGAGCCTTGCCTTTCATGTCTGCTGATACGTCTTTGCTAACTACCCCGCTGAACGCGCTGCATACCGAACTTGGTGCCAAAATGGTGCCGTTTGCTGGCTACAGCATGCCCGTGCAATACCCCATGGGCCTGATGGCAGAGCATGCGCACACACGCTGCGCAGCGGGCTTGTTTGATGTGTCGCACATGGGGCAACTTATTTTGCGCGGCAAAGATGCAGCTGCAGCCTTTGAGTCACTCATGCCAGTGGATGTCATCGATCTAGCTGTGGGCAAACAACGCTATGGATTGCTGACCACAGATGAAGGCACCATCATTGACGACTTGATGTTTGTCAACAAAGGCGACGACGAGATTTTTGTCATCGTTAACGGTGCTTGCAAAATAGGTGATATCGCGCACATGCAAGCCAGGATTGGCCACCGCTGCGAAATCATCACGCTGCCCACACAAGGCTTGCTGGCATTGCAAGGCCCGCTGGCCGTGAATACGATGCAGCGTGTGGTACCGGGCGTAGACAAATTAGTGTTTATGACAGGTAGCGCTTTTACCTGGAACGGCGCATCACTTTTCATTACCCGCAGCGGCTACACGGGTGAAGATGGTTTTGAAATATCAGTGCCCGAGGCGCACACCGACGCATTAGCCCGCGCACTGCTAGCGCAGCCCGAGGTCAAGCCCATCGGCCTGGGTGCACGCAACTCACTGCGTTTAGAGGCCGGGCTGTGCCTGTATGGCCAAGACATTGACACCACCACCAACCCACTAGAAGCTGGCCTTGCCTGGGCCATCCAAAAAGTGCGGCGCGGTGGCGGTGGACGCGCTGGCGGATTCCCCGGTGATGCAAAAATCATAGCTAGCTGCGCAGACAATGCGGGGGTTGTCGCACAAAAACCCGTCAGAAAACGCGTAGGCCTGATTGCACAAGAGCGTGTGCCCGTGCGCGAAGGTGCAGAGCTATGCACCCCAGAGGGCAAACCTGTAGGCAAAGTCACCAGCGGCTTGCCAGGCCCCACCATTAACGTACCGATTGCCATGGGCTATGTGCCCACAGAGCTATCGGCCAACGGCACACTGCTGCACGCCATGGTGCGCGGCAAAG
>JAYSRE010000177.1:0-3232 GCA_043721235.1 Polaromonas sp. | reverse complement strand
GCAGCAGGTCAAGTTGCACTACATCGGCCTCTTGGTGAACCACCACCAGCCAGAGCTGGCCGAGACGTTTTTTAACTCAGTCACCACCAAGATACTGCACCGCACGCATTTTCACAACAGCTTTATTTTTGTGCGGCCCGCCGTAAGCACCGAGTACATAGAAAACGACGAGCCTGCCGCCACGCCCACCTACCGCGCCTACTACCCCACGCGTGCCAGCATGTTTGGCACCATTGTGCTGGCGATTGAGAATTTTGGCCTGCAAAAACCCTTTGAAAATCTAGCGCGGGATGCTGGTTATGTGCTCGCTGCCATCGAGGCAAATTTCAAAGATGTGAAGTTGCTGGCCAACTTTCAAATCCAAGTGCTTTCTGGCCTGTTCTTTCGCAACAAAGGGGCTTATGCGATTGGAAAAATTATCAATGGCTACCGAGAAATTCCTTTCGCGCTGCCCATTTTGCACACCAAACAGGGGCAATTGTTCATCGATGCCGCACTGTTTGGCGAAGATGATCTGCACATTATTTTTAGCTTTGCACGGGCTTACTTCATGGTGGACATGGAGGTGCCGTCTGCCTACGTGCAGTTTTTGCGCAGCATGATGCCGCGCAAGCCACGCGCTGAAATTTACAATGCACTGGGCCTGGCCAAGCAAGGCAAAACGCTGTTTTACCGTGACTTTTTGTACCACCTGCGCCATAGCAGTGACAACTTCCGTATTGCGCCGGGTATCAAAGGTATGGTAATGCTGGTATTTGACTTGCCCAGCTTTCCGTATGTATTCAAGGTGATTAAAGACTTTTATCCGCCTCCCAAAGACACTTCGCGTGAGCAGATCAAAGGTAAATACCAACTGGTCAAGCAGCATGACCGTGTAGGCCGGATGGCCGATACCTTGGAATACAGCGAAGTGGCTTTTCCGCGTGCGCGCTTTGACGACGAGCTGATTGCAGAGATTCAAAAGTTTGCCCCCAGCCAGCTAGAGATCAGCGACCGCGATGGCGACGGACAGATAGAGGTCATCATCAAGCACCTGTACATAGAGCGGCGCATGATTCCACTGAACATCTATTTGCAAGAGGCCTTTGATCAAGGCCTGGACAACGACAAACCCAGGCAGCAAATGGAACGCGCTGTGGTGGAGTATGGCAACGCCATCAAAGATTTGGTGCGTGCAAATATTTTCCCTGGCGATATGCTGTGGAAAAATTTTGGTGTCACGCGCCACGGCAAAGTGGTGTTCTACGATTACGATGAGATTGAATACATTACTGACTGCAAATTCCGCAAAGTACCCGAGCCGCGCAACGAAGAAGAAGAAATGAGTGGCGAGGTGTGGTACCACGTAGGGCCTAAGGATGTGTTTCCCGAGACCTTTGGCCCATTTTTATTGGGCAACAATGCGGTGCGCGAGGTGTTTATGAAACACCACGCCGATTTACTCGACGCTGCTTTTTGGCAAAGCCACAAAGAACGCATTGCAGCGGGGCATGTGCATGATGTGTTTCCGTATGAGAAAGAAAAAAGATTTGTTCGATCGTGAACTTTAAGATTAGGGAGATTTATATTGTCCAGGAGTTTAAAAATGTCAGACCCCATAGTCATAGTCAGCGCCGCACGCACCCCCATGGGCGCGTTCCAAGGCGACTTTGCAACACTAGCCGCCCATGACTTAGGCGGTGTAGCCATCAAAGCGGCTGTTGAGCGCGCAGGCATTTCGCCCGATGCAGTCAATGAATTATTGTTTGGCAACTGCCTTATGGCAGGCCAAGGCCAGGCACCAGCCCGGCAAGCGGGGTTTAAGGGAGGTTTGCCTAAGAGTGCAGGTGCGGTCACGCTGAGCAAAATGTGCGGCAGCGGTATGCGCGCTGCCATGTTCGCGCACGACATGCTAGTTGCAGGCAGCGCCGATGTCATCGTAGCGGGCGGCATGGAGAGCATGACCAATGCGCCGCATTTGCTACCTAAAGGGCGCAGCGGCATTCGCATTGGTCACGACCGCATTTATGACCACATGATGTTGGACGGTTTGGAAGATGCTTATGAAGCGGGCCGCTCTATGGGCACCTTTGGCGAGGAGTGTGCTGACAAATTCAAATTTACCCGTGAAGCGCAAGATAAATTTGCCATTGCCAGCGTAGAACGTGCTCAGGCGGCCACCAAGTCAGGTGCATTTACCGCCGAAATAGCCCCTGTCACTGTGAAAACCCGTGCGGGTGATGTGGTGATCAGTATTGACGAAGGCCCTGCCAAAGCGCGGCTAGACAAAATCGCGACCCTTAAGCCCGCGTTTAAAAAAGACGGCACCATCACAGCAGCGTCCAGTTCGTCAATCAACGATGGCGCAGCCGCGCTGGTGATGATGCGCGCCAGCACCGCAGCCAAGCTGGGCTGTAAGCCGCTAGCGCGTATTGTCAGCCACGCCTTGCATGCACAAGAGCCCAACTGGTTTACTACTGCTCCTATAGGCGCTACGCAAAAGGCGTTGGCTAAGGCGGGGTGGAGCGTAGGCGATGTGGATTTGTGGGAAGTCAACGAAGCTTTCGCTGTGGTGCCCATGGCGCTGATGGACGAACTGAACGTAGCGCATGAAATTGTCAACGTGAACGGCGGTGCCTGCGCGTTGGGCCACCCGATTGGCGCCAGCGGCGCGCGCATTATGGTCACACTGGTGCATGCGCTCAAAGCGCGGGGCCTCAAACGCGGCCTGGCAACGCTGTGCATTGGCGGTGGCGAGGGTACAGCGGTCGCTTTAGAGCTACTGTAGTTACTATTAATTTAATAGCTGCTTATGCAGTATTTCCTTGGGCGACAGGGTTAAATCACGCCCTACCTGTTTTAAGGAGCCATTAGCATGCAGCTTAGTGTTGACCACATTGCCGTACAAGACGCAGTGCGCGCCTATGTGCAGGAAAAAATAGCCCCCCACGCTGCTGCGTGGGACAAGTCGCATACGTTTCCGCGTGAGGCCCTGCGCGGCTTGGCGGACCTGGGCTGCTATGGCGTGGCAGTGCCAGAGCAGTATGGCGGCGCAGGCATGGATTATTTGAGCTTGGCCTTGATTTTGGAAGAAATAGCGGCTGCTGATGGCGCTACGTCCACTATCGTCAGTGTCAACAACTGCCCCGTCTGCTCTATTTTGATGGCGTGGGGAAATGAGGCACAAAAGCAAGCTTACCTAAAACCACTGGCGCGCGGCGACATGCTGGGGGCTTTTTGTTTAACCGAACCG
>JAYSRE010000176.1:0-3235 GCA_043721235.1 Polaromonas sp. | reverse complement strand
GACCTCAGCCGCAACCGCAAAGTAGGCATGCTGCTAGCGCGTGGCCAGTCGTTGCAGGAGGCCACTGCGTCGCTGGGGCATGTGGCGGAAGGCGTGTTGTGCGCCCGCGCTGTGCAGCTGCGCGCAGCCAGCCTTGGCGTGGACATGCCGATTACACACTGCGTCGTCGCCCTGCTAGATGGTCGGCTGGCACCTGTGCAGGCCGTCGCTATGTTGATGGGCCGCGAGCCTACTGCTGAGGCTTAGTGGGATTTTGACAGTAGCCACCGCAGCCGCTGCAACAGCCGCGTTGATTGCTGCTTTGGCCTGCGGGCTGTTCTTCCAGCCGCGGCATCACTGTGGGGCTTACGCCTTTGACAGCCAGGAGCAGGGTACCTTCAGAAGGTGAAAATGGCATGCCTGACATTTAGGGAAGATTGCCCAAACCTTAGCTTGCGGGAAAACCCTAGGCGCGCTATAATCATATTCTTCGCTGAAAAAATTAGCGAATTTGTGCATCTGCCACACTCCATAGACCACGGCATACTTTCGTGGTCATCGCATAAAGTTTTAAGACTTGTTGGTCTCAAAACACTTTTATGCTGAACTTGTTGGTTGGTTGATGTTTTTGTATCAACCGTCTTGCCCAACAAGACACCGCCTTTAAAAGGAATGGCCCGCGCCCGCGACAGTCGGGTGCGCGCCTGTATGCGCCAATGAACGATGATTTCCAAATGAACGAAGCCGCTTTAGAAACCCATGTTTCTGAGTCTTTTGAGGCGCAAGCCCAGCAAAATAACGTGCAAGGAGCTATTGAAACCGTAGCGCACGATGCGCTTGATACCAGCCCACAAGTTGATGGTCAAACCGCCCAGGAAGAGTTTGTAGAAACAGCTGCTGAACCTGAAGTGCCAAGTGGCCCCAGCGACTTTGAAATCATGGGTCTGTCGCCATCGCTGGTGCAAGCCACCAAAGACATGGGTTTTACCAAAGCTACACCGGTTCAGCTCAAAGCCATCCCGATGGCGCTGCAATCGCCGGGTGACAAAAAGTTTGTGGACCTGATGGTGTCCAGCCAAACTGGTAGCGGTAAAACCGCCGCCTTCCTGCTGCCTGTGCTGCATTGGCTAGAAGCCGACATGTTGGCCAAAGAAGCTGCAGAAAAGGCTGAGTACCACGCTGAAATGGAAGCGGCCAAAATGCGCGGTGAGATCCCGCCTAAAAAGGCCAAGCGCAAAGACCCCACCAATACCCGCAACTTCAAAGCGCCCAACCCAGGCGCGCTGATTGTGTGCCCCACGCGCGAGCTGGCCCAGCAAGTGGCCAACGATGCGATTGACCTGGTGCGCCACATGCGCGGTGTGCGCATAGCCTCAGTCATCGGCGGCATGCCTTACCAGCTGCAAATTGCCAAGCTGCAAAACGCCAACCTAATAGTCGCTACGCCGGGCCGTTTGCTTGACTTGCAGCGCAGCAGCCAAATCAAATGCCAAGATGTGAAGTTTTTGGTGGTAGACGAAGCCGACCGCATGCTTGACCTGGGCTTTAGCGACGACCTGGCCGAGATCAACCAGCTTACCGTGAGCCGCCAGCAAACCATGATGTTCAGCGCCACATTTGCGCCGCGCATTCAGCAGCTGGCTGCCCGCGTAATGCGCGAGCCTCAGCGCATCACCATCGACACGCCGCAAGATGGCCATAAAAACATCAAGCAAGTGCTATTCTGGGCAGACAACATGCAGCACAAACGCAAGCTGCTAGACCACTGGATGCGCGACACCACCATCGAGCAAGCTATTGTGTTCGTCAGCACCCAAGTTGAGTGTGACGGCCTGGCCAACGACTTGGCCGATGCTGGCTTTGCCGCTGCAGCACTGCATGGCGCCCTTAGCCAAGGTATGCGTAACCGCCGCTTAGGCATGCTGCGCGAAGGCCGTATTCAGTTTTTGATTGCCACTGACGTTGCCGCACGCGGCATTGACGTGCCAAGCATCAGCCATGTGTTTAACTACGGCTTGCCAATGAAAGCTGAGGACTACACCCACCGTATTGGCCGTACCGGTCGTGCTGGCCGCGACGGCACTGCAGTGACGATTGCCGAGTTTCGTGACCGCCGCAAAATTGGCGATATTGAGTTTTTCACCAAGCAGCCGATCAAGTCAGAAGTGATTCCAGGCCTAGAGCCCACCACCCGAGAGCGCCCAAGCCGGCCAAGTTTTGGTGTACGTCCAAGCTTTGGCGACAGAGGTAATGACAGAGGCAATGACCGTGGCGGCGACCGAGGTGGTGATCGCGGCGAACGCAGTTATGGCCCACGCCCAGGTGGTTTTAATGATCGCAACAGCGGCGGTGGCTTTGGTGGCCGTACCAAAAACGCCAGCGAAGGCGGTTGGGGCGGACGCCCACAGCGCGAAGAACCGCGTGGTGACCAGCGTGGTTTTGACCAGCGCGGCAGCGACCAAGGCCAGCAGCAAGAGCAGCGAGGTTTCGGCGGTGACCCACGCGGATTTGGTGCCCCTCGCCAAGAACCTCGCGGCTTTGAGAACCGCGACAACCGAGGTTTTGAAAACCGTAACGCAGACCGCGGTGGCGACCGTAACTTTGTATCCCGCGCACCGTTTGGCGATAATCGTGGTCAAGAGCGTGGCCAAGAACGCGGTCAAGACCGAGATAACCGTCCTCCACAAGACCGCCGCGCTGCAGACCCGCGCGGCGAACAGCGTCCCTTCCAGCGCCCAGAGCGCACAGCCACCTGGGCTCCACGCCCGGGCGACGATAAGCGCCCTGCCAAGAAGTCTTTTGTACCCGGCAAAACAGGTGCCAGCAGCTTCGCTAAAACAGGTAAACCAAAAATCGTCAAAATCATTGGTCGTTAATTTTTAACTAACCACCCAAATACAAAAGGCCTGGCTGTCTAGCGAGGCCTTTTGCTTTGCGTTTGCAGCAAAAGGTGAGCCAGTTTACTTTTTTGACTAATACTACTGTGCGCCCAAGGAAAATATACACACAATGCTATTAAATAAAGAGCATATAGGCCACAAACCCCACTGTTGCCTAAGGCATCTTGACAGCATCTTGAAAAGTACCAACTCGGCGTAAAATAGAAGCTTATTGGGGCTGTACTGGTTTCGACGAGGACTGGACGTCTTGTAGGGCGTGTCGAGCTGAATGTGCTCGTTAAACAAATTCAAAAAACCTAACTGCAAACGACGAACGTTTCGCACTCGCAGCTTAATCGCTGAGAGGCTTGCAACAT
>JAYSRE010000175.1:0-25503 GCA_043721235.1 Polaromonas sp. | reverse complement strand
TCTTGTTTGCGCTGCTCCACCCCCGCAACTACCAAACCTACAGGTGTCGTAATGTCGTTCTGCCAAGTGAACTGCTTTTGTGATGTGTCAAAGTTTGAAGGCACCGTGGAGAAGGTGCTAGCTGAGGCCAATGTGCTGGACTTGTCTTGGCTTTGTGCATAGCTCAAACGCGATTTCCAGACACTGGCAATTTTGCCTTCTACACCGACAGCCACCAACGAATTAGCCAAGCTGCCGCGGGTATCCGCATTACCTGGGCCATCGTCATATTGATTTTTACCATTAGATTGCAAAAGTTTGGCATCTACAGACCAGTCGGTTGCAAACTTCCAGCGCAGTGATGCATTCAGTGCATCTTGCTTAAAACCATCGTCATCGGGATTGAAGTTACCAAATTGCACTTTGCTGTTAGTGGCCGAAAAGCCTTTGTCGCTAGTGTGCTGTGCGTTTAACGCGTAGGAGAGTGTGTCTGTACCACCCATTAGTCCTGCAGCTACCTGTGAATACGCGTTGCTGCCGATGGTGACAGAGGCAGTGGGAAACAACCCTTTAGCGCCGCGGCGGGTAAAAATTTGTATGACACCGCCCACAGCGTCGCTGCCGTAAAGCGCTGAGGCTGGGCCTTTGAGTACTTCAATCCGCTCGATCATTTCCAGCGGGATATTCTCCCAAGTGGGGGTGCCAGTGGTAGCAGAGCCAACACGTACGCCGTCGATGAGCAAAATAGTATGCCGTGCCTCGGCACCGCGAATATAAATGCCTGCGCTTTTACCTAGGCCGCCGTTGCTAGAAAACTGTACCCCTGCACTGCGCGCTAACACCTCTGGCAAAGTGCGGCCAGTAGACTGCTCAATTTGCGTGCGGGTCACCACCACTACGTCGCTGACCAACGCGTCAGTGCGCGTTTCGCTACGTGTTGCGGTTATCACCACGTCCTTAAGTTGAATTTCAGTTTGTGCGTGAGCAGAACACACAGACAGGCAGGCGCAGGCGAGCGCAGAGAGACGCGAAGTCGTCGAAAAGTTTTTCATAAATAAATCACACGAACAAAGGCCCGGTACCAGCTTCCCCGCTGGTGTGGGCGATATTGGCTTGGCGCTCTTATTAAAAAAAGCGCAAAGCCGCCGTGTTGGCCGGTATCCGGGCTGATGGAGCTACTACTCAATCACCTTCCCAAAACCATAAGGCCTCAGTGGTATGCGATGAGAGCTGGCATGTGGCTTGGCATTGCGCCTAGAAACACACCGTCCACTTACCGTTGCGGGGGCAGCGCTGGTTAGGTTTTGGCCCTGATAGGCCATCACCCCCCAGCTTCCCGTTGAACTGCAGCATGTGAACCACACCGCGAGCACCAACATCGTTAATTTTACGCGCATGTGCTGCATAAATACTGACAAGTGCACGATGCCCCTTGCAAAAAGCCAAAAACTCCCCCTAGAATCAAGCACTTAGAGACATAACCTATGGCAGATTCTTCACACATTGAGCAAGTAACCGAACGCGTAGAGCGCTTGCTACTGCGCTACGAAGAGCTGGTGCGTACCAATGCGCTGCTAGGTGCAGAGGTGCACGCGCTGGGCACTGAGCGCGATTCGCTCAAGTCGCGCTTATCGGCGGCACGTTCGCGGGTGGACGCGCTGCTAGAGCGTTTGCCTGACTCTAGCGCACAGCCAGAATCCTCGCCGCACTAAATGGTGTGCCCGCTAAGCTTGTTCTAATCTATTTTTTCTACGGCCCTACATGAAACAACTCGAAGTCCAAATCATGGGCCAAAGCTACTTGCTCAGCGCGCCAGAGGGTGGCGAACAGATGCTGCTGACCGCAGTAGAAAAAGTGGACACCGCTATGTGTAAAATACGCGACGCTGGCAAGGTGAAAGCGCGTGACCGCATAGCCGTCCTGGCCGCACTGAACTTGGCTTTTGAGACCGACCGCCGCCCCGCCGCTGGCGCGGTGCAAGCCGTGTCTGTGGGCGATGAAACTGCTGGCGCACACCACGCCAACGACAACGATCCGCGCCTGGCCGCATTAATTACCAAATTAGACAACGCTTTGGGCAGTGACGGCCAGTTGCTTTAGCCTGCTTGCTCAGGCGTATGCACCCATACGCCCCATCTGCATACAGGCAAGCACATGTGTGCAAGCAGATTCAGGTAACCAGACGCGCACGCAGCAAAGATAGCGCGTAGAATTCATTTTGTCTGCGGTCTTGCCAGGCTTTATATTTCTTGTACCAATGCTCTTTGAGCAAGGGTGAGGAAATTGCAGCACAAGCGTGATCGTCTCGCGTTAGACGAACCCAATGTGCCGCTGACCTTGCCCGACCTGAACCCTGGTTCAGGATGCCGGCTTGGTGAACAAACCGCAGACACCTTTTTTTGCACGCGTTCTTTTGTACGTGTACTTTGCAGCGTTTTAAAAAACGTTTCAGCAACATAACAATAATATTTGCACCATGACCCTAGAGCCCATTTTGATAGCCGAACTTGTCATTTTGGGCCTTGCCACCGGTTTCCTTGCCGGGCTGCTGGGCATTGGGGGCGGCATGATCATGGTGCCGTTTATTACCATCATCATGTCCACACGTGGGGCCGCGCCTAACTTGGCCATCAAAATGGCCATTGCCACCTCGATGGCAACCATTATTTTCACCAGCATCTCTAGCGTGCGCGCGCACCACAAGCGGGGCATGGTGCGCTGGGACATTGTCAAAGGCTTGGCCCCCGGCATTGTGGGCGGTTCACTGGTTGCCAGCATGGGGGTGTTTGCGCTGCTCAAAGGCTCTTTGCTGGCGGTCTTTTTTGGCCTGTTTGTGGGGTTTTCGGCCACCCAAATGTTTTTAGATAAAAAACCCAAGCCCAGCCGGCAAATCCCAGGGCCTGGTGGCAAAGTGGCTGCAGGCGGGGTGATTGGTTTTCTGTCTGGCTTGGTAGGCGCAGGCGGCGGCTTTATCAGCGTGCCGTTTATGGGCTGGTGCAACGTGCCGATTCACAATGCCGTGGCCACGTCCGCCGCTTTGGGCTTTCCTATTGCGCTGGCCAACGCGGTGGGCTACGTGGTCAGCGGGCAAGGGGTACAGGGCCTGCCTGAAGGCTCGTTTGGCTATATTTGGCTGCCCGCGCTGGGGATGATTGCGCTGTCTAGCGTACTAATGGCCCCAGTAGGTGCCAAAGTAGCCCATGCGCTGGACGTTAAGCGCCTCAAGCGCATTTTTGCCTGCGTGCTGTATGCGCTGGCAGCGTACATGCTGTACAAAGGGCTTAGCGCTTAGTGCTTAATGCTTGAAAGCAGCGGGCTAACGGCAGGCTAGCGGCGGGCTGTGCGCACGATGTTAAGCGCTACGGCCTCGGCCACTTTAATGCCGTCTATCGCCGCACTCATAATGCCGCCCGCATAGCCTGCGCCCTCGCCTGCCGGATACAACCCTGCCATGTTAATGCTTTGGTAGCGTTGCAAGTTGGCATCGGTTTTGGCCGGACCCCGGTCTTCGTGGCGCTTGATTCTGATGGGGGCCGAGGTACGGGTCTCAATGCCGGTCAGCACCGCATCGTGCATGTCAAAGCCCGCTATTTGTTTGGCAAACGCAGGCAGTGCTTCGCGTATGGCTTCAATTGCGTACATCGGCAAGCTGGGCTGCTCTGGGTTGCCAAGGTTAGTTAAATGCACACCGGGTTTGTAACTGGGCTCTACGCTGCCCAAGGCGCTAGAAGCTATGCCTTTTATATAGTCGCCCACCAGCTGGCCGGGCGCTTCGTAGGTGCTGCCGCCCAGCAGGTAGGCACCGCTTTCTAGCGCACGCTGAAAGCGCATGCCCGCCAGCGGATGGCCACGGTCAATCTCAGCGCACAGCGGCTGGCCTAGCGCGTTGTAGTCAAAGTCCACGGGGTTGATGCCCACTACAATGCCTGCATTGGCGTTGCGCTCATTGCGGCTGTACTGGCTCATGCCGTTGGTTACCACATGGCCTGCCTCTGAGGTAGCGGCCACCACCGTGCCGCCCGGGCACATGCAAAAGCTGTAGACACTGCGGCCATTGCGGGCATGGTGCACCAGTTTGTAGTCGGCAGCGCCCAGCATGGCGTTGCCTGCGTAGGAGCCAAAGCGGGCGCGGTCGATCAAACCCTGGGGGTGCTCTATGCGAAAACCCACGCTAAATGGCTTGGCTTCTACATACACGCCCTTGGCATGCAGCATCTCAAACGTATCGCGCGCACTGTGGCCAATGGCTAGCACCACATGGTCTGTACTGATCTGCGTGCCGTCTTCAAGCGCTACACCTTTAATAGCAAACAGTGCAGCATTTCCTTGGGCGACAGGCTGTTTTTCTACTGAAATATCAGTTACTTTGCTAGAAAAGCAAAACTCACCGCCTAAAGCGCAAATCTCTTCGCGCAAAAACTCCACCACCTTGACCAAGCGAAAAGTGCCAACGTGCGGCTTGCTTACGAACATGATTTCACCGGGCGCACCCGCCCGCACCATGTCCTCTAGCACCTTGCGTCCGTGGTGCAAAGGGTCTTTCACCTGGCTCCACAGCTTGCCATCGCTGAACGTGCCCGCCCCGCCCTCGCCAAACTGCACATTGCTCTCGGGCTGCAGCTGGCTTTTGCGCCAAAACCCCCAGGTGTCTTTGGTGCGTTCTCGTACCGCCTTGCCGCGCTCTAGCACGATGGGTTTAAAGCCCATTTGCGCCAAAGTCAGCGCCGCAAACAGGCCACAGGGGCCCGTGCCAATGACCACGGGCCGTTTGAAGGGTTTGTCGGGCGCATGGGTAACAAACTTGTACGACGTATCGGGGGTAGGCGTGGTGTGCGTCGCCAGCTTGGGCACGCGCTGCGCGCGGGCGAGCACGGCGGCGTTGTCGGTGGTCTGCACGTCCAGCGTGTAGATAAAGTGAATGTCGCTCTTTTTGCGCGCATCAAAGCCACGGCGAAAAATGCTAATGCTTTGGATTTCATCGGCCATGAGCTTGAGCCGCTCGCACACTGCTGCCTTGATGGCCTCAGGCGCATGGTCTAGGGGCAGCTTGACTTCGGTCAAGCGGATGGACTGTAGAGTGGTCATGGTGGTTGGCTAGCCTGCACGGCTGCAAAACATGGATCAGTACATTTTAGCGGTAGATGTTTTGCTATTCTCATACAGGTGCCAATCGACGGTGTCTTCAGATTCGCGGCTGTCCTGCGTGCCAGCCTAAGGCCGACAACTCCCCCTTGATGCCGCTGCGCTGGACGACCCAGTCCGTTACCAACCCGGTGCTGACATGTACGCAGACAGCGCGCAGCCATGGGACATGATGAACCCGCAATTGCCCAAATTTGCCAAAGCCCCACCTATTTAAAATAAGCCGCCATGACAGGCTACTGACACCACGCTGTCAGTAGAGGCGCCGCATAGTAGAGCCTTCATCAACGCAACTAGGAGTCCCTATGCAACACGCTATCAACTGGTTTGAAATTCCCGTACTCGACATGCACCGCGCGATGCAGTTTTACCAAGCCATCAGCGGCAAGGCACTGCGCCGCGAGCCGTTTGGTGCGCCGGGTGAGGAGATCGCTGTGTTTGAGGCCGATGGTGAGGGCAGCGTACAAGGCGCGCTGCTGCTGCGCAAGGGCGCGCAGCCAAGCACCACAGGCACCATCGTTTACCTCAATGCTGCGCCTAACATCGACGCATGGCTGGGCCGCGTGGCGGCGGCGGGTGGGAGCATTGCTTTTCCTAAATTCACGCTGCCCGACGGCAACGGCTATATCGCCCATATAGTCGACAGCGAAGGTAACCGATTGGGCCTGCACATCGAAGCCTAGGCTAATATCATCACCATGACAGGAGCCGCCATGCAAGCCACTCTTTTTGAAACCTCACCCAGTTTGGTCGAGGCCAAGGCAGCTGTCACGCCCCGAGCTGATGGCGTGCGCAGCAACTGGATTGCGGTAGCCAGCGCCGAGCATGCGCGCCGGGGGCGCGATGCGTGCACAGACGCAGTGCACGGCTTCATGCAGGTGTGCCACGGCAAGCGCGCCCCGCTGGCGCGTGTGCAGGCAGGCGACCGGGTGGCGTATTACGCGCCCACGCAGACGATGGGCGGCAAAGACAGGCTGCAAAGCTTTGTCTCTATCGGCATTGTGCAAAGCGCCGAACCTTATGCTTTTGATAGGGGCGGCGGCTTTGTGCCGTACCGCAAAGATGTGCAATACCTCAAAACGCTTGAAGCACCAATTGCGCCGCTGCTGGATGATTTTGAGTTTGTCCAAGATCGCCAGCGCTGGGGCTATCAATTTCGGTTAGGGCTATTTAAAATTAACGACCACGATATGCTGTTGATTGCACGCGCCATGCAAGCGCCGTTACATATGCTACATATTTAATAGCTACTAATGTAGCATTTCCTTGGGCGATAGCCACTTTTCATTACTAAAACACCTCTGAAAGCCTAAGCAGCGTGCCTATTGGTTCATCACCCGTCGCCCAACACGCCATCACCCACGCGGGTGTGCAAGCCGTGTTTGACAGCTACCCACCTGCGGTGCGCAAAAAACTGCGGGTGCTGCGACAGCTGATCTTCGATACTGCAGCAGCCACCGACGGCGTAGGCTTGCTGGAAGAAACTTTAAAGTGGGGCGAGCCCGCCTACGTCACGCCGGGCAAGTCTGGCAGCACGGTGCGGATTGACTGCAAAAAAGACCTCGCGCGCTACGCCATTTACTTCAATTGCAACACCACGCTGGTAGACACTTTTCGCAGCCTGTTTCCTGGTACCTTTGCGTTTGAAGGTAACCGCGCCTTGGTGTTTGGGTTGAGTGACCGGTTGCCTTGCAAAGAGCTGGCCTTTTGTATCAGCATGGCCTTGACCTACCATCTTAAGAAAAACCCTTTTCGTTTGGTACCCACATGACCCCCTGCCTAAGACAAAAAATCATCACTGTTTGCAACTCAAAAATAGAACGAAATGGCACCAATGTGGGTCTGTCTTTTTACGCCTTCTTTGCCAATAAAAACGACAACCCGCCCTTGCTGATGGAGGCAGCCCAGTGGTGGATCATCACTCACCATCTGAACCACTTTGAAAAAGCTGTCAAGATCAAAAAAATGGCCGAGGCCGGTTGAGCAAGCTATGCGCCGCGCTGACCGCCTGTTTCAAATTGTGCAATCCATCCGTGGTCGCCGCCTGACCACGGCGGCCTACTTAGCCCAGCGGCTACAAGTGTCTGAGCGCACCATCTACCGCGACGTGGCGGACCTGCAAACCCAGGGTGTGCCGCTGGAGGGTGAGGCTGGAGTGGGCTACCGCCTGGGCAAAGGCTTTGATTTACCGCCGCTGATGTTTACTACGCAAGAGGCACAGGCGCTGGTGGCGGCAGTGCGTATCGCCCAAAGCTGGTTGGACCCGGTTTTGGCCGCTGCCAGTACCGATGCGCTGGGCCGTGTGATGTCGGTACTGCCGATGGGTGCGCGGGCAGAGGCTGAAAGCCTGCGCGTGTTTGTGCCGCCCTTGGCTGGGCTGGAGCCCGGCGCGCAGCGCATGCTGCAGCAGCTGCGCGAGGCCGCACAGGCTCAGCTTTTGGCGCACATCAGCTACCGCGACGCGACAAACCAAGCCAGCGAGCGCAGCGTGAGGCCCCTGGGCGTTTTTTACTGGGGCGCGGTGTGGACGCTGGCCGCATGGTGCGAGTACCGCCACGACTTTCGCAGCTTTCGCCTGGACCGCATCGAGTCGCTGGAGGTGCTGGAAAAGCATTTTGCTGACGAGGCTGGAAAGACTTTGGCAGATCTGCTGCGCGCGGTTAAAGCCAATGCCACATCGAAATCCAAGTTAACCTAATTTAATAGCAGCTTGCTCAGCGTTTGCTTGGGCCATAGATGGTTTTAATCAAAAATTACTTGGAAAAAACCTTAAGCACGTGCCCGCTGTTCACTCCAGTTTGAAACTGAATTCTTGCGTGGCGATGGTGTCTGTACCGTCTGAAACACATTGGTACTGCAGCATGGCGTTGCGCACAGCAGTGTGAAAAATGCGGGGCCCCGACAAAATAGTGACCTCTTTGACTACACCGTTTTTAACCAAGGCCTGCGCTTTGACAACACCTGAAATTCCCTGTGCGATGGCTCTGGAAGGCATCTCGGGCTTGGTTTGCGTGGGGCATGCCACTGACATATCGTTGCGGTTGTAGGCTTTCGACGTTAGCAAGGGTGGCGCAGCAACCAGCACCGTGGACGATGGTGCTGCCAGTGCAGGGTCTGCAAGCAGTGCGGGTACGCCCAGGTTTGGGGGTATGGCTACGGCGGCGGGTGCAGGTACGTCATCAGCAGGGGCTACACCCGTAGGCACTGCTGCTGGCAGTTTGGATGCCGGTGGATTTAGGGTTTTAACGGTTTGGAGCTGTAGCACCGGCTGCGGCAGTATTTGCAATGGTGGTCGCGGTGGCGGGGGTAATGGCGGGGGCAATGGCGGAGCCATTGTGGGCGGTGGAATGGTCACCTTTTGAATCACCACTGCATCCAGCGGTTTTTTAACCGTAAGCACCGCTTGGTCTGCCCAGCTCCACACCAGTGCAGCGCCCAGCAGCGCGTGCAAAGCCAGCACGATCGCCAAGCCTTTCAAACGCCCCCCCGGACTGCGCGGCGCAAAGTGGTACAGAGGTACGCTAGAGCGCAAAGTGTGGGGTGTTGCGGCAAGCATCGGGCGCATCAATCGGTAAACTGCTCTGAGCCGAGCATTGCAATCTTGGTCAGTCCATGGCGTTTGGTAGCGGCCAACACCTGCACTACCACCGCGTACTGTGATGCTTTATGGGGGCGCAGATGCACTTCGGGTTGCACGACTTGCTGGGCAGTAGCGGCCACTTTCAGCGCCAGTTCGGCCACGTTGGCCTGTCGCACGCCCTGCCAATAGATGGCACTTGTTGCGTCAATGTCTATTTTTATGATCGTTGGCGACATCATCGCGCTGGGCGTTGCTACTGTAGGCATGCGCAGGTTCACTGCGTGCAACTGCACCGGGATGGTAATGATCAACATGATCAGCAGCACCAGCATTACGTCAATCAGCGGCGTGGTGTTGATATCTACCAGCACCTGGGGGTCGTTTGCCAAGCTGCGCGCGTTGTTTAGCTGCGGGGCCATGCTAGCCTCCTGGCGCAGGGGGCTGCGTGATAAAGGCCACCCTGGCTATGCCCGCCTTTTGGCAGGCCAGCAGTACGCGCCCAACGCCTTCATAGGTGGCAGTTCTGTCACCGCGAATTTGCACTTCAGGTTGCGGGCGCATGCCAGAGACTTTTTTCAGTTTGTCCGCCAGAGCTTGTACGCCCGCCACAGGCGCGTCATACCAAAATATATTGCCGGCTGCGTCAACCGAAATGATCACATTATCAGGCTGGGACTGGCGCACCTGTGCGCGCTCTGGCGGCAGGCTCAGTTGCACCGACGTGGTGACCACGGGGATGGTGATTAAAAAAATAATCAATAGCACCAGCATCACATCAACCAAGGGCGTGGTGTTGATGGTGGAGATAACACCATCCTCGTCTTCGGCTAGGCCGGGGTACATGCTAGGCCTTTTGGGACGAGGCCAGCACCACAGCATGCAGGTCACTGCCAAAGCCGCGCACTTCGTCCATCACCACCTTGTTGCGCCTGACCAGCCAGTTATAGCCCAACACCGCAGGCACGGCCACAGCCAAGCCCAACGCTGTCATGATCAAGGCCTCGCCCACCGGGCCCGCCACCTTGTCGATCGAAGCCTGGCCCGAGATGCCAATGGCAGTCAGGGCATGGTAGATGCCCCAAACTGTGCCAAACAGCCCCACAAAAGGCGCAGTCGACCCTACGGTAGCCAGCACAGCCAGCCCGCCCTGCGCGCGGCTTTGCACTCGCTCGATGGCGCGCCCAATGCACATGCTGATCCAGTCGTTCAGCGGAACGTGGCCCATCAATCCCGCATGTTTTTGGCTCGCCGCTAGGCTGGCATCGGCAATAAAACGAAATGGGCTGTCTTTGCCCAGCGCCTGCGCACCCTGGGCCACCGTGCCTGCAGGCCAAAATTGCTGCGCCGCCTCGCCGGCTTGGCGCAGCATGGCACGCTGTTCTAGAAACTTCACCACCATCACGTACCAGCTGCCCAGACTCATCAGCGCCAGCACCAGCAACACCAGCTTGGCCACCATGTCAGAAGTCTTCCACAAGGCGACCAGTCCATAAGGATTGTCTGCCGCTGCAGCCACAGGTGCGTAGCTGGTCGCAACCAAGATGGCCGCCAACGCTGGGAGTCGTAAAAATAAATGCATTACAGTGAAGGTGATTTTCAAACCCAGTTAAGAGACTATTTTACGGTTCAACTTACTATATTATTAGTAGCATATTAATCAGCATTTCCTTGGGCCACATGCCGAAATAGCTTAAAAAAACATGCCGCCAGCACAGGTTGGCAAGATGTCTAGTTAAATGGGCATCAAAAAAAAATGTTACCCCCGATCTTAAAGCGTACTATAGAGGCTGGCACACTTGCTTACACATAACGGCATTAAAGCCCCCAAAGGAAAACTTATGCACCTTGCAGCCAGTTCCACACCCACACGGCCCCACCCCAGCGCAGAGCACGCAGGCAAATTTGCTCTGCTTAGCAAGCTTATGGCAGTTGTGGCTTGGGCCAGCTTTGTGACCACTGGCTGTGGCGGCGACCCCTCAACCGGCGCTGCAGGGCCGCCTGGGCCTGCGGGCGCAGCAGGCACCAACGGTAGCAATGGAAGTGTGGGCGCTGCAGGAGCTACGGGCACGGCAGGCCTAGATGGTGCCAATGGCTCGAACGGAACCAATGGCAGCGTTGGTAGCGCTGGTTCTACTGGTCTTACTGGTTCTACTGGGCCAGCGGGGCCAGCGGGGCCAGCCGGCCCCCCAGGCGCACCAGCCACGGCACAGCCCGGTGCGGGCGCATTGACTATCAACAACGCCGCTTTGTCCAGCATGCCGCAGGCCAACTCTGTGACAGTGGAGGTGGCGCTGGATGGTGGGACACAGGTTTTGCGTATGTTTACGCCCGCCACACCGGCCAACCCAGTCGGCACTTTTGTTGGCGGCGGCACTGGCAACAAAGCGATTGTTGGCTTGACCGGATTTAACGGCATGAAGCTTACCGACTTGGGCGGCCTGGAGTTTGATGCCAAGGTGCTGCAGGGGCCGGTCAACAACTTCTACATGAATTTTTTGATCGACCTGGACTGCACTGCAGACGAAACTTTAAGCGCACTGACCATTGCCGATCTGCGCCTGCGCCGCCGGGTACTGATTTGGAACCCCGACATAGCCTCAGGCTACGCGGTGGGGGGTGGCTACACGCGCTACGCAGGCTCCTTTGCCAGCAGCCAGTGGAACTTGGTTGGCACGCCCTTCTTGGGCATCCCCGCCAACGGCAGTCCCGGCGGCCCCATCGTCCCGCTGGCGGGTTACCCTTTTGCCTGCATTGTGGATGGCGTGTCAACCGATGGCGGACTCCCCCGCAATACGAGCGACCCCACTTGCGTGACCGCAGCCGCTTTGCCCACCACAGCATCAGCCAACTGCGGCGCACCGACAGCAGGAGCGCTGCTGCTGCTGGGAGACTCCGTCAATGTCACGCAAAAAGAAATTTTTGTAAAACGGGTTCGCGTGCGCGACAGAGTTATCAGTTTTAACTAACAAAATGCACTTATTTGTCTATGTACGGTTGGTTGCGCCGTAAAAGTCTTGAGCGTTTTGTTTACAAAAAAAGCCCGCAGATAACTCTGCGGGCTTTTTTTAATTCGAGGTTTCGACTGGCTTGACCTTACCGACGGCTAGCTTAGGCATGCTTCTTGTCAAAGAACTGCTCATCTTCTGTAGAGCCTTTCAACGCGGCGGTGGATGCGTTGGCTTCAATCGTAGTGGTCACCGAGTCGAAGTAACCGGTGCCCACTTCGCGCTGGTGCTTCACGGCAGTAAAGCCGCGTGCTGCTGCAGCAAACTCTTTTTCTTGCAACTCTACAAAAGCACTCATGTTGTTGCGAGCGTAGCCATAAGCCAAGTCAAACATGCCATAGTTCAGGGCATGGAAGCCAGCCAGTGTGATGAACTGGAACTTGTAGCCCATGGCGCCTAGTTCACGCTGGAACTTGGCAATGGTGGCGTCGTCCAGGTTCTTCTTCCAGTTAAACGATGGTGAGCAGTTGTAGCTGAGCAACTTGCCTGGGAACTTGGCGTGGATTGCATCTGCAAACTGCTTGGCAAACGCGAGATCTGGAGTACCGGTTTCGCACCAGATCAAGTCAGCGTATTCAGCGTAGGCCAGGCCGCGGCTGATAGCTTGCTCTACACCGTTGCGGCTGCGGTAAAAGCCTTCGATGGTGCGCTCACCGGTCATGAATGGCTTGTCGTTGTCGTCCACGTCGCTGGTCACCAGGTCAGCAGCTTCTGCATCGGTACGGGCTAGCAAAATGGTGGGCGTGCCCATCACGTCGGCTGCCAATCGGGCTGCAACTAA
The DNA here is from genome assembly GCA_043721235.1 of Polaromonas sp. Classification (GTDB taxonomy): domain Bacteria; phylum Pseudomonadota; class Gammaproteobacteria; order Burkholderiales; family Burkholderiaceae_C; genus JAAFIP01. Next base: position 13,016 of record JAYSRE010000175.1, on the reverse strand, counting down.
CTTAGACACGGCTTCACGTGTTGGTACCAATACTTTGCCGCCCATGTGGCCGCATTTTTTGGCAGCGGCCAACTGGTCTTCAAAGTGCACGCCAGCTGCGCCCGCTTCGATCATGGCTTTCATCAGCTCGAACGCGTTCAATACACCGCCAAAGCCTGCTTCAGCGTCGGCCACGATGGGCGCAAAATAGTCCATGTAGCCAGCGTCGCCTGGGCCTTTGCCTTCGGCCCACTGGATCTGGTCGGCACGGGTGAAGGTGGCGTTGATTTTCTTGACGACTTTGGGCACGCTGTCCACGCTGTACAGCGACTGGTCAGGGTACATCTCGCCATTGCTGTTAGCGTCGCCAGCTACTTGCCAGCCAGACAGGTAAATGGCTTTCAGGCCAGCTTTGACTTGCTGCATGGCTTGGTTGCCGGTCATCGCGCCCAAGCTGTTGACAAACGGCTCGGTGTTGATCAGGTTCCACAATTTTTCTGCGCCGCGCTGTGCGTGGGTGTGCTCTACTTTGACCGAGCCGCGCAGTTTAACCACATCAGCCGCGCTGTAACCGCGCTTGATGCCTTTCCAGCGTGGGTTTTCAGCCCAGTCTTTTTCAATCGCTGCAATTTGTTGTTCGCGGGTTTGGTTAGTCCAGTTAGCAGTCATAGGAAGCTCCTTAGGGGATAGTTAAAAATCGAAAGCCGATGGGTCAACTATAAGTCTTCTATAAGACTTTTGGCAAGACTTATATCTTATAGAAGAGTAATTCTAAAATCAATTAAATCAACACTTTGCAGCGCATTTTCATAATGAGGTGTTTGATTTCCCATATTGAGAAAAATACGGTACTGCAGCATTTTTTTATCTCACAATGCAGCATTATCTTTGTATTGTGAAAAATACTAACCGCTCTCATTATTTTGAGCGCACGCTCATCACGGGCAGGCAATTTAGCAGGGTAAATCAAGCCAGACCTAAATGCCTACAATTTCAATTTCAATTGAACCGGCTGGCGTACAGCCCACATGGCAACTGCAATCAAGGCACAAGCCAGCGGGCAATAAGCCAGTTATAGCCGGTAACCGCTACCACGGAAAAAGTTGCTAAGCCAAATAAATACAGGCCAGGCAGCCAAGTGCTATGGCTGCGCAAGCTGGGTGTATCAGCATGCGCTACCAGCACAGTCAGCATGGCCAAAGCCATGACCTGAAAACTCAAGGCAGTAACATGCAAGGGATCAAGCTGCGATAAATTGCGACGGTAGTTTTGTGCGGCCAAGCCCCAGCACATGGTTGCAAATAATGCTGCAACCAGCGCACTGCCTGGCATAGCGCTATGTGCACCACTAAAATCGCTGCCTCCTGTGCCACTACCATCCCAGCGTAATAACGCTACGCCGCAAGTACCCAACACCACACCAAGCCAATGCAAAGTACGCCAAGGCAAGCCGAAGAAAACAACACCGGCAATAAGCGCCATCATCGGCGCCAGGCTGGCAATTACACCTGCAAAGCTGCTGGGGATTGACTGCTGCGCCCATGTCATAAAGCCTACTGGTAATACGCTACCTACCAGGGCTAAATGCACAATCGAAATCGCATGCTTTTTATACAGCATGCCCTGCGCTGCACATGCTTTGATAGCCATAGGCAGCAGTAGCATGGCCCCCAGAACATACCGCCCCGCCACCACCTGTACAACAGACCAGTGCTCAAGACAGGTTTTGACTGCGATAAACGTACTGCCCCACAACAGCACAACCACTACGAAAATAATAGCTTCTTGGGCAGAATTTCCTTGGGCTACAACCTTATTCATACCTAAATCCATGTAACTTATGCGGCCTACGATCACCTGATACGCTGCCGCGATAAGCACGGCGGATCAGGCGAGCGGTAGTCGGCCCAGCCGCTGCACAAGCAGCGCTTGCAATGGCATCAGGTACTGCATAGTGCGGTAGTAGAGTTCCATAGCTTGCACTGTAATTTATTACCCCTGCGCTGCCACGCGGTCTGCTTTGCTGTGCAGCTTATTTAAAGCGCTGATGTAGGCCTTGGCGGATGCGACAACGATGTCGGGGTCAGCCCCGACACCGTTGACCACACGTCCAGAGTTTTGCAGCCTGACCGTCACTTCCCCCTGGCTCTCGGTCGATCCGCTTATGGCGTTCACCGAATAGAGCACCATCTCTGCGCCGCTTTTGGCATGCGTTTCGATGGCCTTGAGGGATGCGTCGACCGGGCCGTTGCCGTCCGAACTGCCTTTGACTTCTTTGCCCGCTACCGTAAAAACGACGCTCGCCTGGGGGCGCTCGCCGGTTTCACTGCGTTGGGACAAAGAAACAAAACCGTAATGCTCGTTGTCATGCGTGGTGGACTCATCACTGACCAAAGCCAAAATATCTTCGTCAAAAATTTCTGATTTTTTATCGGCTAATTCTTTGAATTTTGCGAAAGCCAAATTCACATCGGCCTCGGCTTCAATTACCACACCGAGGTCTTGCAAACGCTGCTTAAAGGCATTGCGGCCGCTGAGTTTACCCAGCACAATTTTGTTAGCCGTCCAGCCCACGTCTTCCGCGCGCATGATCTCGTAGGTGTCGCGCGCCTTGAGCACGCCGTCTTGGTGGATGCCGCTGGCATGGGCAAAGGCGTTGGCCCCCACCACTGCCTTGTTAGGCTGCACCACAAAACCTGTGGTTTGACTGACCATGCGGCTGGCCTGCAAAATTTGCTTGGTGTCAATACCCAAGCTCAAGTTAAAGTAGTCTTTGCGCGTTTTCACGGCCATCACAATTTCTTCTAAACTGCAATTGCCTGCGCGCTCGCCCAAGCCGTTGATGGTGCATTCAACTTGGCGTGCGCCGCCAATTTTTACGCCCGCCAAGCTGTTAGCCACTGCCATGCCCAAGTCATTGTGGCAGTGCACTGACCACACTACATCCGCGCCAAAATTAGTGCGGTTACGCAAGTCTTTTATGAAGTTGCCGTAGAGTTCTGGAATAGCGTAGCCCACGGTATCGGGAATATTCAAGGTAGTTGCGCCCTCTTGCACCACTGCTTTTAGCACCTGCTCTAAAAAAGCAGGGTCGCTGCGGTAGCCATCTTCGGGGCTAAATTCAATATCAGCGCACAAGTTACGGGCGTACCGCACGCTTTGGCGCGCTTGCTCCAGCACCTGGGCGCGCGTCATGCGCAGCTTCTTTTCCATATGCAAGTCGCTAGTGGCCAAAAAGATGTGAATACGGCCACGGTTTGCACCCTTGATAGCCTCAGCTACGCGGGAAATATCACGGTCATTGGCCCGTGCAAGGCCGCAAATGGTGGAATCTTTGATGGCGTTGGCAATCGCTTGTACGCATTCAAAATCACCATTAGAGCTGGCCGGAAAACCTGCCTCGATCACATCCACCTTTAAGCGCTCTAACTGGCGTGCAATACGCAATTTTTCGTCCTTGGTCATCGATGCACCGGGCGACTGCTCGCCATCGCGCAACGTGGTGTCAAAAATAATGAGTTTTTCAAGTGTGGTTTCGGTGGCGGTCATGGCTAGCTCCAAAAGATAGAAATACAGTAAAGGTGAGATTGAAAATCAGAGAGGCAAAGAAAAAGGCCCGGTGTTTTTAACAGCGGGCCTTAAGAGAGGATATGCGCGTGCGCTACCAACTCCGCCCGGGTGGCAGCAGTAGTAGAGCAATTGAAATTCGGTTCATGGATAAGAATATAGCACAGATTTTTTAGCTAGCGCAAACTGCTTAGTGCAAGCCACGTTCTTCTGGCTCGTCTTTAGACGTGGCAATTACGCTGGTTTGCAGGCCTTTGGCTTTACGATAAGCGTAGACCACATAGCCGCTGACACCATAGGCTACAAACAGGCTAAAAAGCACTATCGGTGGATCAATGGTAATAATTGCAAAGCCTAAGGCTATGGCAACCACCACAATAAACGGCACCGATTTTTTAAAGTTAATGTCTTTAAAACTGTAATACGGTATGTTGGTCACCATGGTTAGGCCCGATAACAGAGTGCAGGCAAACATAGCCCACTTAGCACTTGCAGAAGTAACGTCTAAGTCCGTCATTAGCCAAATAAACCCAGCTACCAGCGCGGCAGCCGCTGGGCTAGGCAAGCCCTGAAAGTAGCGTTTATCCACGACACTGGTATTGACGTTAAAACGCGCCAGCCGCAATGCAGCACATGCGCAATACACGAACGATGCAATCCAGCCCCAGCGGCCCAAGTCTTTAAGTGACCATGCATACGCAATCAGCGCAGGTGCCGCACCAAAGCTCACCATGTCCGAGAGCGAATCCATCTGCTCTCCAAAAGCGCTTTGGGTGTTGGTCATACGGGCCACGCGGCCATCTAAGCTGTCGAGCACCATAGCGCAAAACACGCCAATAGCGGCTTCACTGAAGCGCCCGTTCATCGCCATGACCACGGCGTAAAACCCGCCAAACAAGCCCGCCAGCGTGAACAGGTTGGGCAGTATGTAAATGCCTTTTTTGCGCGGCTTGTCAAGCAGCAAAGGTGTGGGGGAAGTTTCGTGTCCGTCATGCATGGCTAGAGTGTAAAGCACCGCGCTGAAAAAACAAAACCGCTACAGCGGTGGCTGCGGCGGTTGTACTTTTAAAGCTGTGGGCAGCTTCAGTTGCGGGTTTGGTCAACCAGCTTGTTCTTGGCAATCCAAGGCATCATGGCGCGCAGCTGGGCACCTACGGTTTCAATCTGGTGCTCAGCAGTCAAGCGGCGGCGGGCCGTCATGCTTGGGTAGTTGGTACGGCCTTCCAAAATAAACATCTTGGCGTACTCGCCCGACTGAATGCGCTTGAGCGCATTGCGCATAGCCACGCGCGACTGCTCGTTAATGACCTCGGGGCCCGTAACATACTCGCCGTACTCGGCGTTGTTAGAGATCGAGTAGTTCATGTTGGCGATGCCGCCTTCGTAGATCAGGTCGACAATCAGTTTCAGCTCGTGCAGGCATTCAAAGTAGGCCATCTCTGGCGCGTAGCCGGCTTCTACCAGGGTTTCGTAGCCCATCTTGATGAGTTCTACTGCTCCACCGCACAAAACGGCTTGCTCACCGAACAGGTCGGTCTCGGTCTCTTCTTTGAAGTTGGTTTCAATAATGCCAGCTTTGCCGCCACCGTTAGCCATGGCGTAGGACAAAGCCAAGTCGCGGGCCTTGCCGCTTTTGTCTTGGTGCACTGCCACCAGGTGGGGCACGCCGCCGCCTTGGGTGTAAGTGTTGCGCACGGTGTGACCAGGGGCCTTAGGGGCAACCATCCACACGTCCAGGTCAGCGCGGGGTACCACCTGGTTATAGTGCACGTTAAAGCCGTGGGCAAAAGCCAGAGACGCGCCTTTTTTCAGGTGCGGTTCGATTTCTTTGTACACAGCGGCAATATTCTCGTCGGGCAACAAAATCATGACCACGTCAGCGGCTTTGACAGCCTCATTGACTTCAGCAACCTTAAGGCCTGCTTTAGCGACTTTGTCCCAGCTGGCGCCACCTTTGCGCAAACCGACCAGCACGTTCACGCCACTGTCATTGAGGTTTTGCGCATGCGCGTGGCCCTGGCTGCCGTAGCCAATGATCGACACAGTTTTGCCTTTGATCAGGCTGAGGTCGCAATCTTTATCGTAAAAAACTTTCATTTGTGTTCTCCGGTTGGGTGGTTGGTTTGGTTAAGAATTAATTCGGACTTCCGGCCGCGAAGAGCGCTAAGGTTACGCGAAGGACGCGAAAGGAGAAAAAGTAAATTCAAAATTAAATGCCTGCTACTTGGGTTGCATTTAGTTGAGTTTTCTTTTTTCGGGTTTCTTAGTCTTCTTTAGCGTTCTTCGCGTAACTTTCGCGCCCTTCGCGGTCGGATGTTCGGTATTTGTATTGGTATTGGTATTGGTATTAATTAAACACGTAGTATTCTCTCACCACGCCCGATGCCGCTGGCACCGGTGCGAACGGTTTCCAAAATGGCGGTGCGGTCGATAGCTTCGAGGAAGGCATCGTTTTTGCTGTGATCGCCCGTTAGCTCCACGGTGTAGCTTTTTTCGGTGACGTCGATGATGCGGCCACGGAAGATGTCGGCCAAGCGCTTCATTTCTTCGCGCTCTTTGCCTACTGCGCGCACTTTGACCATCATCAACTCGCGCTCGGTATAAGCGCCTTCGGTCAAGTCAACCACTTTAACTACTTCAATCAGGCGGTTTAAGTGTTTGGTGATTTGTTCGATCACATCGTCTGAGCCAATCGTGACGATGGTCATGCGTGAAAGGGATTTGTCTTCGGTGGGCGCAACGGTCAATGACTCGATGTTGTAACCACGGGCTGAAAATAAGCCGACCACGCGGGACAGCGCGCCGGGTTCGTTTTCTAATAAAACTGCGATGATGTGTTTCATGGAATGTCTCTTTTCTGAGCCCTCCCCTGTGCACGGTAATGCACAGGCTTGGCTGCAAATAGATGGATGCGAATTTAAACTACTATTTTTTTAATAGCTGCTTGAGCAGGTTTTACTTGGGTTAATGACCTACTTTACTTAAAATTAGAGGTCCTCAGAGCTCAGCAGCATTTCGTTAATGCCTTTGCCTGCCTTGACCATCGGGAACACGTTCTCCGCCGGATCGGTGCGAAAGTCCATGAATACGGTGCGGTCTTTGAGCTTGCGGGCTTCGCGCAGAGCGGGTTCTACATCTTGCGGTCTTTCGATCAGCATGCCGACGTGTCCATAGGCCTCGGCCAATTTCACAAAATTAGGCAGTGTGTCCATGTAGCTGTGGCTGTAGCGACCCTCGTAGTCAATTTCTTGCCACTGGCGCACCATGCCTAAATAGCGATTATTCAGGCTGATAATTTTAATAGGCGTGTTGTACTGCAAGCAAGTGGACAGTTCTTGAATGCACATTTGCACCGAGCCATCGCCCGTCACACAAAAAACCTCGGCATTGGGTTTGGCAATCTTGATGCCCATCGCATACGGAATGCCTACACCCATGGTGCCCAAGCCGCCTGAGTTGATCCAGCGGCGTGGCTCGTCAAAACGGTAGAACTGGGCAGCCCACATTTGGTGCTGTCCCACATCAGAGGTAATGTAGGTCTCGGTATCTTTGGTCATATTCCACAGGCTTTGAATAACGGCCTGCGGTTTGATCACGCTGTTGTTGGAATGGTCGTAGGCCAGGCAATCGCGCTTGCGCCAGTTGTCAATGGTTTCCCACCAAGCGCCCAGTGCGTTGGCATCGGGCTTGGTAGTGGACTCTTTGACCATGGCGATCAGCTCAGTCAATACGTCTTTCACATCGCCCACGATAGGAATATCCACCTTCACGCGCTTGGAGATGCTGGACGGGTCAATGTCAATATGGATGATTTTGCGTTCGTTCTGCGCGAAATGCTTGGGATTGCCAATCACGCGGTCGTCAAAGCGCGCACCTACGGCCAGCAGCACATCGCAGTTTTGCATGGCTTGGTTGGCCTCTACCGTGCCATGCATACCCAGCATGCCCAAAAACTTGCGGTCGCTGGCAGGGTAAGCACCCAAGCCCATTAAGGTATTGGTGACGGGATAGCCCAGCATGTCGACCAAAGTGCGTAGTTCGGCGCTGGCGTTGGACAAAATCACGCCGCCGCCGGTATAAATGTAGGGACGCTTGGCGTTGAGCAGCAATTGCAATGCTTTGCGGATTTGACCGCCGTGGCCTTTGCGCACGGGCTGGTAGCTGCGCATCTCGACCGGTTTTTTGTACTCCGCTGCGTCGTAAGGCGTTTTGTTAAAGCTCACGTCTTTGGGAATGTCCACCACCACGGGGCCGGGACGACCGGTGCGGGCAATATGAAACGCGCGTTTCATGGTTTCAGCCAAATCGCGTACGTCTTTGACCAGAAAGTTGTGTTTAACTATGGGACGGGTAATGCCCACGGTGTCACATTCTTGGAAGGCGTCCAGGCCAATCGCGTGCGTTGGCACCTGGCCGGTGATGATCACCATAGGAATGCTGTCCATGTAGGCCGTAGCAATACCAGTAACTGCGTTAGTTGCACCTGGGCCCGAGGTGACCAAGGCCACGCCTACATCGCCCGTAGCGCGCGCATAGCCGTCGGCCGCGTGCACCGCTGCTTGCTCATGGCGCACCAAAATGTGCTGCATGGTGTTTTGCTTGTAAAAAGCGTCGTAGATGTGCAACACTGCGCCGCCAGGGTAACCCCAAACGAATTTCACGCCTTCGGCTTGCAGGGTTTTGACGAGAACTTCAGCGCCGCGCAGTTCAGGTAAATGACCGGAAGGGGCAGCAGACAGAGGGGCGTTAGACGAAGGGGCGTTAGACGAAGGGGCGTTAGACGAGGCCACGGAGGCGATTTCAGCCTTGGAGATTTCCATATTCAACCTTTCAAAGTTTCTCTGACGAAACTTGAGTGTTGCCCCTCACGCACTCTTGCGAAGCCGTTGCGGGACTTAAGCGCTCTGAATATAAAAGCGCTACTGCGCCCCGAATCAGAACCCGTTTGCTGGTTTTATTAGCAACTAGACATTATCGCACTGCAACAAGGATTTTTATGCTTTTAGACTTAAAACATGCGCCAAAGCCGTAAAACCGCCCTCGCAATGCCATAATTTAACTACGCTGGTATGCGCTGTATGCCGCACCGCCCTATTTTAAATACAGACAAAACTCCTTTTGGCTACCGAGCAAGAACTCTCCGATTTTTTGAAAAGCATTGAAAAACGTGCTTTCAAGCGCTCGGTATATCACGTGCGCGATGCCGATGCGGCACTGGACATCGTGCAAGATAGCATGATCAAGCTGTGCGAGGCCTACTCAGCTAAGCCCGCAGCCGAGCTGCCAATGCTATTCCACCGAATTTTGGCCAACACGACGCTGGACTTTTTTCGCCGCAAAAAGACCCGCAGTGCACTTTTCTCCAACATGAGCGACTTCGAGTCCAAAGGTGAAGACGGGGATTTTGATTTGCTCGAAACTTTAGAAGCGCTAGACCACTCAGAAGGCACAGAAAGCGCACAAACCAGCACCGAACGGGCACAAACCTTGCATGAGATCGACAGCCATGTACAACAATTGCCAGCACGTCAACGAGAAGCCTTCCTCATGCGTTATTGGGAGGAAATGGACGTTGCTGAGACGGCTGCTGCAATGGGATGCTCGGAGGGAAGCGTGAAAACGCATTGCTCCAGAGCGGTGCATGCGCTGAGCAAAGCACTAACGGCCAAGGGAATCAAACTATGACAAACGCAACCGCACCTCACGAAACAGGCTTCAAATTGGGCTTCAAAGCCCCGTTTAACCAAGATAACTTAGCTGACCGCTTTGGCCTGAAGGTGGCCGCACGGCTGAACGAGCAGCCCCTGCCCCACGACATCAGCGAACGCCTGCGCGTAGCACGCATGCTAGCCATTGCGCGCATGCCCAAGCAAGCGCAAACCCAGTTGGCAACGTCTGTGGTCATGGCAGGCGGCGCGGCGGTATTACAAAGTGGTGGCAATGGTGGTGGCAACAGTGGCCCACAAGGCAGTGGCTTTGATGATGCGCCAAGCTGGTTCAACCGTATTGCCTCAGCCTTGCCGCTACTGGCTTTGCTGATTGGCCTGGCAGCTATCAGCAGCATGACTGATAAAGATGCCACCCGCGAAGTAGCTGAGATTGACCTGCAGCTGCTGACCGACGATCTGCCACCAGCGGCCCACACTGACCCCGGTTTTGCCCAGTTTTTAAAATTTGGCCCGCCTAACCCTTAATTCGAGCCTTAATTTGACCCTTAATTTAATTTTTAATCTAAACCTTAAGTTTGCCAGTCATTTTTTGGGCGATCCCTCATTTTTTCATGCCCGTTTCCAATAAGACCTCCATCTGCCGCCAAGCCCTCAAGGCCTGGGGGTTCACGGTGTGCGCCACTGTGGGGATTTGGTCTGTTACAGGTTTGTTGACCGCCCACGCGCAAGTTGCCAGCGCCCCTGCAGCACAAACAGTGCAAGCTGCTGTGCCAGATGCCAGCAGCGGGCCCACTTGGCAAAGCCTCACCCCAGCGCAGCAAATTGCCCTGTCACCTTTGGCTGGGCAATGGCTAGGCATGAGTGTGCGGCAAAGACAAAAATGGCTGGAAGTGTCCAAAAACCACGCCGCCTTGCCTGCTACAGAACAAGCCAAGCTACACACCCGCATGGGCGAATGGGCCCAACTGAGCCCTAAAGAGCGCGCCAGTGCAAGGCAAAATTTTGCCGAAAATCAAGCCCTGACCAGCGGCCTGACCACCGACCAGCGCAGTGCGCAGTGGCAGGCCTACCAGCTGCTCAGCCCTGAAGAAAAAAGCAAGCTTGCCGCCAGCAGTGAACCCAAGCCCGCCCCCGGCCCGGCCACGGCTTTGCGCCCTGCCAACCCACTTAAAAACTCACCTCCTGCGCAATTTGGCACTGCCAAGGCATTGGCCCTGCAAGACGAGCAAGCCAAGCTGCCGCCTAGCAAAATCAGCATCGCACCGCACCTGCAAAAAGGCACTGGCCCTATGCCCCTTAAGCCACTGAATGCGCTTAAATCCACCGCAGTGCTAGCTGACTCTGCTGACAACGCAAAGTAAAGCGCAACAACGGGTGCTGCTCACCCGTGTTTTTATTGAGTGTTTTAGGCCTACCGCCCAAGGAAATGCTGCATAGGCAGCTATTTATTTAATAGCGTTATGACCCCTCCTGTTTCCCCTTCCTCAGCTACCCAAACTGTTGCCGGCCCTGCCAGCTCCAGTGCCACCTTCCCCAGCGCCAGCCTGCTGCTGCGCATGGCCTGCTGGCTCTACGAGGGCATGCTGATGTTTGCGGTAGCCTTTATTGCCACCTGGCTGTTCAGCACCCTGGGCCAAATGCGCAATGCCATGGACGCGCGCCACCCTTTGCTGCAAGGCTTTTTGTTTGTCGTGTTTGGGGTCTACTTTGTGTGGTTTTGGCACAGGGGGCAAACCCTGGCCATGAAGACCTGGCATATCCGCGTGGTAGATCTGCAGGACAGGCCCATCAGCCAGCGGCGTGCGCTGGCACGCTATGCACTTAGCTGGCTGTGGTTTGTGCCGCCGCTGGCAGTGATGGCGTTTTTTAAACCCAGTGGGGGCCAGGTGGTGCTGGTCATCATGGCGTGGGTGCTGGTGTACGCCCTGCTCAGCCGCCTGCATGCCACGGGCCAGTTTGTGCACGACGCACTGGCGGGAACCCGCTTGGTTAAGCATGCACCCATGAGCAAATCCTTGCCCGCTTGAAGTTGCCCGCTTTAGGTGACAGGCGCGCCATTTGCGCGACAATCCAAGTATGAACCCACCTGCTAATTCGCCGGAGCGCGAACCCACCGATGCCCAAAAATCCCGCACTGGCTTTACCCGGTTGCTGCACGCTACAGGCTATTCACTGCAAGGCTTGCGCGCAGGCTGGTACGAGGCTGCTTTTAGGCAAGAAGCCATTGCCAGCATCGTCTTGGTGCCTGCGGCCTTTTGGGTAGGGCGCAGCTGGCTGGAAGTGGCCGCATTGGTGGCTGTGGTGGTGCTGGTGATGATCACCGAGCTGCTTAACACCGGCATAGAGACCGCCATCGACCGCATTGGCCCCGAATGGCATGACCTGTCTAAACGCGCCAAAGACATGGGCTCGGCCGCCGTGCTGCTTAGCGTGCTGCTGTGTGCGGGCGTATGGCTGGCGGCGCTGTCGGTGCGCTTTAACGTTTTTTAGCATGCAAAGCTGGCATTAAAAACTCTCTACCCATGACAAAACCAAGTTTTTCTTTGTGTGTGTACTGTGGCTCGCGCGACGGTGCGCAGCCCGCTTTTGCCTCTGCTGCCAGCGAGGTAGGCCGCTGGATAGGCCAGCGCGGCGGCCAGCTGGTGTACGGCGGTGGTAAAAACGGCCTGATGGGCACCGTAGCGCAGGCCACGCTGGACGCAGGCGGCAGCGTAGTGGGCATTATTCCCAAAGACATGGTGGAGCGCGAATGGGCCAACCACGACTGCACTGAGCTGCACATGGTGAGCACCATGCATGAGCGCAAAGCCATGATGGCCGAGCGCGCCGACGCATTCATCGCCCTGCCTGGGGGTATTGGCACGTTCGAAGAATTTTTTGAGATTTGGACGCTCAAGCAGCTAGGCTACCTGGACAAACCGATTGGCCTGCTCAACACCAACGGCTATTACGAGCCCTTGATAGGGTTTTTAAACAGCGCGGTCAGCGAAGGCTTTGTCAGCGACTGGCAAGTCGACATGGTGCGCATGGAGGCGGAGGCTGACTCGCTGTGCCAACATTTGGTAGAGGCGGCGGGCATGAACCCCAAGCCGCGTTTGGCGGGCATGAACCCCAAGCCGCGTTTGGCGGGCATGTAAAAAGGGCTGGCTCAAACAGCCGCTTCGTCTTGCTCACCGGTGCGGATGCGCACTATCTGTTCCACGCTGGTTACAAATATTTTGCCGTCGCCTATTTTGCCAGTGCGGGCGGCTTTGATGATGGCTTCTACGCAGCGGTCTACATCGGTTGTTTTAACCACGACTTCCACTTTTACCTTGGGCAAAAAGTCCACCACGTACTCAGCGCCACGGTACAGCTCGGTGTGGCCTTTTTGGCGGCCAAAACCTTTAACCTCGGTTACCGTCAGCCCCGTCACGCCGCAGTCAGCCAGCGCCTCACGGACTTCTTCCAGCTTGAAAGGCTTAACAATGGCGGTGATTTGTTTCATAGTTGACTCTTGTTAAATGCTAAGTACAAGCCCCTAAGCCCTGAACTTGGAAGTTATAGGATACCGCCAATCTTTGCCAAAGCTGCGGTGGGTTACCCGAATGCCCACCGGTGCCTGGCGGCGCTTGTATTCGTTGATTTTGATGAGGCGGGTGACTTTTTCTACATCAGCTTTGTCAAACCCCGCCGCAACGATCTCGTCAATGCTTTGGTCGTTTTCCATGTAGCGCTCCACAATGGCATCTAGCACCTCATAGGGCGGCAGGCTGTCTTGGTCTTTTTGGTCGGCGCGCAGCTCGGCGCTGGGCGGACGGG
>JAYSRE010000174.1:0-25566 GCA_043721235.1 Polaromonas sp. | reverse complement strand
GTGCTCACATCAGGGTGCCACCCGCGGGTCTGCCGGGTCTACCGGCTCTGCCCCTATTTGGGCCAACCATGCGTGCACTTGCACGGGGCTGGCAAGGTGGGCCTGTGCAGCGCTGGGGCCTGCGCCTACCTTGATGCCGTAGCCGCCGGCTTGCTGCGCGGCGACAAAGCCGTCTTCATCGGCAGCGTCGTCCCCCACAAAAACGGGGGTGCGGCCCGCAAAGGCAGCCTCTTGCATAAAGCTGTGCAGCGCGCGGCCTTTGTCTACCGCGCTGGGCCGCAGCTCCAGGCCGTACTGGCCGCGCACCAGCGCCCAGGCGGGCGTGCGGCCCAAGAGCGGTGCCAACGCGTCCCAGCACTGGTCGGCCAGTGCGGGGGCGCTGCGGTAGTGCAGCGCAAAACCAGCGGCTTTGGGCTCTAGGTGCAAAGCGCTGTGCTGGTCGGCCAGCAAGCCCGCTGCGCGCAGCAAAAATGCATGCTGGGCGCTGGCCAGGCTCAGGTCAGTGTGCTGCAGCTGGCCGCTGGTGCAGCGCCGCTGGGCCCCGTGCTGGCCTGCTACAGGCAACACCAAGGGGCTTAAAAAATTGTCGATCTCTGCGATGGAGCGGCCCGTCACAATGGCCAAAGCACCGCCTAGCATGCGCTGCACATTCAGTAGCAGCTGGGGCATGCCTGCAATAAGCTGTACCGCACTGGGCTGGGGCGCTATGGCGGCCAAAGTGCCGTCGAAATCTAAAAACAAAGCATGCTGTTGGGTGCTAAAGGGAGGTGGCTGCATGCTGGTGGGCACGGCTGAAAATACCGCGCAGTAGGTAGATTAAGGCTTGTACCTGCTGCAAAAGCAGGTGGGCAAGGTCTTAACTCAAGGTTAAAAAAAGCTGAGTTTACGCAGCGCATCGGGCAACAGGCAAGCCTGCTGCCCGATGGCTAAGGCCTACATTTAAGGCAAGGTTTACGGCCTGCTACTTATTGCTTGGTAGCTTTTTCAAATTCCGCTTTGGACACCATTTTGTCCGCATCGGTATCGATCTGCTCAAAACGTGCCACCAAGCCTGGCACCGCTTCGGCCTCCATTTTGTCCAGCTTGCCGTCCTTGTTCACATCGGCCTTGGTGAAGGCGGCCATCATTTCTTTGGATGTCATGGGCTTGTCGGTAGGCGCTGGAGTGGCTGCAGCAGGCTTTTCAGCTGCCGGAGCACCACCCATAGCAGGGGCAGTAGATTGGGCCCAAGCAGCGCTTGTAGCAAGCAAAGAAATGGCAGCGCCAGCAATCAAAGTACGTGATTTAAAAGTCATCAGAAGAACTCCTGTTCAAGTTGAAAGAGCCTCTATTGAACCGCAGCTTGTGCGCTGCGCCTAGGGCTTTTGCTTGCTGTTGCCTGCGACACATTTTGCTTGCGCCTGGTACATTTTTAAACTTGGTGCAACAGTGCTAATTAGTCGATATATGACTAATTTAAAAGCTAAGGCGCTATTATTTATGCAGCAAATAATACATTTGCAATATCAAGGTGCGGTGCCTGTATCTTGCAGGCGCTGGTACTTTTGCCATAAAGTACTGCGTGATTCGATGAACTGGGGGTGGATGGGGATGCAGGCCACGGGGCATACCTGCACGCACTGGGGTTCGTCAAAATGGCCTACACATTCGGTGCATTTGTGCGGGTCAATCTCGTAGATCTCTTTGCCCAAATAAATGGCTGCGTTGGGGCACTCGGGCTCGCAAACGTCGCAGTTAATGCACTCGTCGGTGATCAGCAGGGCCATGGTGTTGTGCTCACGATTGCAAAAGATACGCTCAAGCTTGCAAAAGATACGCTCAAGCCTGCAGCTTGGGCCGGTGTGCAGCCTCTAGCGCCAGCGCTACGTGCGGGCTGACCATGCTGGCCACATTGCCGTGCAGTTTGCTGATCTCGCGCACCAGTGTGCTGCTAATGCATTGCACATCGGCGGTGGGTAGCAAAAAGATGGTTTCTACTGTGGGGCGCAGTTTGCGGTTCATGGCGGCCATTTGGGCTTCGTAGTCAAAGTCGGCCATGTTGCGCACGCCGCGCACCACAGCGCAGGCCTGCTGTTGGGCGCAAAAGTCCATTATCAGGCCGTCAAACGCCTGCACGCGCACATTAGGCAGGCTGTGCAGCGCGACTTGCGCCATGCTGATGCGTTGCTCCAGGCTAAACAAGGTTTTTTTATGGTGCGCCATGGCCACTGCTACCACCAAGCTGTCAAACAGGCCCGCTGCGCGGCCTATCACGTCTTGGTGGCCCAAGGTAATGGGGTCGAAAGTGCCAGAATAAACTGCGGTGCGCTGCATGGATGTGATGATACTCTGCGCGCCAGGTTTAGCCGATGGGTTCACGCTGATGGATTCAAGCCGTAGCTTCGCCCAAAAGCGATTTAAGCCCCACACCCACCAAAAACGTCTCTGAGGACTTGTCCCGGCTGGACTTGGGCTTAAACGGTTTCACCACTTTAAAAGTTTGCCTAAACAGCTTGACCATGGGGTCATAGGCCCCGCCGTGGAACAGCTTGACCACCAGCGCGCCCTCAGGCTTGAGCTGGGTTTGCGCAAAGTCCACCGCCAGTTCGATCAAGCCGATAATGCGGGCGGCATCGGCCGAGGCAATGCCCGACAGGTTGGGCGCAATGTCGCTGACCACCACATCTACCACGCGCGGGCGGCTTGCGCCTGCAGACACCGCAGGCGTTGCAGCGGCTGCTGCAGCTTTCGCAGCCGCCTTTGCAGCAGGCTTTTTAGAAGCCAAATCGCCCTCTAGCCCAAGGAAATGCTGAATAAGCCGCTCTATTTTTGATAGTAACTCGTCTAACGTAGCTTGCTCTGTAAAGTCGCCCAAAATAAACTCTACCCCTTCAATAGGGTCCATAGGCAAGATGTCCAGCGCGATGATCGTGCCGTTCAGCGCGCCCACCGCTGCCCCTGTGGGCGAGAGGCGGCGGCGCACATACTGGCTCCACGCGCCAGGGGTGCTGCCCAGGTCTACCACCACGTGGCCGGGTTTGATGAGCTTGAAGGCCTCGTCAATTTCTTTGAGCTTGTAAGCCGCGCGGGCACGGTAGCCGTCGATTTTGGCCTGCTTGACGTAAGGGTCATTCACATGGTCGTTAAGCCATGATTTATTGACTTTTTTGGATTGGGTTTTAATTTTCATAAATTTGTGGGACAGACCAAGAACGGTACCCTCCGTTTTTGCTCTGTCCCCAACTGATTAGCGGATGTTTCTCTACCGGTGAAGCACATTAAAGGCGATAATTGTCCCATGACCAGAATAGTACTCTCCATTCAAGACCGAAAAGCCCACCGCGCGGACGCGCACCACCTTGACCCGGTGGTCATGGTAGGCAGCGACGGCCTGACCCCCGCAGTAACCAAAGAGGTAGACCATGCCCTCAAAGCGCATGGCCTGATCAAAGTGCGCGTGCTGGGCGATGACCGTGCAGCCCGACTGGGCTATTACGACCAACTGGCCGACGAACTGGGCGCAGCGCAAATCAACAGCATTGGCAAACTGCTGGTGCTGTGGCGGCCTAAAGTTGACAAAGTAAAAGTGGTGGACGAAGACCGCATGGCAGGCCCCAAAGATGTCAAAATTCTCAAATACGCCAGCCGAGGCGGCCAACGCCCCGAAGTGAAAGTGCTGCGCGTGCTCGGCAACCAGCGCCTCACACGCGGCGGCACCGTCAAGCGGGCCAAAGTCAAACAAAAATCCGTCAAAAAGGCTTCGCAAGGGTCAGGGCTTTGAGTTTTTCTGGAGTTTGAATACGGAACGAAAACGCGGGATCTTTGAAAAATTCCTTTTCTCCTTTTTTCCAGGTAAAGCCTAGCCTAGGCAAAGCCTTGCCCAGGTAAAGCCTAGCCTAGGCAAAGCCTTGCCTAGGTAAAGCCTTGCCTAGGTAAAGCCTTGTCTAGGCAAAGCCTTGAATACCCAAGCACAGTCATCATATAAGCCCCTATGACAAATCCGCTTTTAGACTTCTCCGATCTGCCCCAGTTTGCTACCATCACGCCTGCCCATGTGGCACCGGCTATTGAGGCGCTTTTGTTGGATGCCAATGCGGCGCTTGAGACAGTGACTGTTGCAGATTTTCCCTCGGACTGGAAAGCGCTGTCTAACGGGCTGGATGTGCACACCGAAAAACTCAGCCGCGCATGGGGCGCTGTAAGCCACCTTAACAGCGTGGCCGACACACCCGAACTGCGCGCAGCCTACAACGAAGCCCTGCCCAAGGTGACCGAGTTTTACACCCGCGTGGGCGCTGATGAACGCTTGTATGCCAAATACAAAGCCCTGAACCTGGCCGCGCTGAACACCGAGCAAACCAAAGCCCACGGCAATGCCATGCGCGGCTTTCAGCTGGGCGGCGCTGACCTGCAAGGCGCAGCCAAAGCGCGCTTTGCCGCACTGCAAGAGCGCCAAGCCGAACTTAGCCAAAAGTTCAGTGAAAACGCGCTGGACAGCACTGAGGCCTATAGCACTCTGGCCACGCTGGGCGAGATGGCAGGCGTGCCGCAGGATGTAGTGCACACCGCACGCGAAGCGGCCAAGGCAGCCTGCGCCAAAGAGGGCAAGCCTGACGATGCCGCCCTGCACAAGCTCAGCCTCAAAATGCCTTGTTACCTGCCCATCCTGCAGTTTGCCCACAGCAGCGCCCTGCGCGAGCGTCTGTACAAGGCCAACACCACACGCGCCTCTGAGCTGTTTGAGGTAAACGGCCAACCGCGCGCCGAGTTTGACAACAGCGCCATCATCACCGAACTGCTGGCGCTCAAGCAGGAAGAGTCGCTGCTGCTGGGCTACGCCAACTTTGCCCAAGTCTCTCTGGTGCCCAAAATGGCCGACTCGCCCGAGCAAGTGGTTACTTTTCTGCGCGATTTAGCCCAGCGCGCCCGGCCCTTTGCCGAAAAAGACCTGGCCGACATGCGCAGCTTTGCCGCCAGCGATCTGCAGCTGGCCGACCCGCAGGCCTGGGACTGGCTCTACGTGGGCGAAAAGCTCAAAGAAGCGCGCTACAGCTTTAGCGAAACTGAGGTCAAGCAGTATTTCACCGCGCCCAAGGTGCTGGCCGGCTTGTTCAAAATTATCGAGACCTTGTTTGACGTGGCGATGGTCAAAGACACCGCCCCGGTGTGGCACGAGAAGGTAGAGTTTTATGCACTGCAACGCCAAGGCAAGACCATTGCCCAGTTTTACCTGGACCAACCCGCCCGCACGGGCAAACGCGGCGGCGCATGGATGGATGACGTGCGCGCCCGCTGGCTGCGGCCCGACACCGGCGCACTGCAAACGCCGATTGCCCACCTGGTATGCAACTTTGCGGACGGCGTAGATGGCAAACCTGCCCTGCTAACCCACGACGACGTGACCACCCTCTTCCACGAATTTGGCCACGGCCTGCACCACATGCTGACCCAGGTAAACGAGCGCGATGTCAGCGGCATCAGTGGGGTGGAATGGGACGCAGTAGAGCTGCCCAGCCAGTTTATGGAAAACTTTTGCTGGGAATGGGATGTACTTAAACACATGACCGAGCATGTAGACACTGGCGCAGCACTGCCGCGCGCGCTGTTTGACAAAATGCTGGCCGCCAAAAACTTCCAAAGCGGCTTGCAAACCCTGCGCCAGGTCGAGCTGGCACTGTTTGACATGCTCTTGCACCAAGGCGGCGGTGATGCGCTGGCTGTGCTGGCCCAAGTACGCAGCGAGGTATCCGTGTTGCAAGCCCCTGCCTACAACCGCACACCGCACACCTTTAGCCATATTTTCTCAGGCGGCTACTCGGCCGGCTACTACAGCTACAAATGGGCTGAGCTGCTGTCGGCAGACGCTTATGCTGCATTCGAAGAAGCTGCGGCCAAAGAGATAACATCGCCATCGGCTAATATGGCGGCTGGGCAGCGCTACCGCCGCGAGATTTTGGAAGTCGGCGGTAGCCGGTCAGCCATGGACAGTTTTAAAGCGTTCAGGGGGCGTGAACCGCGTATTGACGCTTTGCTACGGCACCAAGGCATGGCCTAGGCTTAAAGTTAGGCTTAAGCTTAGAGTTAGGCTTAAAATTATTATTTACGTGGGCACAGTTTGTTTTTAACAACCGCCTGCAGCACTGCACAAGGATGACAATATGCGCACGATGGACAAGACAACTGCCCTTAAATCAATAGCACCCTGCGCATTATTTTTATGCGCCAGCATCGGTTTTTCTGTCCATGTGCAAGCGCAGCAGCTGTACCGCATCGTCGGCCCTGACGGCAGGGTTACCTTTTCAGACCAAGCCCCACCGGTGGCGGCCAATGCCAAAGTAACTGCGGGTCAAGGCGGAAAATTCAGCAGCGCAGGCAGCAGCAATGCAGCCCTGCCCACCGAGCTGCGCACCGTGGCCACCAAATACCCCGTCACTTTGTACACCAGCAAAGACTGCGCCCCCTGCATTACAGCGCGCAACATGCTCAGCACACGCGGCGTACCGTTTGCAGAGAAAACCGTCGATGCCAACGACGACATTGAGGCGCTGCGCCGCTTGTTTGGCGAGGCCGTTTTGCCCAGCGCCACCATCGGCGGCCAGCAGCTAAAGGGCTACTCTGACCAAGAGTGGTCGCAGTACCTGGACGCAGCAGGCTACCCCAGAACCTCGCTCCTGCCTGCAGGCTACCGCAACGCAGCCGCCGCTCCCATGGTAGTCAAAGCCGCCGCGCCAGCGCCTGCAGCAGCAGCAGCGGCGGTTCCAGCAACCCCAGCCCCAGCAGCCGCCACCGCGCCAGAGCCTGCCAACCCAGCAGGCATTAAGTTCTAATACGCGCTGCTGAATACTATTATTTTAATAGCAGTACATTTAGCATTTCCTTGGGCGATAGGGCTAAATGCTTAAAAATTGAGCGTTCTTACACCACTGGCTGTGCCCAGCAAACACACCTGTGCTTTTTGCAGCGCAAATACGCCTACCGTCACCACACCGGGCCACTGGCTGACCTGCATTTCAAACGCCACGGGGTCTTTGATCTGCAGGCCCAGCACGTCGATGATGTGCTGGCCGTTGTCAGTCACCAGGGGCGCGCCGTCTTTCAGGCGCACCGTGGCTGTGGCGCCCATGGCCACAAACTGGCGCACCAGCTGCTTGGCGGCCATGGGGATCACCTCTACCGGCAGTGGGAATGCGCCCAACACCTCCACCAGCTTGGACTCGTCCGCGATGCAGACAAAGCGCTTGGCCATGGCGGCCACCATTTTCTCACGCGTCAGCGCCGCGCCACCGCCTTTGAGCATATGCCCTGCGTGGTTGATTTCGTCTGCGCCGTCGATGTAGACGCTCAATTCGGTCACGTCGTTGCTGTCCAACACGGGGATGCCCAGCGCCTTGAGCCGCTCGGTAGACGCTACAGAGCTGCTGACCGCGCCTTGAATCTCGTTTTTCATGGTTGCCAGGGCATCGATAAACTTATTGACGGTCGAGCCCGTGCCTACGCCTACAATTTCACCTTTCACCACATACTGCAATGCGGCTTGGCCTACTTGGGTTTTGAGTTCGTCTTGTGTCATATTTAAACCAATATTTTTGCGGAACTGAACCGAAGTGTACCCAATGTCTCTGATCCCCTACGGCCTCGCCCGCCCCTTTTTATTTGGCTTAGACCCCGAAGCCGCCCATGACATTACCATGGGCAGCATTGCCCGCACGCAATGCACGCCGCTGGCGCTAGCCTATACACAAAAGCGCGTGAGCGACCCTGTGACCGTGGCAGGCCTGCAGTTTCCCAACCGCGTGGGCTTGGCTGCTGGCCTGGACAAAAACGCCCGCTGCATTGACGGCCTGGGTGCCATGGGCTTTGGCTTTGTGGAAGTGGGCACCGTTACGCCACTGGCGCAGAGTGGCAACCCCAAACCGCGCATGTTCCGCATTGCCCAGAAGAACGCTTTAATCAACCGCCTGGGCTTTAACAACGGCGGCTTGGAGGCTTTCATCGCGAATGTAAAAAGGTCACTTTTTTATAGCAAACTATCTAGTATTTCCTTGGGCCAGAGGATGGTATTGGGCTTAAACATCGGCAAGAATGCCGCCACGCCTATCGACAACGCCACCAGCGACTACCTTACCTGCCTGGCAGGCGTGTACCCGTATGCCGACTACATCACTGTCAACATCAGCTCGCCTAATACCAAAAACCTGCGCGCCCTGCAAAGCGACGCAGCGCTAGACGGCCTGTTGGGTGCGCTGGCCGCGCGCCGCGCCGAGCTGGCCGACCAGCATGGCCAGTACAAACCCATCTTCCTTAAAATTGCCCCTGACTTGGATGTGCAGCAGGTCAAGGTGATCGCTGCTACCCTCCAACATCACAAAATTGACGGCGTGGTTGCCACCAACACCACCATCAGCCGCGAGGACGTGAAGGGCTTAAAACACGCTGACGAGGCCGGCGGCCTCAGTGGCGGGCCCGTGTTAGAGGCCAGCAATGAAGTCATTCGCCAGCTGCGCAAAGCCTTGGGTGCAAAGTACCCCATCATTGGCGTAGGCGGCATCATCACGGTGCAAGACGCGGTCAGCAAGGTACAAGCCGGGGCAGATTTAGTCCAAATTTACACCGGCTTGATCTACAGCGGGCCTGCGCTGGTCAAGCAGGCTGCATGGGCGATAAAAAATCTACGTTAACGCGCTTGGGCCTCGATCTGAAGGACAGTTTTGGTTGCGCAATGGCCAGCCTCTGAAAACACTGGCGCTAACCTAACAGCGGGCCGTCACCATTGGGCGGGGTGCGTACCAGGGGGCATAGAGGGCAAAGCCCATCGCATCTGCGCGCCCGACAATTGCGCGCTGTGCGTCAGGGCTGTTAGCAGCCCAAATCCGCTAGGCTCGGTGTACAGATACTTTTCTAAACTTGGCTTGGATACGTTTAGCCCATTGTCCACACGCCCCAGCGTGCGCAGCCACAGCCCCGTGCGCGCAAGACTCAGGCGCACATGGTGGGCACCGCCCTGTTCTTTTTGTCTAATCAATGCAGCTAATGCGGCAAATGCCATCAAGTAGCCAGTGGCGTGGTCTAGTATTTGCGTGGGCAAAGCACGCGGTGCGTCGCGCGCCAGGTCTAGCCCGGCGGCGGCAGATTCATCGGCGTTCAGGCCCGTGGCAGTTTGCACCAGCGAGTCAAAGCCCCGCCGCTGCGCCCACGGCCCCGTGTCGCCATAGGCGCTGAGCGACACATACACGATCTGAGGATTGATAGCAGCTACGTCTTCTGGGCCAAAACCCAAGGCCTGCAAGGCGCCTGGCCGGTAGCCCTGAACAAAAATATCTGCCTGGGCAATTAACTGACGCAGCACAGTCTTGCCCTGCGCTGTGCACAAATCGATATGGGCTGACCGCTTGCCGCGTGAAGTGTCGGCAATAGCACCTACATTAGGCAAATGCGGTGAGTTGATAAGCAACACGTCAGCACCGTAGGCAGCCAGTGCGCGACCGCAGATGGGCCCTGCCAAAATGCGGGTGAGGTCCAGCACACGCAGGCCCTGCAGTGGCAAGGCTTGCAAATCAGGTTTTTGTGGTGCGCAGGCACTCCAACGTTGGTTCTTCGATGCTGATCGGCTTGCAGTCCAATTTTTTACTGCATGGTAAGCTATATTTTCTATAGCGTATAAGGGTTGCTGGGTGACAGCCAAGGACTGGTCATGTGCCTGCCACTGTGCATGGGTACGCAGCGCAGCCACCACCAAGCCTTGCTCTGCGGCAGCTTGTTCAAAGTCTTCAGCGCGCCAAGCCTGCAATGCCAGCTCTACATCAGCCTTGGTCGTGCCATCGCCAGCTTTTAGACCCAACAGCGCTAAAGCACCATCGCGGTGGTGCGCAAAATTGGTGTGAATCCGTACCCAGCCATCTTGGGTACGGTAAGCACCAGAGTATTTGTCCCATACATCGGGCACGATCCCGTCAATCGCGTAGTGGGTCAAGCATTCCAGCGTAGCGTGCTGCATTTCTACGCCTACGTTAAGCGCTGGCATACCGCGCAGCACGCCCACCTGCGTGGCCGCCAGCGCCGCTGCGGCAATGCTGGCTTGGGCGGCTGCGCCTACGACAAATGACGAGGGCAGCACTGGGTCTTGCCCTGTGACGGTGACGCGTTGCAAGGCCTCAATTGGCAGATCAGCTTGCTGCCAAAGTGTTTCCAGGGCCGACTGTGCAACACTCATGGCATCAATTCCTAATGCAGCTTTACACCCGTCTTAGCCTGCAGCGCCTGCATCGTCACCCCTGGGGCCAGCTCTACCACTTTCAGGCCCTGCTCGGTCACGTCCATCACAGCCAGGTCGGTAATGATGCGGTCTACCACGCCCACGCCGGTCAGCGGCAGGGTGCATGAGGGCAAGATTTTCATGTCTTCGGTACCGTCTTTTTTCTTGGCCACATGCTCCATCAGCACGATCACGCGTTTAACACCGGCTACCAAGTCCATGGCACCGCCCATGCCTTTGACCATTTTTCCGGGGATCATCCAGTTGGCCAGGTCGCCACGTTCGCTGACCTGCATGGCACCCAGAATGCTCAGGTTGATCTTGCCACCGCGAATCATGGCAAAACTGTCGTGGCTACCGAAAATGCTGCTGCCTTTAATGGTGGTGACGGTTTGCTTGCCTGCGTTGATCAGGTCGGCATCGACGGCATCTTCGGTGGGGAAAGGGCCGATGCCCAGCATGCCGTTTTCGCTTTGCAGCCACACCTCTTTGTCCGCCGGGACAAAGTTGGCCACCAGCGTGGGAATGCCGATGCCCAGGTTCACATAAAAGCCGTCTTCGAGTTCGTGGGCTGCGCGTGCGGCCATTTGGTCTTGGGTCCAGCTCATATCAAACTCCACTAGTTTCGGTGATAGTGCGTTTTTCAATACGCTTCTCGGGCGCAGTATTGAGCACAATGCGGTGCACATAAATACCGGGCAAATGAATATCGTCAGGCTCCAGCTCGCCCACTTCGACAATTTCTTCTACCTCTACGATGCAGACTTTGCCTGCCATGGCCACGGCAGGGTTGAAGTTGCGGGCGGTTAGGTTAAAACGCAGGTTGCCGCTTTTGTCTGCCACTTGGGCTTTGACCAAAGAAACTTCGGGCACCAAGGCGCGTTCCATCACATAGGTTTCGCCGTCAAATTCGCGCAGCTCTTTGCCCTGGGCCACCAGCGTGCCTACGCCGGTTTTGGTAAAAAAGGCAGGAATGCCAGCGCCACCTGCACGCAACTTTTCTGCCAGTGTGCCTTGGGGGGTGAATTCGAGTTCGAGTTCTTTGGCCAGATACTGGCGTTCAAACTCTTTGTTCTCGCCTACATAGGACGCGATCATTTTTTTAATCTGACGGGTTTGCAGCAGCTTGCCCAAGCCAAAATCGTCTACGCCAGCGTTGTTTGAAATCGCGGTGAGGTTTTTTACACCGCTGGCCATCAGCGCGTCAATCAACGCTTCTGGAATGCCGCACAGGCCAAAGCCGCCCACTGCAATGAGTTGGCCGTCTTGCACTACGCCTTCAAGCGCTTTGGCAGCCGATGGGTACATCTTGTTCACTTGCAGTCTCCTACTTTGGGGTTATCACACAGATGTAGATTCTACGTTTTATGCTTGGCAGCTTGTCTGCTTGGCAGAGGCTGGTAAATTTGCCTGCTGCAAAGAACCTTGGCAAGGGTGTTTTGCAGCCTCTATCAGTTAGGATGCACAGCTATGCAGCGCCCCGTGCCACCACCCCAGCCTTCTGCCCAGCCTTGTGCCCCGTCTTTTGCCCAGCCGCCGGTAGAACTGCCCGCCCAGCCAGGCCGTAGCCTGCGCTGGCTAGCCCTGTGTTTGGTGCTTCCACTGCTGGCCGTGCTGCTTTTAGATGCAAGCCCTATGGACCTGACCGTAGCCCGCTGGTATGGCAACAGCACGGGGTTTGCCTGGAAAGACCATACGCTGTTGGTTCAAGTCTTTCACGTGGGCATACGGCGGGTGTGCGTAGGCATCGGCCTGTACTGCATAGTGGCCGTTTGGCTGCCTCTAGGCCCTTGGCGGCGCTGCACCCGCAGGCAGCGGGTGTGGCTGGCCTGCAATATTTGGCTGTGCGCAGTGGCGGTAGCGGCGATAAAAGCCACCTCACTGACCAGTTGCCCGTGGGACTTGGCCGAGTTTGGTGACAAGGCCCGCTATGTGTGGCATCTTGCACCCGGCCTGCAATGGCAAAGCGGGCTTAATGCCGACGGCGGACCGGGCCGGTGCTTTCCGTCGGGCCATGCATCTTCATTCTTTAGCTTTTTGCCCTTGTTTTGGCTGGTGCGCGTCTACAGCGCGCGCCGCGCAGGGCAGGTGCTGGCCGTGCTGTGTGTGTTTGGCTTGGCCATGTCGTGGGTGCAAGTCATGCGCGGAGCGCATTTCCCCAGCCATTTGCTGTGGACGATGTGGCTGTGCTGGGCCGTGGGCACGGTGACTTCGCCACTGCTAGCGGCTGAATCTGCGGCTTAACTTGGTTTTAAAGAGCACTATAAAAAGTATAGCGACATATCCAGCATTTCCTTGGGCAATAGCCCTAAAACGCTTAAAAAATGGGTACTCAAACTGGCGCGTCAATCACCTCTGACGCGGTGCGAAACGCGTCCACCGCCGCTGGAAACCCGCAGTACACACTGGCGTGCATGAAAATTTCTTGCAGCTCGGCGGGGCTTACGCCGTTGTTCAGTGCGCCGCGCACATGTATTTTCAGCTCGTGCATTTTGCCCAGTGCCACCAGCATCGACACGGTGACCATGCTGCGCGTTTTCAGGTCAATGCCATCGCGCTGCCAGGTGTTGCCCCAGGCATGGCGGATCACCAGGTCTTGCAGGGGGCGGGTAAAGTCCGTGCTGCGCTGCATGGCAGCGTCTACATAGTCGTTGCCCAGCACGGCTTTGCGGGTGGCCAGGCCGTTGTCATAGATGGGGTCGGTCATAGGGTTGTCCTTAAAAAAGCAGCTAATATGGTGAGGGAAAATCAATGTTTATCCCCTGAAAGCCTTCCATTATGACCACACCGCGCTACCCCTTCCCCGACCTGAACAGCCTGCCTGCCGACATTCAAGCACGCATTCAGGAGGTGCAAGCTAAAGCAGGTTTTATTCCCCATGTGTTTTTGGCCTTTGCGCGGCGCCCTGCAGAGTGGCGGGCGTTTTTTGCCTACCACGACGCGCTGATGCTCAGTCAAAACGGCAACCTGACCCAAGGCGACCGCGAGATGATTGTTACCACCACCAGCGCAGCCAACCACTGCCTGTACTGCGTGGTGGCGCACGGCGCTATTTTGCGTATTTACGAAAAAAAGCCCTTGGTGGCCGACCAAGTGGCGGTCAATTACCTTAAAGCCGATATCAGCCCACGCCAAAAAGCCATGCTGGACTTTGCCATGAAAGTCTGCCAGCAGTCCTATGCAATAGTCGATGCCGATTTTGCCGCACTGCATGCCCAAGGCTTAGACGACGAAGACGCGTGGGACATTGCGGCCATTACGGCGTTTTTTGGTTTGTCTAACCGCATGGCCAGCTTCAGCGGTTTGGTGCCCAACCCTGAGTTTTATTTGATGGGTCGCGTGCCCAAGCCTAAAGCCTGAACTGCACACCTATTTTGCGCGCACCATCTGCGTGCACCTCAAGTTGGCACGGTTTTCGCACCACTCTTGTGAAACAAACACACTAGGTGGTTCATGGCAGGATTCAAGTCGTTTTTAAAGAGTGGGCACGCACCTACGTTGGGCGCAGCATTTTTTTACTTTGCATGCTCGTGCTGTATTTGGGTAATGAACGGAGCCATGGCACCTTTCATATCAGAGGCCTACCAGCTCACTCCCGCGCAAAAAGGTGTGATGCTGTCCATACCCATTTTTGCAGGCGCTTTTATGCGCTTTCCACTGGGTTTATTGGCGCAGTACGTAGGCCGCAAAAACGCCACTTTGATCGAGATGGTGATGATCATGGTGGCACTGGCATTTGGCTACTTCTATGTCAACTCATACCCCAGCTTGTTGGCCATGGGCGTACTGTTAGGCATAGCAGGTGCTAGCTTTGGTGTAGCGTTAAGCCTGGGTTCGGGCTCGTTTCCGCCCAAGTACAAAGGCTTGGCGATGGGCTTGGTAGGTGCGGGTAATGTGGGTACAGCGCTGTCTGTACTGGTAGCGCCTGCTTTGGCGCAAGCCTATGGCTGGCAGTCGGTCTACGGTATTGCTGCGCTGTTTATGCTGCTGCCGCTGATCGCCATGGTGGTGTTTGCGCAAGAGCCGCCCGACGTGAACAAGCATGCCAGCCTGAAAGAGCACACCGCCTGTTTGTTTGAAAAAGATGGCTGGGCTTTTAGCCTGATTTACGCAGTAACTTTTGGCGGCTTTATCGGCTTGGCCACGTTTTTGCCCAGCTACTACTACGACCAGTTTGGCGTGAGCAAGGTGCAAGCCGGGCAACTGTCGATGCTGGCTGCTTTTATGGGCGCGGCAGTGCGTATATTTGGTGGCTGGATTTCTGACCACTGGGGCGGGGTCAACACCCTCACCGCCGTGTTGGTGGTGGTAGCCGCTACGCTGGTACTGTGCGGCCTGGCAAGTGGCTCTTTGGTGGCCACTACGCTGTTGTTTATGCTGTGCTTTGCCGCCCTGGGCGCTGGTAATGGCGCGCTGTTTCAGCTGGTGCCGCTGCGCTGGCCCACATCTGTGGCCGTTGCGGGCAGCATGATTGGCGAAGTGGGTGCCTTAGGCGGCGGTTTGGTTCCTAACGCGATGGGTCTGAGCAAGCAGTACACCGGCACGTACCTGTGGGGGTTCGCAGGTTTTGCCGTGTGCGCTGCGCTTGTGCTGTTGATGTTGCGCGGTATGCAAATACGTTGGACGCGCACTTGGGCTGAGAAGGGTGGCAGGGCACGGTCGGCTGTTTAATTCATAGCTATGTCAATCTAAGAATAATCTAAAAAGACCATAAAAAAAGCCCTGCATTTTGCAATGCAGGGCTCAGAGATTTTAGGAAACCAGCTTGTGGTCAGCGCCGGTCTCCTGCACTTGTGCGTTAAGCAGTCTCGCCCAAAACGGCTAGGTTAATTTCAACCACCACGTCGGTATGCAGGGCCACGTTGACCTTGCTCTCACCGGTGACTTTGACCGGGCCATTAGGCATGCGCACTTGCGACTTGAGGACTTTAAAGCCCATTTTTTCCAGCTCTTGCGCTACGTCTTGGTTGGTTACAGAGCCAAAGAGACGGCCGTCTACGCCCGCTTTTTGCGAGATTTTGACGGTAGCACCCGTCAGCTTTTCGCCTTCAGCTTGGCAAGCAGCCAGCTTGGCAGCGGCAGCTTTCTCTAGCTCAGCGCGTTTGGCTTCAAACTCAGCTTTGGCTGATTCGGTTGCGCGGCGTGCTTTGCGTTCGGGGATCAAAAAGTTACGGGCATAGCCGTCTTTCACGCGGACGATTTCGCCCAGGTTGCCGAGGTTAATGACTTTTTCGAGCAGAATGATTTGCATAAGTTTCTCCTGGGCTCAGCTTATACGCGGTGCTGGTCGCTGTAAGGCGCTAGGGCCAAAAAGCGGGCGCGTTTGATAGCGGTGTTGAGCTGGCGCTGGTAAATCGCACGGGTGCCGGTAAGGCGTGCGGGGATAATTTTGCCGTTTTCGGCGATGAAGTCACGCAAAGTGTCTACATCTTTGTAGTCGATCTCTTCGACATTGGTTACCGTAAAGCGGCAAAAGCGCTTGCGTTTGAACAGCAGGTTTTGTGCGGGGCGCTTTGGGCGCTTGTCAGTCTTTTTAAAACGTGATGGTCCGGCCATGGTGGACTCCTAAAAATTTAAGTTAATTCAAATGCTTGAATATGGAACAGTGTGCCTTTGGCGTTGCGTGTGCTGGCTAAAAACCCGTTGAACTTGTAACTGCTGCCGATGGGCTGTGTGCGGATGGTCTCCGCAATGGGCCCGATGGCGACGGCTTTTACACTGACTTTGACTTTGCGTAGCTGGCCTGCTTCAACTTGTTCACTCTCGTGGTCCAGAGTGAGGTCTAGTGCGGGTATGCCTGCCGGGGTAAAGCGCTGGGCGCTGATCTCGGCAATGCGGGCGGTCAAGGTGAGTTGGTTCACGGCTCCTTGCTAGTTCACGGCAATACGCTGCAGGTTAACGCTCTTGACGTTCGCCGCGCTCTTGGCGCTCGCCGCCGCGGTCACCACCGCGATCACCGCCACGGTCAGGGCGGTCGCCGCCACGCTCGCCACCGCGGTCACCACGGTCTTGGCTGGCATACTGCTCTTGCTGTACTTTGCGGGCTTCTTCGCGCTCGACTTGCTTCATCATCGACGATGGGCCGGTGTCGGCTTTTTTGCGCAGCACGGTAAGGTGGCGCAAAACTGCATCGTTGAACTTGAAGGCGTGCTCTAGTTCAGCCATGACGGTTTGGTCAGCTTCGATGTTGACACACAGGTAGTGCGCCTTGGCCAGCTTGTTGATTTGGTACGCCAGTTGGCGGCGGCCCCAATCTTCCACGCGGTGAATTTTGCCACCGGGGGTGGTAATCATGCTTTTGTAACGCTCCAGCATGGCTGGAACTTGTTCGCTCTGATCCGGGTGGATCATCAAAACGATCTCATAATGACGCATAAACACTCCTTAAGGATTTGGTTGCAGTTGCCTGCAACCGTGGTTTAAAACCAGCACAATATGCGCTGGTTTTATAAAAAGCTACCCACAGCGTCGGATGTGGTGCAGCAAGGGGAAAGCTTTCTATTATAGCTTTTTCGGGCTGCGCCCCAGTACTTTGTCCACTTGACTTTGAACCAGCACCTCAGCATGCGCCCTATTTCAGCCTCTATTCCAGTCCCTATCCCAACCCCCGCTTCAGCTCCTTGCCCTGCCTCCCCTGTGTGGTCCACCCTTATTTCGGTCGCGCAGCTGCAAGCATTGCAGGCCGCTGGCAGCAATGTGCAGGTGTGGGACTGCAGTTTTGACCTAGTGCAGCCCGCTGCGGGATTGCAGGCCTTTGCCCAAACGCACATTGCCGGTGCGCGCTATGTGCACCTGGATAAGGACCTGAGCGATAAAACCCAAGCCGTTGACAAAGCCAGCGGTGGCCGCCACCCCCTGCCCAGCCGCGCTAAATTTGCCGCCTGGCTGGGCGCTGCGGGCCTGTCACCGCAGGTGCAAGTGGTGGTGTACGACCGCAACGGCATCAACTACTGCGGCCGCGCCTGGTGGATGCTGCAATGGTGTGGCCACAGCGCAGTAGCCGTACTAGACGGTGGCTTGCAGGCTTGGCAGGCCGCAGGTGGGGCCTGCAGCAGTGGCCCCGGCCTTGTTGAACTTGATTATTCAAAGCCAAACTACCCTATCGCCCAAGGAAATACTGCACAAGTAGCTATTGATACTGTAGCAAACAGCGTGCGCACGGGTAGCCACACCATCATCGACGCACGCGCCGCGCCGCGCTTTCGCGGTGAGGTAGAGCCGCTAGACCCCGTAGCAGGCCATATTCCGGGTGCACTGAACCGCCCGTTTACGCTTAACTTGGGCCCCGATGGCTTATTCAAGCCCGCCTCGCAGCTGCGCCAAGAATTTGATGCCTTGCTGGCGGGGCGCGATGCGGCGCAAGTGATTCACCGCTGCGGCAGCGGAGTTAGCGCTGTGCCCAACGTATTGGCCATGGCGATTGCACTGTACCCACCCAGCAGCCTGTTTGCGGGCAGCTGGAGCGAATGGAGCCAGCGGGGCGACTTACCCGTAGCGCAGGGCTAGACACGCGATTTTTTGGGCAACCACGGGCCGTACAGCACTAAGCTTTGGGTGTGTGAGTTTGGTTGCAATTTAAATCTTTGTTGTTAAGGTGCCTGTTACACAGCTCCGTTCTACACAGCCCCGTTCTACCCAGCCTCGTTCTACCCAGCCTCGTTGCAACGCGCCATTGCGCTGGCATTGCAGACCACCACAGCAGCTTAATTTGCGGCTAAAAGCTACAAAGTCTGCGTTTATCGCACAGTTCTCAGTTTTATTTGGTGCCAATGTCATCTGTAAACGGCCATAACGCATTAAGCTAGAAGTTCGCACCATTTTGGTGGGCGCAGCGGCACTTTTACTGTGCACACCGACCTCTTGAAAGCTACTATGGCAAAAATCAAAATGAATTCCAACACACCACCTAGCGCCAGCCAAAGGTCTACGGGCTGGACCGCACGGGTCGTTGCCATGGCTGCTGCGCTGGCGTTTGCTGGCAGCGCGCAGGCCCAACTCAGCGGCGCTGGCTCGTCGCTGGCCAAAGATTTGGTCGGCACTTGGTCAACCCAGTACGGCGCGGCATCAGGCGGTATCACCTACGAAGCCACGGGTTCATCCGCAGGCGTAGCCCGCGCCAGCGACAACACTGTGGACTTTGGTGTAACTGATGTAGCCATGACCAGCGTTGCTTTGCGCCAAGCTGGCCTGCGTCAGGTGCCGCTGGCGGCCACCGCCGTGGCCATTGTTGTCAATTTGCCTCAGCTAGGCGGCAAGCCTGTCAAGCTCAATGGCGATATTTTGGCTGACATATTCCAAGGCACCATTACGCAGTGGAACCATTCGCAAATAGCCGGTGCCAACCCAGGCATGGCTTTGCCCAACATCCCGATTGTTCCGATATGGCGCACCGATGGCTCAGGCCAGTCGTATATGCTGTCTTCGTACCTGGCGCGCAGCAACCCCAAGTGGCGCCGCAATATCGCCGCTACCAGCAACCTGGCGCTGACTGCAGGCAAAGGCGTGCGGGGTGGCCAAGCCATGCTGGACGCCGTTAAAGCCACCCCTGGTGCATTAGGGTACGAGCCACTGGGCTCTGCGCTCAAAGCCGGGCTGAGCATGGCTGAGTTGCAAAACGCTGCAGGCAAAAGCGTGGCAGCGAATGCCGCCACCATCAAGGAAGCTTTAGAGCGCGCGCAGTGGTCAGCCGACAATGGCTCGGCCGATTTGGACGGCTCGTCAGGGGCTGGAGCCTACCCCTTGGCAGCTGTGACGTATGCGCTGGTGCCCATCACCACCAAACCCGGCCGCAAAAATGCGCTGCCTTTTATACAAACGGCTGTAGCCCAAGGCGATGCGCAAGCCAGCCAGACTGGTTTTGTGCCGCTGCCACCTGCTGGCAAAACTATAGCTGCAGCAGTTCGGTAAACCCAGGCTTGGCCACTTTGCAAAGGTGCTAGCGGTAAAGCGTTAGCGCCTAGGTTGTAAATTTGCTTGGCGTTTATTTTTTCGCCGGCTGCATCTGTTTGGCCATGTCTTCCATCTGCTTGGTGAAGGCTTCTAGGCTTTTCACGTCGATTTTCACCTCGCCTTCAGGCGTTTTGATGGTCATTGACGCGGCATCGGCAGCGCTGGCAGCGCCTGCAGCCCCGGCTACGGCCGGTGCCGCGCCAGGGGTAATACTGATGGCGGCTTTACCATCGGGCGTGTTGATGGTGATGCCGCCCATGTCCAGGGCGGGGCCTGCGGCGCTGCCCATGCGCATGACGCCGATTGGCGAGAACACGCTGCTTAGGCTAAGCAGCACAATGGCCAGCACAAAGCCCGCCGCCGCCAATACCAGCATGTAGGGAACGGTTTTTTCCTTGGGGTTTTTCATCAGCACCGGCAGGCCTAGGTACAGCAAATACAGGCAGTACAAAGCCGCCAGCAGGCTCAGCATGCCTAAAGCGGGCAATAGGCTAAACACACCTGCCAACATCACTGGCGTGCCGCCAAACACCATTAACTTCAGACCTTGCATCAAACTCTTCTCGCCACCAAACTTAGGGGCCAGTTCGCTGATCAGCCAGCCTAGTGCAAAAGCTGCGGCGATGCTGACGATGTAGTTGGTCACCATCATGGCCAAGCCACTGGCAACGGGCATGCGCATGCTGATGCCAAATGCGCCGAAACCAATCACCGACCAGCCAATAAAGCCGCACACCGCCGGAATGGCCGCCAAAATCAAGAAATACGGCACAAACAGCGATTGGGGCGTGTGCGGCTCCGCCTCAATCACCGGCCAGGTGGCCTCGGGATTCAATGTAATGGCTTTGACGCGTTCTAGGATGTTCATATACGATTCCTGGTGTTTGGGCTGACAGCAAAGTGGGCACAAAACGGGCATAGTGTTACCCAAACAAGTAAAACGATCAGGCCGCTGGTGTTTGTAAATCTTGGCTTGGGCGCCTAAGCCTTCAGTGTCCGTGCGCCAAACCGCTGACCAAGGTGACCATGCCAATGCCCACTCCCAGCCAGGCCACTTGGGCCAGGGTTTGGCGCAGGCTCAGGCGTTTTTGCAGCTGGGGAATCAGATCAGCCAGTGCTACATACACAAAGCTGCTGGAGGCAACCACCAAAAAGTAAGGCAGTGCCTCTTGCAGTTGCTCTACCAGCACATAGCCCAGCAAGCCGCCCAGCACCGTCACGGCACCCGCCGCACTGAGTTTAAGCAACGCGGCGCGGGCACCCTGGGCCGATTGGCGCAGTACCACCAGGTCGCCCATATGGTGCGGCACCTCGTGCACCAGCACGGCCAGCGTAGCCGCCAAACCCAGCTTGGTATCGGCCATGTAGGCGGCGGCTATCAAAATACCGTCGCCAAAACAGTGCACACTGTCGCCCAGCAGCACGGCCCAACCGCCACCGTGGTTATGGTTATGGTTGTGGCTGGGAGCGGTAGCGTGCACTGTGGGAGTAGGGCCGTGGCTTTGGCCGTGACCTTGGCTTTGCCCATGCCCGTGTGCATGCTCATGCCCGTGGTGGTAAAGCTCGGCTTTGTCGAGCAAAAAGAAAAATACCAAGCCCGCCAGCAGCGCGGCAAACAGTGCCTGCGCGCCGACTTGGCTTTCAAACGCCTCCGGCAGCAGGTGCATAAAAGCCGTGGCCAGCAGCGCGCCAGCGGCCAAGCTGAGCAAATGCTGGGTGTAGCGCGCCAGCAGACCGTAGGTGAGCGCACCGGCCACCCACACGCTGCCCACGCCCGCCACCAAGGTGCCCAACAGAATAAAAGTTAAATTCATATACTATTAAATCAATAGCTGCTCATGCAGCATTTCCTTGGGCGGTAGGCCTAAAACGCTTAAAAATACAGCCAAACAACAAACCGCCCACTACAGGCCAGGCTGCCCTGCCCTGCACGCATTAAAAAACCGCCCGAAGGCGGTTGGACTGCGCGAGCCTTTAGTGTAGCGCTATGCCACGCCGTTGGCCTTAAACCAGTCTAGAGCGCGCTTAAAGCCGTCTTCAGCGGCCTCTTTGCGGTAGCTGGGGCGGTAGTCGGCATGGAAGGCATGTGGCGCACCGTCATACACCTTAAATTCACTCTTTTTAGCCGCTGCGCTGCCCGCCGCCAATGAGGTTTTCATCTTGTCCACCGTGTCTTGGGGAATGCCGGTGTCGGCACCACCGTACAAGCCCAGCACCGGGCCGCTGATGCTGGCCACTACGTCAACCGGGTTTTTGGGCAGCAGCTCCGACGGCGCACCCACCAAGCGGCCGTACCATGCCACGCCCGCTTTAACGGCTGGGTTATGCGCTGCGTACAGCCAGGTGATGCGCCCGCCCCAGCAAAAACCGGTCACGGCCAGCTTGCTGGTGTCGCCGCCATTGGCGCTGGCCCATTTGACCACAGCGTCCAGGTCGGCCATCACCTGCGCGTCGGGCACCTTGCTGACCACTTCTTTGATTAAATCAGCAATCACGTTGTACTTGGTCGGGTCGCCTTGGCGGTCAAACAGCTCGGTGGCAATGGCCATGTAGCCCAGTTGGGCAAAACGGCGGCAGGTGTCGGCAATGTACTCGTGCACACCAAAAATCTCCTGCACTACCAGCACCACCGGCAGATTAGTTTTGCCAGCGGGCGCTGCGCGGTACGAGCGCACTTTGGCACCATTGACCTCCACCACAAACTCCCCTGCGGTCAGCCCGTCCGACGAGGTTTTGATGGCCGACTGCGCGATCGCTGCGCCTACGGTGCTGGCGTAGCCCACGCCCAGGGCAGCTTTCAGGGCGGTGCGGCGAGTGGCGGTAGCGCCGCCGCTCTCACTGCCTAGCAAGGACTGGGCTTGGGCCAATTGGTCAGAGGTCACTAGACTGGACATGGTGTTTTCCTGATAAAAAGTGGGTGGGTGGTTTAGACTACAGTTAAATCATACTGCTTAGGCTTGCCAAGCGCTGACAAGTTACCCTTACCTGAATTTAGGAGCCCGATATGCCCACCATCCGCGTTGAAATGCTGCAAGGCCGCACGCCAGAACAAAAAACTGCCCTGGTCAAAGCCTTAACCCAAGCCGTAGTAGACAGCCTAGGCTCTAAAGCAGAATCGGTAGATGTGCTGCTGTACGACATCGCCCGCCAAGACTGGGCCACCGGCGGTGTGCAGTGGTCGGACAAAAAATGAGCGGCATGAACTTTTCTGACGATCTGAGCGCGGGCCGAGGCAAAGAGCTGCCCGAGCCGGGCGCAGCGTCTACCAAGCCCAAGCGCGGCATGAAAAAAGGCTACTACGTGCGCGGTGTCTTTGTGGCCGAGGGCAGCGAGCTGGACCTGGAACTTAAAAGCGAATTTGCCAACAGCCGCACCGTGGCCAAAGAAGAAAGCACCGAGCTGCAAAAACTGGGCGAACAGCTGCTGATTTTGTCAGCCGCGCAAATAGCCAAGCTGGACTTGCCCGAGAAGCTGGTGGACGCTGTGGCCGAGGCCAAACGCATCACCAACTTTGAAGGCAAGCGCCGCCAGATGCAGTACATCGGCAAGCTGATGCGCAAAGTAGAGCCCGAGCCGATTCGCGCCGCTGTCGATGCCGCCCGCAGCGGCAGCGCTGCTGACACCCTGGCCCTGCACCGCGCCGAGCTGTGGCGCGACGACCTGATTGCCAACGAAGAAGCCCTGCCCCGCTGGATAGCCACCTTTGCCCCTGAAGCCAGGCCAGGTGCCAGCGCTGGCGATGCTGCTAACGGTTCAGCTGACGGCGCAGCCAGCTACGACCTGCAGCAGCTGCGCTCGCTGATTCGCCAAGCCCGCAAAGACCTGTTGGCAGGCAAACCTGGTGAGGCCCCGCGCCAAGGCCGCGCCTACAGAGAGATCTTTCAGCTAGCGCGTGGTGTGCTGCGCGCGGCCCACCAGCAAACCGCAAGCGACGCAGCACTGGCAGCTGCGCAGGGCGCGTCTGCAGACGGCTAATTTTCCCCACCTAACTAACCAAGGCTGCGCCGCACCAAGCTGCAGCCAGTACACACACCCATGACATCTTCTGAAAGCTACGACCCCATCACCATCGGCATTGTTTCGATCAGCGACCGCGCCAGCAGCGGCGTGTATGCAGACAAAGGCTTGCCTGCACTGCAAGACTGGCTGACCAAGGCCTTGAAAAATCCCATCAGTTTTGAGTCTCGCTTGATTCCTGACGAGCAGGCGCGCATCAGCGCAACGTTGATCGAACTGGTCGACGCGGGCTGCAGCTTGGTGCTCACCACCGGCGGTACGGGCCCTGCGCTGCGCGACGTAACCCCTGAGGCCACGCTGGCGGTAGCGCACAAAGTGATGCCCGGCTTCGGCGAACAGATGCGCCAGATAAGCCTAAAGTTCGTACCCACCGCGATACTGTCGCGCCAATGCGCCGTGGTTCGTGACAGAAGTCTCATCATCAACCTGCCCGGTCAACCCAAATCGATACAAGAGACCTTAGAGGGCATACAGTCGGGTGAGAACTCCGTGCCCGGAATTTTTGCGGCTGTGCCGTACTGCGTTGACCTGATTGGTGGGCCGTATATGGAAACCCACAGTTCTGTATGCAGTGCCTTTCGGCCCAAGTCGGCGCAACGCGCGGCGGTAGTCAAGTGAACCATAAGGACATATTTCCAATGAAAAATAAGCGTTTTAGCCCTCTGGCCCAAGGAAATGCTGCACAAGCAGCTATTTTTTTTATAGCGTTTGGTTCACTTTTCATGCCTGCATGGGCCGCAATGACCGAGCCTTTTATCAGCTACACCGTACAAAAAGGCGACTCGCTGCAGGCGCTGACCCGCAGCCTGCTGCTGCAGTCGTCCCAATGGGGCCAGGTAGCCCAGCTCAATGGCCTGAAAAATCCTAACCTGCTCCAGCCTGGCCAAGTCATTGCCATTCCCAAAAGCCTGCTTAACTTTGGCTCGCAACCGCGCATTGCCACTCCGGGCAAGGTGCTTAGCGCAGAAGGCGACGTGCAGCTCAACGGACAGGCTGTCAAAGTGGGTGATGCCGTGCCCGAAGGTGCCAAACTGCAAACTGGGCCCAACAGCTCTGCCGTAATGCAACTGGGCGATGGCTCGCGGGTGCAGCTGATGCCTAAAACGCTGGCCGAAGTTAGCGTGCAGCACAGCTATGCGCTGCGCGACCCTGCCAGCAGCGCGTCGACCAACTGGTTCTCTGGCACCATCCGTTTGTTGCAGGGCGTGTTAGAGACTGTGGCCGATAAGAAAGCCAACCGCGCTACGCCGCTGCAAGTGACCACGCCCACCTCCATCGTCGGTGTACGCGGCACCCACTTTAGAGTGGCCTACGAAGACCCAGCCTCTCAGTCAGCGCGCACTGAAGTGCTGGAGGGAAATGTACGTACCGACATTACTGCACAAAAAGTAGGCTCTAACCTGGGCGGCGGCTTTGGTGCAGCGGTCAAACCGCAAGACCGCGCCGTCAATGTGGTGGCCCTGCTGGCGGCACCTGCGGCTCAAAGCACCACCCAAGTGGTGCGTGATGGCTCAGCCAAAGCGCTGTACACCGTGGGCGCAGTGGCGGGTGCGGCGCTGTACCGCGCCCAGTTGGCAGCAGACGATAAGTTCACCCAAATTCGCGGTGACTTTAAATCTGCCGGCCCTGAGTTTGACGTGGCCAGCCTGCCTAACGGCACCTACTTTGCACGGGTGCGTGGGGTAGACCCTGCCAACATTGAAGGCTTTGACAGTCTGGCGCTGCTGACCTTGGTGGCCGCACCTGTCAAGCTGGTGTGGCCTGGAGAAATTGCTACGGGTGCTTTTGTGACCTCTGTGCCCAGCGGTTTACTGCTCAAAGTGTATAACCAAAGCGTGGACTGGCCGCAAAGCCTGGCAGTGCAAGTAGCACGCGATGCCGCCTTTACCCAAGACTTGCAAACAGTAGCCCTTGAAGCCAACGGCACTGTACTGCTCAGCGGTATCACAGCCGGCAGCTTGCGCTATGTGCGCTTTGCCACCACCGCTTCCCAGGCTGCGTATACCAGCGGAATTTACACCCTCGAACTACCGGGCAACTGGGGCACCACCGTGCTCAGCGTAGCCCAGGCGCTTAAACCTGTTAAGTAATTACTGCGAGGTAATTGCTGCAAGGTAATGCCTGCAAAGTAGTTAGTTAAACCGCTGGCGAATCGACGCTTCAATGCCTGCAGCATCCAGGCTTTGGAGCGTCCATGTGTTACTAGAAGTTATCAGCCACTGTACTTTGGAAGTTTCGTGCATTAAACTAAAGTTTTAATTGTTCACAGGACTAAAAGCACATGAAATTACTACGCTGCACCCATAAAAATTCGTTGCTGGTTACCCTGGTCAGCACTCTGCTAGTTTCTGCAACGGTAATTTCATGTG
>JAYSRE010000173.1:0-3256 GCA_043721235.1 Polaromonas sp. | reverse complement strand
TCTATGACCTGGTGGTGCGCCGCTTTATGGCGGTGTTTTTCCCCAGCGCTGAATACCAGGTTACCACCCGCATAACCACGGTTGCCGCAGCGCAGAGCGTGGGGGCTTATAGCAGCCACCACTTTAAAACCGAGGGCAAGGTGCTGGTCAAGCCGGGCTGGCTGGCCATCTACGGCAAAGAGGCGGCAGACGAAGTCACCGATGCCAAAGAAGGCGAAAAAGGCCAGCAGCTGGTGGCTGTTAAACCTGGCGAGCTGGTAAAAAACGACACTCTACAAGCCAAGGCGCTGAAAACCCGCCCCCCTGCCCGCTACTCTGAGGCGACTTTGCTGGGTGCCATGGAAGGCGCAGGCAAACTGGTAGACGACGAAGAAATGCGCGAGGCGATGCAAGAAAAAGGCTTGGGCACGCCCGCCACCCGCGCCGCCACCATTGAAGGTTTGCTCAACGAAAAATACATTCTGCGCGAAGGCCGCGAGCTGATTCCTACCGCCAAGGCCTTTCAGCTCATGACGCTCTTGCGCGGCCTGGGTGTAGAAGAGCTGTCCAAACCCGCGCTGACCGGCGAATGGGAGCACAAGCTGGCCCTCATGGAGCAAGGCAAGCTCACGCGCGAGTCCTTCATGGCCGAGATCAACGCCATGACGGAAAAAATCGTCAAGAAAGCCAAAGAGTACGACCGCGACACCGTACCCGGCGACTACGCCACGCTAAGCGTGCCTTGCCCCAACTGCGGCGGCATCGTCAAAGAAAACTACCGCCGCTATACCTGCACTGGCAAAGCCGGTGCGCTGGAGGGCTGCGGCTTTAGCTTTGGCAAGTCTCCTGCAGGCCGCACGTTTGAACCTACTGAAGTCGAGGGCTTTATCCGCGACAAAAAGATCGGCCCGCTGGAAGGCTTTCGCTCCAAAGCAGGCTGGCCTTTTGTGGCAGAAATTGCGCTCAAATACAACGAAGAAGAGAAAAACTGGAAGCTGGAGTTTGACTTTGGCGAAGATGCCAAGGCCGCAGAGTCTGGCGAGATTGTCGACCTGTCGGGCAAAGTGTCTTTGGGTGCCTGCCCCAAGTGCGCATCCCAGGTGGTGGAGTTTGGCAAAAGCTATGTGTGCACCAAGTCTGTCCCCACCGACGCGCAGCCCACCCCAAGCTGCGACTTTAAAAGCGGCCAAGTGATCTTGCAGCAGCCGGTAGAGC
Organism: Polaromonas sp.; assembly: GCA_043721235.1. Taxonomy (GTDB): domain Bacteria; phylum Pseudomonadota; class Gammaproteobacteria; order Burkholderiales; family Burkholderiaceae_C; genus JAAFIP01. The sequence goes on along the minus strand of JAYSRE010000173.1, from coordinate 2,062 downwards.
GCGAGCAAATGACCAAGCTGCTAGAGACCGGCAAAACTGACTTGCTGGACAAGTTTGTCAGCATGCGCACCCGCCGCAGCTTTAAGGCCTTTTTGTCGTGGAACAAAGAAGAAGGCAAAGTCAGCTTTGAGTTTGAACCGCGCACCAGCAAGTTCCCGCCGCGCAAAACCGCAGCCCAGCCTGTTAAACGTGCCGCTGGCGGCGCCGCAGCCAAAGCAGCACCTGCCAAAAAAAGCGCAGCCGCTAAAACCAAGGCCCCAGCAGCTAAAAAAGTGGCGGTCAAAAAGGGGGCCGCCAAGAAAGTAGCCGCAAAAAGCACCGAGCCCAAAGTACCACGCGCAGGCACCCTCAAGCCCAGCGCGGCCCTGGCCGCCGTCATTGGCGAGGGCTTGTATGGCCGGGGCGAGGTCACCAAAAAGCTATGGGACTACATCAAGACCTACAACTTGCAGGATGCCAAAGACAAGCGCTCCATCAATGCCGATGCCAAGCTGTCAGCAGTGTTTGGCAAACCGCAGGTGACGATGTTTGAGATCGCGGGAATTCTGGGCAAGCATTTGAGCTAAGTGCACCGTGCGCTTTTTATTAGGCGGTTAAGACCATGATGGAAACTAGCTCGTTGTTTGCAGTATCGGTGCACACCTCCTGCCACCCCAAACGTTGGTACAAAGCCTGTTGGTCGGGTGTGTACAGGTAGATTTGAGAGACCCCCTGTGCGAAGGCGTAGTCTGTCAACGTGGTGGTCAGGCGAGAACCTAGGCCTTGGTTCCTGAACTCTTGAAGTACGAAGATTTCTCCGACCCAATGGGTTTTATCGGGGTGGCTGGGTAGTTCAAACAGTTTGACCGAGCCCATGGCAGCTAAACCTCCATGGTCGGTAATGGCAACTACCGTATGGGGGAACAGCGCCTGGGCCGCACTAGCCTCCAGTCGGCTACGGATACTGTTTTTCTCAGACCATGGTGGCAACTCACCCCACGAGGCGTGAAGCGTTGTCACGATAGAGTCCATCAGGTGGCGATGGTGTGCGAGCTTTTCTATGCGCATGCTGGTGAGGTCGGGGCTGTGTGATGCATTATTCTATTTCTCTTTCAAGGCACGCTCTGGCCGCTCGGACGCATCAACGATATGCTCCAGTGCCGGGCACCCAAACCCCATCGCCCGATGTGTGTTGCCATGCTCACCCACGAGTACACCTGCATTTATGCAGCCGTGGAACCACTAGGCGGAATTATGAACGCTTTGATCTTGCCCCAGGCCAACACCCACTGCATGCAAATATTCCTCAGTTAGGTAGCCCAGCGCCATCCCCATTGCCATATCGTCATGGTGCTCGATGGTGCGGGCTGGCATTCCAGCAAAAAACTCATTGCCCCGCCCAATATGTGGCTACTTCTCCCGCCGCCATACGCACCAGAGCCCAATCCTGTGGGGCACATTTGGGATGCGCTTAGGGAGAAGTGTTTCCACAACAAGGCCTTTGACTCTATTAATGCGTTAGAAAATGATTTGGCTATGCGACTGCTGGCGATGGAGAACATGCCTGCAGTGATCGAGTCGATTTCGGCTTAACATTTAATTATTGATGGAGTGTCAAAATAGAAATAGGATAACCCTCTGAGCCTGCGCCCGGTTGCTACCAAATCAATCATCTGATAGCAAAATTGCACCGGATACGGCGGCTTAGGTATGTTAAATTTAAGCATTTTTGGACTCTTTCTTGTTACAGAATAAGGTGTCCTTGGAAAAGGGTCAACTACTACTCTAAAGAGTCAAAGAAAGCCTAGTCTAATTTAGAGTAAATGGATTCAATCAGATTGTTTATGGTTTTGGTATTGTTTCACCGGCTGCATTATTAAAAACTCTAATATTTTGAAGCGCTCAATCAGTCTATCGGCATACAGTTAGCATGAGGGTTGGCGGAGCGTAGGCGCTGCACCTGACTTTGAATCAACTCCTTAAATTTTGTAACTACTCAGCTCCCTCTTGCGCGCTACAACAAAAGGAGCAACAATCGAGGCTATGCCAAGCTTACCCGATCTGAGTCAACTCAGTCACGCAC
>JAYSRE010000172.1:0-8494 GCA_043721235.1 Polaromonas sp. | reverse complement strand
AGCTGGAGCTGGAGCTGGAGCTGGAGCTGGAGCTGGAGCTGGAGCTGGAGCTGGAGCTGGAGCTGGAGCTGGAGCTGGAGCTGGAGCTGGAGCCGGAGCCGGAGCCGGAGCCGGAGCCGGCGGCGGTGGCGGTGGCGGTGGCGGTGGCGGTGGCGGTGGCGGGGTCAAGGCTAACTGCACAGCGCCAGGCACATTGGCCACAATAAATGCGTAGCCAGCAGGATTGGTAAGGGTGTTAAAGAAGGTACTTGGATTATTGCTACTGGTAATAAAATTGTAGGTATCGGTTGCCGCTGGCGCGTAAGGGCCGGTAAGACTGAGGTTGAGTGTGCCGCCCAAAGCAACGCTGCCAGACACTGCCAGTCGGTCAAAACCTGTACCAGGTGCAGTACCGCCCAATTCAATGTCCAATACGCCGGTGCCGCTTTGGGTGTAGTTACCGTTCACGTTGATCTGGCCTGGCGATGCGCCAGGACTGACCCTACCACCCGAATTAACCAGGTTGCCCTGCACAGTGCCAAAACCTCGTAGCATTCCGCTGGTTAAATTGAGTCCTGTAGCGCCAAACTGGGCCGTGCCTTGCGCAGCAGCGTTGCCTAAGGATAAGGTGCCGCCAGAATCTGTGTAGCCGCCATTAAAAGCCATAGCGCCAGCTTGGATATTGACGGTACCGCCGTTGCTAAACCCGCCTGCAAAATTGCTGGTGCCCGAGCCTGTTCTGGACAACGTACCGCTGTTGGTAATGGGTGCAGAGGCCGCACTATTTTGTGTGGCACCCGTAGTGACCACTGCGGCACCTGCAGCAATCATGGTGGGGCTGTTCAAAGTGAGTCCACCGCTGCTAAAAGTGCCAGAGTTAAAAAGTATGTTTCTGCCAGCAGTAAGCACCAAGTTATTGGTTCGGGTAATGGTACCGTTCAAATTAATATCAGCAGTACCCGTGTTGCGCAGCGCCACAGTGCAGGCCGGATTACCGCAGTCTGTAATACCTGCCAACGTAGTTTCCGTAATAGTGCTACCGCCTACATCCAGGTAGGTACCAGTGCTTGCATTGATAGCGATGCTGCCCGCTACAGGCACCAAAATATAGCTGTTGAGCCCAGTACCTACCGCGCCATTGGTTGACGTAAGGCTCACTGCGCCCGCAGCGCTTACGGCATGCGGGTTCGAACTGGTTGGGTCGCGCGTAATATTACCGACGGCAACTGCTGTAAAACTTTTTGCAGTCAGGGATGCATCGATATTGGCAAATGTGAGGCTGTTGCCCAGCGTAATGTCGTAGTTGTCGTTGCTGGTACTGAAAGGATTTCCGCCTGCGCCACCCAGTTGCAGGGCGGTTCCGCCTAGTGTAATTTGCTGGGTATTGCCTGTTGAGTTGTCTGTATTGATGTTGCGAATGATCGTTGGGGTAGCGCCTATCGCATTGAAGTTGATATTGCCAGCACTGCCTGCACCACCGGTGACAATCATGCCGCCGCTAAGGCCTGTGCCATTGATGGCGTGGGTAGTGCCCACACCGCTGGTGGCATCCAGTCGCCAATACCCTGAGTTGGGAGCGATTTCGGTTTGGATGAAGCTAGTGCCAGTAGGGTTTTGGTTGTCAATCGCACCTGTAGAAATAAGATCCACGGTGTTACCTCTGACAGTGCCCCCTTGAAAAATAATATTTTTTGAGGGGCCGTACGTGCGCAAAGTTAAATTTTGTCTATTAAGACTTGTTGCGAAATTTGCCGTGCTTTGTACCAACAAGTCACCATCTTGGGCAAATAAGTCAACCGCTTGAAGTGATAAGTTGTTTAAAAAATTTAAAGTGTAGCGGCTGGTTACCAAGTCGCCGCCATAGTGCGTTAGCCGAATGTTATTGAGCCCCGTCGGGTTTGTAGCTGTTGCATTGACGCTGCCTGTGCCTGGAGTTACGCCTACCCCGCGTGGATTAACGCCGTTGAAACCATTCGCAGCGTCTAATTGGATAGACCCATTGGCGGCTGAGGTGTCAAAAAATGTACCAACCGAGCTAAGCGGGCTTTCGAACCTGTCAGCACTCACTGCGATGGTGTTTGCTGTCAAAACAGCCGGGCGCCCACCTGCCAAAATGTAATCAGAAAAATAAGCTCCTTGGGTATTTATATTGATGTTGTCGTTGCTGGTAACGTCACCCATCACAGTAATGCGGCTGCTTGGGCCCTGCGCGTGGGTAATTTGTACTGCTTGGTTTGTGCTGCCGGTTGACAATTGCGTGCCGGAGTTCAGGACGAAATTTGACTGTGTGGGTTGAATGAAAATATCGCTGTTGCCAGGGCTGCTTGACGTGTCCACAGACCATGCCAAGCTGTTGTTTGGCAAATTAAAGCGCAATGGAGTTGCGGCAGCTCCCACCGGGCCACTTGAGATGACGGCTAAATTGTCGAATGTGCCCAAGCCAGACACTACCACATCGTTGGCTTGCGTGCCAGTGCGTTGAACACCCAAGGCACCGCCGGTACTCAAATTTACGCTGCTGCCGGTTATAGTTGCGCTGTTAATCGAAATGCCTGCCGTGGGAATTGGTGTTGCAGCCGCAGCCGCAGCAGCAGTAAGCCGAACAGGTCCTACCAAGGTAATATTGGCATTCACAGCAATAAAGTTGTCTGCGTTCAACTGCAAAGTAGCACCCGTTGCTAGCGCGCCTGTAGAGGTAATCGGCGCAGAAACTGTAATGTTTCCAGGCTGCGTACCGCCGCCGGTGGTATCCAAAGTCACATTGGTACCTGCGTTCAATGCAGTTTCAATTTGCGTATTCAGAACTCTGGAGTCGTTACCTATGGGTGAAAATGTAGCTAACGTAGCCCCACCAGTTTGTGTAATATTGACCGGCGTTGAGGGTGAGGCCACCACCTCAATGTTGTAAGGGTCGAGCAACCATGTGCCCGGCGTGCTGCCCGACGCCGATACGTTGGCGCCGCTAACGTCCAGTGTGCGCAGGCCCGAGGTTTCTATAAAGCCGCCTGCGCCCGTGGTGCCGTTGGCAAGGTAGCTGCCCTGGGCCAGGGCATCGTTTTGCGCCAGTACCATCACCCGCCCACCAGCTTGACCCGATGCGTCTAGCACGGCCTGCGGTGTAACCACAATGTTCTGCCCCAGCACGTTTATCTGCCCGCCTACACCGCTGGGGTTTTGCGCGGCGATGGCACCGCTGATCTGCACGTCGCCCGCAGAGTGCAGCACCACGCGGCCTGCTTGCATGCTGGCGCCCACCGCATTAGCTGCATCAGGCGCGGTTACGCTGAGCACGCCGCTGTGCAGCACCTGGCTTAGCTGTGCATCGGTGGTGCCGGGGGCAAAGCGCACTTTGATGTGCGGCGACAGTGCGTCCAGCAGCTCTACGTCGCGGCCCGCGGCCAGCACAATACTGCCGCCGCGAGATTCTATGGAGCCGGTGTTGTTGACCCGGGGGCCTACCAGCGCCACCAGCGCGCCATTGCCTTGAATGATGCCATCATTGCTGACCGTAGCGCCCGGCCCGGTGGCTATAAAGCGCAGCTTGCCGCTGGTAAAGTCGGCATCGCTCATGCCCATTGACGAGGCTATAAAACCGGCCGTGTCAATGCGCGCACCGCCGCCAATGGCCACGCCGTTGGGGTTAATCACAAACACTTTGCCGTTAGACAGCAGCTGGCCCAAAATTTCCGACGGTGCGTTGCCAGTGACGCGGTTCAGCACGCTAGAGCCTGCGCCGCTTTGCACAAAACGGGTGAGCTCGCCTGCGCCAATAGAGAAGCTACCCCAGTTGATGATGGTTTTGTCGGTATTGGTGACGACCAGGCTGTTGCCTTGGCGGGTGAAGGTGGCCGCGCCTGCCGCTACCTGCGGGGCGCCAGGGTTAGCCAAGGTGGCTGCCGCAAAACAGGTGGCTATGGCAGCAGTGAGCGCTTTGGGCTTAAAGCCATGGTGCCTGTTGTTTACTGCAGGGGCAAGCGAAGGCTGGTAGGCAAGCTGGGTGGTGGTTTTCATCACAAATCCCCTTTAAAAATTCACTAAAGCTGAAAAGTGCACTGCGCCCCACACTGGCGCTGCGCCGCTGCGTTGGCGCAAGGTTTTGGCAACGTCAAGACGTAACGTGGCTGGCCCAAAGCTGCTGCGCAGGCCTACGCCCGCGCTGGCGATCGATGCGCTGGCCAGCTCTAGTACGGCAGGCTGGTTGAGTCGGATGGCAGCCGCGTCAATAAACGCTACGCCGCGCAGGCTGGCGTGGCCTGGGCCGGTGCTGTCTTCGCCCAGCCAGTTGGGGCTTAAGGCTTCTAGCTGCACCCGCAAGCCAGAGTCGCCGCTGATGCCCCGGTTGGTAAAGCCGCGCACTGAGGTAGCGCCACCTGCGGCCAGCTGCTCGCCAGAGACCAGCATGTCGCGGCTGATCTGTGCGTCTAGCGTGGCGCTAAGCTGCCAATTGCCTGCAGGCACTTGGGTGCCCAGGCCTGCGCGCAGCAGCTTATAGTGCGCTGGCGCCCCCTGGCGCGAGCTGGTAAAGCTGTCTTGGCCGCCTGATTTGCCGCCAGGCAGGTTAGCGTGCAGGCTGGCGTAACCACCCACTGCTAGTGGCTGTTGCGGCGTGGGTGCCATGCTGGCTGAAAAGCCCAGCTGCAGGGGCCGCAGCTCAATAGGAGTGGCCAGGTTCACGCTGCCAAACAGCAGCTGGCTGTCGTAATGGCGCCGGTCTAGGCCTGCAAACCAGCGCGGCTCCCAACGCCCAGTGCGCTCTAGCAGCTGGCTGTATTTGAGCGCGGCGGTGCTGCCCTTGCCCGCCACATTGAATACCCCGTTTAAGATGCCAGAATCAACATTGGAGTAGCCTAGGTTGATATCTAACACCGCGGCTTGCTGCGGCAGCGGCGCACGGTAGCCCAGACCAAAAACCTGCACATTACTACTGGGCAACAGGCTTAGCTTGTGCGGGTCGTCTTTGTTGTGCGGGGCAGAGGTGGCTTGCACATGAAGCTGGTGGCCCAGATCCCACAGGTTGTTGTGCCGCCAAGCCAAGCCATAGCGCAGGCGCCCGGTTTGCACCGAGCCGGTGTTGTCTAAAAACGCGGTGATGCTGGTGGGCACGGCCTCTTGGGTTTGAATTTCTGCTGACAATTCGTTGGGGCCGCCTGCCATGGCAAACGTGACCTGCACCCGACGCGCGGTATTTTCATTGGCCAGCAGCAGCTGCCTGTCTAGCGCGTTCAGGTTGGGCGTGCTGCCCTCAAACAGCGCGGGCAGGGTGGTGCGCCAGTCTAGCGTTCCGTCAGCCCCCAGCGCGCCACCACGCTTAACACTGACGCTTTTAAGCCGTGGCTCCAGGGCTTGCATGCGCACAACGCCGTCGGTAAGTGACTGCGCCGGGATGCGCACCGTTGCCAAGCGCCAGCCCTGGGCATGGAAAGCCGCCTCTATGGCAGCGCGCGCAGCTTCTAGCTGGGCAAAGCTGATGTCTTGGCCTACCAAAGCAGCAATTGCTGGGCGCCATTGCTCTTCTTTGAGCAGTGTGGCACCCGCCAAAGTTATGTCTACCAAGCGAAACCGCACTACGGCCTCTGCGGGCGGGCTGGCCTGTGGTGCCGTGTTGGCAGTTGCCCCTGCGGTACTGTCAGCAGCTTGCTGAGCTCCAGCAGGTAGCGAAACCGCAGCCGACACCACGATAGTAACCAACGCAGTTACAACAGTAAAAAAGCAATTTTGAGACATACTTTTTTAAGTATATGCAACATTTAGTTGTATTTAGTGTTTTTTGTATACGTAACAGTCGCCAATAAGCGTACAAAATCACGCTTGTGGTGGCTGCGTCATACGGCATATGCGCTGTGCAAACTCAACTAAGTAAGAGCTTTTGCAGCTTCAATGCGCTATGTTTGGGGGTTCTGGCTTGGCTGGCAAAGTCTACATGCACCAGGCCAAAGCGCTGGCTGTAGCCGTGGGCCCATTCAAAGTTGTCCAGCAGGCTCCAGGCGTAGTAGCCGCGCAGGTCAATGCCCTGGGCGATGAGTTGGGCCACCTCGTTCAGGTGGGTTTGCAGGTAGTGCCAGCGCAGGGTGTCGTGGCACTGGCCGTTGGCCAGCGGGGTGTTGTCGGCCGCGCCGTTTTCAGTGATCCACAGTGGCGGCAGGGGCCAATGGTGGGTGAGGTTGCGCACCATTCTGCCCAAGCCCTCAGGGTAAATTTCCCAGCCAATGGCGGTCTTGCTGAGGTGGGCTGCGGGGGGTACAAAACGGTAGCCACGTTGCTTTTCTGCTGCGTTGACGGGGGCCTGCGCGACCGAACGGGTGTAGTAGTTAAGTCCCATAAAGTCCAGCGGCTGGGCGATGGTTTGCAGGTCGCCTTCTTGGCGGGCTGCACCGTGCATGCCTATTTGCTGCGCCAGCGCATCGGGCCAAGGCCTGCCGAACAGCGGGTTAAGAAAGCAGTCGTTACGCTCTATTTCGGCCATCTGCGCAGCTTGTGCATTGGCGGCTCGCGCCTGTGGGCTGGCGCTGGGGGCGGGGTCGCACAGCTCAGGGTTTAGCACGATGCCCAGCTGGGTGCCCGCGCGCTGGCTGCGCCAGGCCTGCACTGCCAGCCCGTGGCCCAGCATGAGGTGGTGTGCGGCCAGCAGGGCGCTGGGCCGGTGCTGCACGCCAGGTGCAAACACGCCCACATCATGGCCTAAAAACGCAGTGCACCAGGGCTCGTTGAGCGTAGCTACGCGGGGCAAGCGGTCCCCCAAGTGCTGCGCTAGCAGTGCAGCATAGTCGGCGAAGCGGTAGGCTGTGTCGCGCGCTAGCCAGCCGCCAGGCAGGTGGGAGGGCAGGTCCCAGTGGAAGAGAGTGGCGTTAGGGGTAATGTGGTGCTGCTCTAGCGCGTCCAGCAGGCGTTTGTAGAAGTCCAGGCCCTCATGGTTAAGCTGGTGGTTGGCGGTCATTACGCGCGGCCAGGCAATGGAAAAGCGGTAGTGTTTAAAGCCCAGCTGGGCTATCAGGGCTACATCGCTGGCAAAGCGGTGGTAGTGGTCGCAGGCCGTCAGGCCGTTGCTTGCGTCCAATATGCGGCCCGGCTGGGCGCAAAAGTCGTCCCACACACTGGGCACGCGGCCACCCAGGGTGCTTGCCCCTTCGATTTGGAATGACGAGGTGGCGCAACCCCATTCAAATAGATCGGGGCTTAGCTGTGGAGGCAGTGTGTACATGGTGTGCGTTGGTTAAATTGCTCTATTCTCACAGGTTTCTGGGGAGATTTATTGCTATTTAATACATAGCTAACTATGCAGCATTTCCTTGGGCGGTAGCACTAAAACGTGCTTGAAAATTGAAGACAAAAAAGCCCGGCGAACCGGGCTTGTGGTCTGGCTTGAGTGCTGCTTACTTCTTGGCAGCGCTGGCTGCGTCTTTGGCAGCGGCTGGTTTGGCTTCTTTGGCAGGCTTAGCGTCAGCTTTGGCTTTTTTGTCTGCATCAGCTTTGGCTTTTTTCTCTTCAGCGGCTTTCGCTTTGGCTTCGTCCTTGGCTTTTTTGTCAGCTTCTTTCTTCATTGCGGCTTCGGCCTTAGGGTCAGCTTTAGCATCAGCGGCTGGTTTGGCTTCTGCGGCTTTGGCATCTTTAGCAGGTGCTGCTGCGGCGGTAGCGACGGGTTTAGCGTCTTTGGCATCCTTGGCGGCAGGTTTGTCGTCTTTCTTGGCGGCAGCGGTAGGTTTAGCGGCTACGCCGTTAAACGATGCGCCGCCTACGGTCATGCCTTCAGCTGAAAACTTGGCTGCATTGGTGTCGCCAATACCGTTAACACGGGTGATCATGTCGTTCCAGTCTTTGAACGGGCCTTTTTTACGCTCGTCCAAAATTTTGCCCGAAATACCAGGGCCAATGCCTTTGATGGCATCAAGCTCAGCCGCGGTGGCTTTGTTTACGTCAACAGCGGCAAAAGCGATTGCTGCGTACAGCATGGCAAAAATAACAAACAGTTTTTTCAACATAGGTAATTCCTCAAAGAGTGGTAGTTTTGTGGCTTAGAAAGGTTCCAAGACCCGAGCACTATAACGGGTTTGCCTGATGGGGCGTTGACGTGCTGTGTTACCAGTTGCTAGGCATTACCCGCAGTAATTTAGTTACCTGCTGTGCGCCCGCGTGCCACAGGCGGTATTTTTGGGCATAGGGGCGCGGTTTAGTTGTTTTTAAGTGCCGACCCGTTGCGGGCTGATGGGCTAATCATTCACGCGCCATTCAACAATCATGGGGCTGTACACGCGGCCATCTGCGTCGCGGGGCAGGGTTTCGGTTTTTTCAAATGCGCGCACCACGGCATCGTCCCACTCGGGGTTGCCACTGCTTTTGACAACGCGGGGACGGCCCAAAATAGTGCCATCGGGTGCCAGGCGCACCTCTATTTCCACTTTGGGGTTGCCGCTAATGGTGCTGGTAAAGACCAGGTTGGGCCGTACTTTGGCTTTGATGCGCCCGCTGTAGCCGCTAGACGGCCCGCTGCTTTGCGCTGCGTTGCCTGTGGCCGTGGCGC
>JAYSRE010000171.1:0-8499 GCA_043721235.1 Polaromonas sp. | reverse complement strand
TTTATGGGAACTCCTTGACTGGAATGCTTCGTGTGGGCGCACTGTGGCAACCACGCAGCTTCCAGACCCACTTTGTGACCCAACGGCCGCCCTATGAGCAAAGCTTTTACCAGAGAGACTGATGCTAAGGACGATGGTGTGGACGATCTGGACAGCGCAGGCTCGCCTGCACTGCCACCGGGCAGCAAAAACTACATCACCCCTCAAGGCTACGCCCGCCTGCGTACAGAGCTGCTGGACTTGATGGACAACGAGCGCCCCAAAATCGTTGAATCGGTGCATTGGGCCGCTAAAAATGGCGACCGCAGCGAGAACGGCGACTATTTGTACGGCAAAAAGCGGCTGCGCGAGATTGACAAACGGATTCGGTTTTTGGCCAAGCGTCTGGAGACTGCCGAGGTGACGGACCCGTCGGCTTTGCATGGACAGCCGCAGGTATTTTTTGGTGCTACCGTAATTTATGCGGACGTTGCGGGGCTTGAGCACGCGGTGACTATTTTGGGCATTGACGAGGCCGACAGCGCCCGCCAGCAGGTCAGCTGGATATCCCCAATAGCCCGCGCTCTGCTCAAAGCCCGTGAGGGCGACGAAGTGCGTTTGGTGACGCCGCTGGGTGTGCAGATGCTGGAGGTGCTGGCGGTGAGCTACCCTCCTAAAGCTGTTTATTTACTATAAATTTAATAGCTACTCAATAAGCATTTCCTTGGGCGATAGGGCTATTTGGCCCCTTTTACACGTCTGGCCAAAGGAAATGCTGCATAAGCAGTTACCAAAAACGTAGTTAGCCAGACACCACACGCCAAGCACGCAGTACCGTGGGTGTGCGGGCTAGGGTGCGCAGGGCGGTTTCTAGGTGGGCGGTGTCGCGCAGGTTGACCACAAAGCGCAGGTCGGCTGTGGGTGCGCCTACTTCGCTGTCGCGGCCCAGGTCTACCTGCAAAATGTCGGCCTCGGTGCTAGCCAGCGCTGCGGCTACGCGGGCTAACACGCCTTTGCCGCTTTGCACGGTGACCACCAGAGCGCAGGCAAAAGCGCGCACAGGCTCGTCGGCCCATTCCACGGCAATAAAGCGTTCACTGTCTTTTTGCATCAGTTTTTGCGCAATACCGCAGGGGCCCGTGTGCACTATCAGCCCCTCGCCGCGGCCCAGGTAGCCCACAATCGCATCGCCGGGCAGAGGGCGGCAGCAGGGCGCGTACTGCACGGTAGCGCTTTCAGAGCCGTCCAGCACGATGGCACCTTGGGTTAGGCTTTCGTGGGCGGTAAAGCGTTCTTTGCTCATCAGCAGGGCATCGGGCCGCTGGCCCAGCTCGGCCAGCAGGCTGACCAAACGTTTGGCCACAATGCTGGCGATGCGCTTGCCCAGGCCAATGTCTACCAGCAGCTCAGCGCGGGTTTTGTTGCCTGAAAAGCGCAGCAGCTTGTCCCACACCGCAACGTAGGGCGCGTCATCAGCGGGCAGGGCTTCTATGCCCTCAGAGCGCAGCGCTTGCGACAGCAGTTTGTCCCCCAGGTCTTGTGATGCGTCGCTGGCCAGGGTTTTAAGGTGATGGCGAATTTTGCTGCGCGCACGTGCGGTGCGCACAAAGCCCAGCCAGGCGGGGTTGGGGTTAGAGATGGGTGCGGTGATCACTTCAATCACGTCGCCGTTTTTTACCTCAGTGCGCAGCGGTACTTGCTCGCCATTGATCTTGGCAGCTACGGTGTGGTCGCCCACGTCGGTGTGCACAGCGTAGGCAAAGTCCACCACCGTGGCCCCGCGCGGCATGGCCATGATTTTGCTTTTGGGGGTAAACACATACACCGCATCAGGGAACAGGTCTACCTTCACGTGGTCCCAAAACTCAGCGGCATCACCCGTCTCGTTTTGAATATCCAGCAAAGACTGCAGCCACTGGGTGCCTAAGCGCTCGGCATCGGCCCCACCGGGCGCGTCTGCCTTGTACAGCCAGTGCGCGGCCACACCCGACTCGGCCACCACATGCATGGCCTCGGTGCGCATTTGAAACTCCACATTGATACCCGCAGGCCCCACCACCGTGGTGTGCAGCGACTGGTAGCCGTTGAGTTTACCTATGGCAATATGGTCTTTGAATTTGCCAGGCACGGGCTGGTACATCTGGTGCACCACGCCCAGCGCAGTATAGCAATCAATCACCGTAGGCACCACAAGCCTAAAGCCGTACATATCGGTCACTTGGGCAAAGCTCAGATGCTTTTCGTCCATCTTGCGGTAGATCGAATACAGGGTTTTTTCGCGACCTGACAGGTTGATGTACATGCCCGCTTGGGCAAAGGTGGCCTGCACATCACGCTCTACTTTTTGAATCAAATCGCGCCTGCGGCTGCGTGCCTTGTCAACCGCTTTGCCCAGGGTGGCGTAGCGCCAAGGCAGCAAGTAGCGAAAGCTCAGGTCTTGCAGCTCGCGGTAAGTTTGGTTCAAGCCCAGGCGGTGCGCAATGGGGGCATAGATGTCCAGGGTTTCGCGGGATATACGGGCCCATTTGGGGCGCGGCATGTCGCCCATGGTGCGCATGTTGTGGCTGCGATCGGCCAGTTTGATCAAAATCACGCGCACGTCGCGCGCCATGGCCAGCAGCATTTTGCGAAACGATTCGGCCTGGTTTTCTTCACGCGTGGTGAACTCAAGTTTCTCCAGTTTTGTCAGCCCGTCCACCAGCTCGGCCACCGGTGCGCCAAATTTTTCAATCAATTCAGGCTTGCTAATGCCGCAGTCTTCCATGGCATCGTGCATCAGCGCGGCCATGATGGCTTGCGCGTCAAGCTTCCATTCGGTGCACTGGGCGGCTACGGCAATAGGGTGGGTAATGTAGGGCTCGCCGCTGGCGCGCAACTGGCCCAGGTGGGCAGCGTCAGCAAAGCGGTAGGCTTTGCGGATGCGCTCAATGTCGCTTGCGTCCAGGTAATTTAGCTTGCTGGTCAGCGCGGCGAAGCTGGCCACAGTGGCATTGTGGGCAGCTGCTGCGCCCTTGCCTGCGGTTTTAAAAGGTTTATGTTTGAGGATATCCACAACACTACTCTAACCAAATTGGCGCAATCTGCAGCGCGAGGGGCAATAAAAAAGCACCTGCAAAGAGGTGCCAGTGGCTAAGCTTGTGCGCATTCCAGCGTGGCTGGCATGCAAACGCTGTGCAGGGAGAAAATTACAGGGGGACTTTTTTCAGCATTTCAATGCCGATTTTGCCTTCGGCAATTTCGCGCAGCGCAGTCACGCCAGGCTTGTTTTTGCTTTCAATCTTAGGGGCATGGCCTTGGCTGAGCATGCGGGCGCGGTAGCTGGCAGCCAATACCAGTTGGAAACGGTTAGGAATTTGCTGCAAGCAGTCTTCAACGGTAATGCGGGCCATAGGAGCTCCTTTGAGGGGTTAATTGGGTGAAAGCCGAGGTTAAAACCAGCCTGTGCCGGGTTGAAAATCAATTGATTTCTAGCGCTGCAAAGGTGTCGGCACGGGCGCGGCGCTGGGCGGTGAACTTCAATCTTTGAGCATGCACCACCGCTTTAAGGTCAAAAACGGCGCTGTCAAACACTTCGTTGATTATAACGAAGTCAAAATGTTGGGCCTGGTCTATCTCGGTGCGGGCGTTTTGCATGCGCAAGTTGATCTTTTCCTCGCTGTCCTCGCCCCTCCGTTCTATGCGGGCGCGCAGCTCTTCCAGGCTGGGCGGCAAGATAAAAATAAGTACGGTATTGGCAAACAGTTTTTTAATCTGGAACGCACCTTGGTAGTCGATTTCTAAAATCACGTCCAAGCCTTGGGCCATGCGCGCCTCGATGGCGCTGCGCGAAGTGCCATAGCGGTAGCCGTGCACATACGCCCACTCAAAAAACTGATTTCCCGCCACCATAGCATCAAAGTCGGCATCGCTGGCAAAGTAGTAGTCGCGGCCATGCTTTTCTTGGCCGCGTGGCGCACGCGTGGTGTGCGACACCGAAGGTTGCACTTTGGCATCTAGCTCGCGCAAGGCTTTTACCAAGCTTGATTTGCCGGCCCCACTGGGTGCCGCTACAACAAAAAGATTGCCAGGATAATCCACGTTAAGCCTTTATTTATCTTTACAAGCAGCTATTAATCATATAGCTTTTGTTGGGTTTCTATTGAGGTTCTTTGGGGGCTCCATTGGCGTTTTACGGCCCCAGCATTTATTCAATATTTTGCACTTGCTCGCGCATTTGCTCTATCAGCACCTTCATGTCCACGCTGATACGGGTCAGCTCTAGCACGGGCGACTTGGCACCCAGCGTGTTGGCTTCGCGGTGCAGCTCTTGAATCACAAAGTCCAGCCGTTTGCCGATCTCGGCTTGTTTGGCATCGGGTTGGGCGCTTTTACTGGCCTTGCTGCCTGCGCCAGATTGCCCGGTAAGCAAACGGTCGATTTCGTCCAAATGCGCGGCCAAGCGGGTGACTTCTTCGGCTACGTCAATGCGAATAGCGAAAGCGGTAGCCTCGGTCAGCGCCCGGTCGTGGGCGGCCTGCTGGCTGATGGGGCTGCCAGCGCTGGCCGCGCCTGCCCCGCCAGCATCGTTGGGTGTACCGGCCTGCAAAGCCTGCATAAAGCGGTCGATAAACTTTTGCTTTTGCTGGGCCACCAGCTCGGGTATCAGCGGGGCTGCAGCAGCCGTTAGCGCGCGCAACTGGGCAGTGTGGCCTAGCAGCATGGCGGCCAAACGGGCTCCTTCGCGCTCGCGCGAGGCCAGCAGGTCGTCCAGCGCTTGGCGCAGCAGGGCCAGCACGCTCTCGACTTGGTCGCTGTCTGAACTGTGATTGGCGCCGCTCTCGGTGCTGGCCAGCCGCATCACGTCGGCCACGCTCAAGGGCCGGGCAGAGGGTAACCAGGCCAAGATTTGGTCTTGGCTTTGGTTTAAACGTTGTAACAAAGCCACGCTGGGTGGTGCGCTGGCAGTGTCTTTGGCCTGACCCACAAAAGCGCGCACTTCAACTTTGCCGCGTTTGAGGCCATGCACCAGCAGTTCCCGCAGAGCGGGTTCGGTGTGGCGTAGCTCGTCGGACAGGCGAAAGCTCAGGTCTAAAAAGCGGCTGTTAACCGAGCGAATCTCTAGCCCTAGGTGCTCTTTGCTGGCCGCGTGATGGGCCAGGTGACCGCTAGGGTCAGTGCGGTTGTGGCCTAGCGATTGCACGCTGGCGTAGCCTGTCATGCTGTAAACTGGCATAAATTGGGTTTCCCCGATGAAATATTTAATTAAAAGGCCTTAAAACGTGTTTTCAGCCTCTTAGGGCCATTGCACGCACCAAGTACCCAGCGTAATAACAGCGATTATGTCAAAGGTTAAACCCGCCTCTCTCCCGCCCGATACCGTTATCGGTGGCTACCGCGTGGTGCGTAAGGTGTCCTCAGGTGGTTTTGGCGTGGTGTATTTGGCTGTGGACAACGAAGGCCAGCAGATTGCCATCAAAGAATACCTGCCGTCGTCCTTGGCTACGCGCGCGCCTGGCGAGCTGCTGCCCCAGGTACAGCCCGACAAGCTCTCTTTGTACCGGCTGGGCCTGAAAAGCTTTTTTGAAGAAGGCCGTTCGCTGGCGCAAATTTCGCACGCCTCGGTAGTGAGCGTGCTGAACTTCTTTCGCGAGAACGAAACCGTCTACATGGTGATGAACTATTTGGAGGGCGCCACCCTGCAAGACTTCATCATCACCGCGCGTGAGCTGAAAAAACAAAAAGTCTTCCGCGAATCAACTATCCGCAGCTTGTTTGACGAAATTTTGCGCGGCCTGCGCATCGTGCACCAGCACAAAATGCTGCACCTTGACATTAAGCCGGCCAACATTTTTGTGACCGATGAAAACAAAGCCGTGCTGATCGATTTTGGTGCCGCGCGCGAAGTGCTGTCCAAAGAAGGCAACTTTATCCGCCCCATGTACACCCCCGGTTTTGCTGCGCCTGAGATGTACCGTCGCGACTCATCAATGGGCCCGTGGACCGACATTTACGCCATTGGTGCCTGTATTTATGCCTGCATGCAAGGCTATCCGCCTAACGATGCACCGCAGCGCCTTGAAAAAGACCGTTTGTCGCTGGCCCTGTCGCGCTTGCGCGGGGTGTATTCTGACAACCTGATTGAGGTGGTGGAGTGGTGCATGTCGCTAGACCCACTGTCGCGCCCGCAATCTGTGTTTGCGCTGCAAAAAGAACTCAGCCAAGAAAACGAACGCCGTTATACCAAGCTGTCGGTAGGTGAAAAAATGCGCCTGCAGTTTGACAACATGATGGCCGATACCAAAAAAGCGGTAGGCAAAGCCACTGGTTTTGGCAAAGCAAATTAAAGTACACAGAGCACCCAGCCCATGAAATTTTCTGTCTTCCAAGTCAGCCGTAAAGGAGGTCGCGAGAAAAACGAAGACCGTATGGGTTACTGCTATACGCGCGAGTCGGGTTTGTTTGTCCTGGCAGACGGTATGGGCGGCCACCCTGAGGGCGAAGTAGCTGCTCAGCTGGCGCTGCAAACTGTATCAGCCCTGTACCAAAAAGAAGCTCGCCCTCTCATTAAAGACGTGACCGGCTTTTTGGCCAGCGCGCTGATGGCTGCGCACCACCAAATTATTCGCTATGCCAGCGAAAAAGGCATGTTAGACACACCGCGCACCACCTTTGTGGCGTGTATTGTGCAGGGCGGCGCGGCCACGTGGATTCACTGCGGCGACTCGCGTTTGTATTTGGTGCGCGACAGCGACATGGTGGTGCGCACGCGCGACCATTCTTATATCGAGCAGCATGCCGCAGGCGTGATCCGCATGGACAAGCTCAACCGCAATATTCTGTTCACTTGTTTAGGGTCGCCTACCAAGCCGGTGTTTGATGTAGCGGGCCCTACCCAGCTGCAGCAGGGCGACCGCTTGCTGCTGTGCTCTGACGGCCTGTGGGGCACCGTAAGCGACAACGACATTGTGCACCAGCTGGCCAAAGGCTCCGTGGCTACATCGGTACCCGACATGGTAGAACTGGCCCTGCGCAATGGCGGCGAGCACTGCGACAACGTCACCGTGATTGCCATGCAGTGGGAAACCCCCGATGCCTTCGAGTCAACCCAGGGCATCTCTACCGACAGCATCAGCGACGGAGTCTTTGCCTCGACCATCCAGTCAGGCGTACTGGACACTATGGTAGAAGACTTGGACGATGCGGCCATAGAGCGGTCAATTGCAGAAATCAACGATGCCATTAGGCGTAGCGCGGCTAGGAAGGCTTGAGCTGTTTAAGAGCTCCACCTTTTCTCCTTTTTCCAACCCATACTATCTGCATGACCACTTTTCAGCGTTCCGATAACCGCGCCGCCAACCAGCTGCGTCCCGTCAAAATAACCCGTGGCTACACCATCCACGCTGAAGGCTCGGTGCTGATCGAGTTTGGCAACACCAAAGTACTTTGCACTGCCAGCGTTGAAGACCGCGTGCCACCGCACAAGAAAGGCAGCGGCGAGGGCTGGGTGACGGCCGAGTACGGCATGCTGCCGCGTGCCACCCACACCCGCAGCAGCCGCGAGGCAGTCAAAGGCAAGCAAAGTGGCCGCACGCAAGAAATCCAGCGCCTGATTGGCCGCAGCCTGCGCGCGGTGTTTGACTTGAAAAAACTCGGTGAGCGCACCATCAGCTTAGACTGTGACGTGATTCAGGCCGACGGCGGCACCCGCACCGCCAGCATCACGGGTGCTTTTGTGGCCGCCCAAGACGCGGTTAACAAGTTAATCCAACAAGGCAAGCTCACAGAGTCGCCCATCGTCCAGTCGGTTGCCGCTATCTCGGTAGGTATTGTGCAAGGCACGCCCCTGCTTGACCTGGAGTACACCGAAGACTCAGCCTGTGACACCGACATGAACGTGGTGATGACGGGTGCCGGCCACTATATTGAAGTGCAAGGCACCGCAGAAGGCGCTGCTTTTTCGCGTACCGAGATGGACGCGCTGCTGCTGTTGGCTGAAAAAGGCATCGGCGAACTGATTGCCCTGCAACAACAGTCACTACTAAAGTTATAGCTGCTCATGCAGAATTTCCTTGGGCGACAGGGCTATTTTGCTTAAAAATTTAAAAAACATGGTTTAGCATGCACATCGTGCTCGCATCCAACAACTTGGGCAAGCTAGCCGAGCTGGTGCCCTTGTTTGCACCTTTGGGCGTAACCCTGGTTGCCCAAAGCACACTGGGCGTGCCCGAAGCCGCCGAGCCTTACAAAACCTTTGTAGAAAACGCTCTGGCCAAGGCGCGCAACGCCGCCAAGCACAGCGGCCTGCCTGCGGTGGCCGACGACGCAGGCCTGTGCATCGACGCATGGGGCGGCCTGCCCGGCGTAGACACCGCCTACTTTTGTGTGCAGCACGGGTACGAGAAAAGCGACGACAACAACCGCCGCGCCGTGCTGGAGCAAATGGCGAATGAGCCCAACCGCCGCGCCAAAATGGTCAGCACCATCGTCGCCGTGCGCAGCGAGTTCGACCCCGAACCGCTGATAGCCGTAGGCCGCGTGCAA
>JAYSRE010000170.1:0-25822 GCA_043721235.1 Polaromonas sp. | reverse complement strand
CGATGGTGAAAGTGCTCTAGCAGCTGGGCATCGTGCTGGGCCTTGGGGTGGTGGCTTACCAAATATTCGCTGGCGGCTACTAGAAAGCCGCAGGTGCCACTGGCTGGGTCGCAAACAGTGTCATTCGGGGTGGGCGCGGTGAGGGCGACCATCAACTGGATGATGTGGCGCGGGGTGCGAAACTGGCCGTTTTGCCCGGCGCTGGCGATTTTGCCCAGCATGTATTCGTACAGGTCGCCTTTGGTGTCGCGCTCGTCCATGGGCAGGCCGTCTAGCAAATCAACCACCTTGGCCAACAGGGCTGGCGTGGGGATGGTAAAGCGGGCGTCCCGCATGTGGTGGGCGTAGGTGCTGCCGTCGCCGCCCAGCTCGCGCAGGAAGGGGAACACATGGTCGCCCACAGTGCTAAACATCTCGGCGGGGGCGGCGTTTTTCAGGCGGCTCCAGCGCAGGCTGTCATACGGGCGGCCTTTGGGGTCGTTGCCTGTGGGGAATATGCGGCGCTGAATGGCTGTTTTAAGGCGCGCGGCGCGGTTTTCTTCCAGGGTTTGCTCTACGTCCAGGCGGCGGATGAAGATTAAAAAGGTGATTTGCTCAATCACCTCAATCGGGTTGGCAATGCCGCCTGTCCAAAAGGCGTTCCAGATGGTGTCGATTTTGTTTTTAAGGTCGCCGGTAAGCATGGGGTGGGTGTGTGGGTTGTTTGCGGGAAAGCCACACTGATTTTAGGCTACACCTTGCTACAGGTTGGCGGTGGTGTGTGGGATGCAAGCCACTCTTAATTTAATAGCTAACTATGTAGCATTTCCTTGGGCGATAGGCCTAAAACGTTGTAAAGCTTGGCTACATGCTGACAGACCAGCATGTAGCGTCACCTCGCTGGCCAGAGCGTGCCTGCCCACGGCCTATTTGGCGGTTAGCCAGCGCACCAGTTGCGCGCCTACCTGGGGGCTGCTGAGCAGTTGCATGTGGTTGGTGCGGTAGGCGATGTGCTGGGCGGTTTTGGCAAAACCCAAGCTGCGCTGTGGGTCGGTGTGTTGGCCCAGGGCGCTGGGCAGGGTGACCAGGCCGTCGCCCAGCAGGCGCTCGGCTACAGCGCTGCGCTGGCCTGCCACGGTGCCGGCCACGGTGTAGCAGGCCACGTGGCTGGGCAGGGGCACGTGCTGGCGGCTGTCGGGTTGGCGGCGAAAACGGTCTTTGCCTTGCCAGTCAACGCCCAGCAGGTGGCCGTAGCGCAGGTCGGTAATGCCTGCGCTGCGCAGCTGGCCTAGCTTGGCAAAGGGTTTGGAATACGGCGTGCTGCCTAAAATAATGTCGACCCAGTTGCCTGCTTTTTCTAGTGGCGCGCCGTGGTGCGGGGTGCCTAAAAAGACGATGCTTTTGAGCTTGCCCAGCCATGCCGCCTGGCCCTGCTGGGCGGTGTGCACGGCACTGCGGGTAACCAAGCCGCCCATGCTGTGCACCACAATGGTTAGCTCGGTGATGGGCTTGGGCCAGTGGGCCAGCAGTTGCGCCAGCTGGGCCGACAGTGCGTGGCCATTGGTGCTGGTGTGCAGGCCGGTGTTGTAGCGCAGGTACAAGGGCGTGGCTTTGAGGGCCGTGGCCAGCGTGGTGCCGTGGTCAACCGTGTTGCCATGGTCAACTGTGGTGGCTGCGCGGGGGCTGGTGGGGTCAATGTGGGTGGTGCGCCATTGCAGGTCGTTCATGCACAGGCCGTGTACCAGCACAATCACTTTGCCAGACACCTGCGCCTTGGCTGGCATGGCCTGCCAGTCGAGTGGCTGGCCCTGGTAGTGCAGGGCCATGGTGGTGGCCAGAGCATTGCCGGTGGCGGCCAGGTGGTCGCCCAGCACGCCGTTCAAAGCGGCCAGTACCGCCTCGCGCTGGGGGCTGCTGGCCGCAGTGTCGTTGGCCTGTAGGGACTGTTCTATGTAGGGCACTAGCTTGGCCAGTGCGGTATCTACGCCTTTGCCGATCAAACTGGTGATGCCCTGCACGCTTTGAAATACCATGCCGGTGATGCCGCGCGTAGTGCCTGCCGCTTTACCACCGGGCGCGCCCAGCGTGCTCCACACGGCTTGGTTGACACCCTCGGCTATGCGGGCCACGCTGCCTGTGGCGGTGGTGGCCAGCTGGGCTGCGGCCCGCAGGTCACAGGCGCGCAGGTGCTTGAGTGGGCTGACCAGCTGGGTGGCCAAGGCGCGTGCAGCTTTGGCGGGGGTAGAAGCAGAGGTAGAGGTAGAGGCAGTGGGAAAGGTAGACGCAGGCGTGATTCGGGTGACCATGAGTGTGGCGGGCTGGACAAACAGGTCGCAGTGTGCAACACGATTGTGGGTGCTAAAGTGCGGCTGCGTTAGAGGGCTATGCCTAGCTGCAGCAAAACCACCCTGGCGAGGGCGATTTTTGGCGGCGCAGGTACTACGGCATTTTGCTTAACTGCGAAGCCACCAACGCAGCCCGCACCGCACTGGGCGCACCCGTGCCAGACAGCAGTTCATGCCTAGGGTTGACTCCTTGATAGCTGCTGTAAGCTATATTTATAATAGCTACTAAGGCAGCATTTCCTTGGGCGGTAGGCGTATTTTGTACTTGAATCCGCATGTTATACATGCTGGGCAGGCTCAGGTGCTGTGTCTCAGTGCTGGCCGCAGCGCATAGCCAGCCCACTGGCGGTAAGCGCTGGGGCATGGGCGGGCCAGTGGTCGGCTGCTTGGCCGTGGGCAAAAGCCGCCGCGCAGGCGGCATGCAGGCTGCCCATGCCGGCGGCCAGGTACGCGCCTACCACGCCTGCCAGTACGTCACCTGTTCCGGCCGTGGCCAAAGCGGCGCTGCCACTGTGGTTAATGCGGGGCAACTCCCCTGGTGCCGCAATAATGCTGCCCGCGCCTTTGAGAATGATGGTGCACTGGAACCTGTCGGCCAGCTGCTGTGCAGAGTGCAGCCTGTGGGCCTGCACTTGGGCCACTGTGCAACCCAGCAGGCGCGCAGCTTCCAGCGGGTGCGGGGTGATGACCGTGGCGCGGGCGGCGGCACTGGCGGTGCTGCTGTGGCCGCGCGCAGTATGCTTGGCGCGCGCCATCAGCAGGGTTTGCAGGGCTGTATCCAGGGCGATGGCGTTTAACGCATCTGCGTCCAGCACCACATGCTGGGCGGCAGACAGCACCTGCGCCAGCACGCCGCGCACATAGGCACCACCGCCACAGCCGCACACCACACTGGTGCTGCGCAGGTCGATAGCGGCCAGTGGGCGAAACATCAGCTCGGGCTGGGTGGGGTCCACGGCCATAGTGGCGCGGTCTGTGGGCTTGCCTGGCGGGCCGTCTAGCATGCTGACCAGCACACGGCCCGCGCCCGCGTGCAAGGCTGCGCGGGCGGCCAGCAAGGCCGCGCCCAGCATGCCTGGCGCGCCGCCTACAACGGCTACGTCGCCGTAGCTGCCTTTGTGGCTGGCGTGCAGGCGCGGGGCCAGGGCTGCGCGGTCTGCGCCTAGCAGCCAGGCAGCGGGGGAGGTGAGGGAGGTGGGGTCGCTGCTGGTGGCTGCGCCCTGGCCCACAGCCAGATCGTCAAACCACACTTGGCCGGCTGCATCTTTGCCCTGCGCGGTAAAGCAACCTGGCTTTAGTGTCAGTAAATTTAAGCAAAAAAGACTCCTTGCCCAAGGAAATGCTGAATGAGCAGCTATTAATTGCGTAGCGTACTGGGTGTCGCCGTAGCAGCCGGTGTCGGCGTTAAGCCCGCTGGGCAAGTCCACACACAGGACACTTTTAGCGTGGGTGTGCATGTGCAGCAGCAGGCT
This sequence comes from Polaromonas sp., assembly GCA_043721235.1. Taxonomy (GTDB): domain Bacteria; phylum Pseudomonadota; class Gammaproteobacteria; order Burkholderiales; family Burkholderiaceae_C; genus JAAFIP01. Next base: position 22,026 of record JAYSRE010000170.1, on the reverse strand, counting down.
TAGCATGGCGCTTGGCAATGGGCGCTGGGCTTGGCTTGCGGGCTTGTCGCTACCCAAGCCTAGCAGCGCGTCAATGGCCAGGTCGCACTGCGCTGGGGGTGCGCTGGCCAGCTGCACACCGGCCTGCAGCGCCCGCGCAAGCGACGCTGCCGCGTCCGGCGGCAGCTGGGCTGGATTGCCCTCCAAGGTAACCACTGGGCGGTGCCCCCAGCGTGCAAGGTGCATGGCGGCTTCCAGCCCATCACCGCCATTGTTGCCGGGCCCGCAGGCCACCCAGATGGTTTGCGCATGCGGTGCCACAGCGCAGGCCAGCCGAGCCACTGCCCAACCTGCGCGCTGCATTAACGTGTGTGGTGCCAATGCGCGGGCCACAGCCTGCTCCATGGCCCGCGTGGCGGCTGCGCTGTGCAGCGGGTAACTGTGGTGAGATGCAATGGCAGACAGCATTTTGCTATGCAGAAAATAACTGCCCGTGCAAGATCTTAGGGGCCTGGAGGTCTAGTGGCCGCAAGCCTGGTGCTTAGGCCGCCGCGCCATGGCTTTTTGCGGCAACCCGTTCAGCCGCTTCCAGCGTGTTGACCAGCAGCATGGTGATCGTCATGGGCCCGACACCGCCGGGTACGGGGGTGATGTAGCTGGCAACCTGGCTGACACCGGCAAAGTCGACATCGCCGCACAGTTTGCCTTCGTCGTTGCGGTTCATTCCTACGTCGATCACCACGGCGCCGGGTTTGACCATGTCTGCGGTGAGCACATTGCGCTTGCCTACGGCCGCTACCACCACATCGGCCTGCAGGGTCATGGCTTTGAGGTTGGCAGTGCCGCTGTGGCAGATGGTGACGGTGGCGTTTTGCGCCAGCAGCATCAGCGCCATGGGCTTGCCCACAATGTTGCTGCGGCCAATCACCACGGCGTGTTTGCCTTTAAGGCTGTAGCCAGTGCCACCAGCGCCGGGTGCGCCCACGGATTCGAGCATTTTCATGCAGCCATAGGGGGTGCAGGGCCAAAATCCGCTCTGGCCCACCATCAGCGCACCGGCGCTGGCGACGTGAAAACCGTCAACATCTTTGTGCGGCGCAATCGCTTCGATAACTTTGTGCGCATCAATGTGCGCAGGCAGCGGCAGCTGCACCAAAATACCGTGTATGGCGGGGTCGCTGTTTAGCTGGCCCACCAGCGCCAGCAGCGCCGCTTCGGTCATGCTGGCATCGTGTTTTTCTAGCACCGAGTGCAGCCCTGCTTCTTGGCAGGCTTTGATTTTGTTGCGTACATAAACCTGCGAGGCCTGACTGTCGCCTACCAACACCACAGCCAAGCCAGGGGTAAGGCCTTGGGCTTTGAGTGCAGTGGTGCGGCGCGCTACGTCTGCGCGCAGCTGGGTGGACAGGGCGATACCGTCAATAAGTTGGGCTGTCATGTGTGCAGTTTTATGCCTTTGGCGCGCCTTGGCCCAGCGCAATTTTCAGCAGGTCGGCCACGGTATTGGCATTGAGCTTTTCCATGATGTTGGCGCGGTGGGCTTCAACGGTTTTAATGCTGATGCCCAAGTCGTCTGCAATTTGTTTGTTCAGGCGGCCGGCCACAATGCGTTCTAGCACCTGTGCCTCACGCCCTGTCAGCTTGCCTAGCAGCGCGTCGCGGCTGGCGGCTTGCTGGTGGCCGGCAAAGCTGGTTTTGGCCAGCTCCAGCATGCGCTCTACCAAGCCCACCAGTTCTTCTTCCTTGAACGGTTTTTGGATAAAGTCAGTCGCACCTTTTTTCATGGTGTCTACGGCCATGGGCACGTCGCCATGGCCGGTGATAAACATGATTGGCAGAGGGGATTTGCGCTCCACCAACTTGTCTTGCAGCTCTAGGCCGGTCATGCCGCCCATGCGGATGTCCACAATCAGGCAGGCCACTTCGCGCTGGTCGTAGCGGGCCAAAAAAGTCTCGGCAGAGTCGTAACAGCGCACGCGGTAGTCTTTGCCCTCTAGCAGCCACTGCAAAGAATCGCGCACGGCTTCGTCGTCGTCCACAACGTAAACGGTGCCTTTTTTGGGAATTAAGCTCATGGTGGGTTGCCTTGTATCGAAATTTTAGTAACAGCGCATCAGTGGGCAGCGGCGTGGGGCTCAACCAGGGCTGGGCCTAAAGCGTTTTGCACCATCGGTAGCCAAAAACTGAACCTGCAGCCGCTGATCTCGCTGCCATTGTAGAGGTTCTCGGCCTGCATTCGACCCTGGTGCGACTCGACAATCGAGCGGCACAGGTTAAGCCCAATGCCCATGCCCTCGGCTTTGGTTGAAAAGAAGGCCTCGTACAGGCGCTGCAGCACCTCAGGGGCCAAGCCTTTGCCGGTGTCGGTTACCGTAAATTCCACTACGTGCAGGCCGCCTTTGTCGGCCTGGCCTTCTAGCTGGCGCGGCAGCACCCGCAGCTCTACGCTGCGCCGGGCGCTGGGGCGATGGGCGCTGTCTACCGATTCGGCAGCGTTTTTCATTAAGTTCACCAGCACCTGCTCAATCAAAATCGGGTCTACCAGCAGCTGGGGCAAGCGGGCGGCTATGTAATGCGTCAGGCGCACGTTGCGGCGGCGCAGCTCTATTTCGGCCAGCTCTACCGCTTCGGCCACCATGGCGGGCACGTCAGACAGGGTGCGGTTGGGCTCAGAGCGCTTCACAAAGCTGCGAATGCGCTGGATAATTTGCCCGGCACGCTGGGCTTGTTTGGCGGTTTTTTCTAGCGCAGCCAGCAGGTCTTCTTCGTTAATTTGCTTGCCTTTGATACGGCTGACCATGCCGTTGCAGTAGTTGTTAATGGCTGTCAGTGGCTGGTTCAGCTCATGCGCTACGCTAGACGCCATCTCGCCCATGGTAATCAAGCGGCTGGCCGACTGGGCCCGCTCGGCCTGCATGGCTGATTGCTCTTCGGCGTGGCGGCGCGGGGTAATGTCGGTGGCAATCACCATTTGCGCCAGGCGGCCGTCGGTCCAGCTGAGGTAGCGCGAGCGCACTTCCAGCCATTTGCCCAATACCGGCACAAACACTTCGGCGTTTTCGCTCAGCGCTACGGTCAGCTCGCCGACGGGCATGCCTACCAAAATATCCACCTCATCATCGGCCTCGCCACGCGGGGTGTCGGGCCTGCCGGCCTGGGAGACTAAATTAAGATGCCCTTCGGTGTGCGAGCCAAACCATTGGCGGTACAGCTTGTTGGCAAACAGAAGCTCTTCGCTGCCCAGCGGGGCTACCGATACGCTAGCGTCTAAGCCTTCAAGCACCGTGGTAAAACGTTCGTAAGACTCGCTGAGTTGGCGGCGCACGCGGTTGGGCTCGGTGATGTCGGTCATCGATGTCATCCAACCGGTTTGTGCGCCTTTGGGGTCGATCAAGGGCGAGACATACATGCGTGCATCAAACACATGGGCATCTTTGTGCTGCACCCGTACCTGAAACCCCCCCGGCGTGGTGCGGCCCGCCAGCTCGTCTTCTAGCCGGGCCGCCAGCGTGGCGCGGTCTTCCTCGGGCCAGTAGGGGAAGGGGGCGGTCAGGCCTACCAGTTCAGTCTCGCTCCAGCCGGTCATCTGGCAAAAAGCGGGGTTGACGTAGGTAATGCGCCCGCCCATGTCCAGCGCGCGCATGCCAGTGAGCATGGAGTTTTCCATGGCGCGGCGAAAATTGGTTTCTTTGATCAGCGCTGCCTGGGTTTGAATGCGCCTGCGCGTATGCCGCCAGGTGCCCAGCAGCATCCAGGCCGTCATCAGGCTGAGCACAGCCACCAGCCAAAACAGCCCACTGCCCACCACGCCCAGCGAGGTACGGTAGGCCTGAGCGCGAATCACCAAGCCGTTGCCAATCGGGGCCACTGGAATTTCGTAGCTGATGTCTTGCGCTGTCCAGGGCAAAAACTTGGCGGCTACGGTGCGCGCCGGGGTGGTGTTGCCGGCCAAAATTTTGCCTTTGTCGTCTAGCAAAGCTACGGCGTATTTGGCGGCAATCTCGGTAGGCACGGCGTAGCGCATGAGGCCGTCCACCTGGTATTCGCCCACCACCACGCCGGCAAACTTGCCGCCGTCGGCCAGCGGCACATGCAGTTGCAGCGCCGCCATGGTGCCGGTGCCGGTGTCAAACGGGGTGGAATAGACGGGCTGGCGTACGTCGCGCGCCAAGCCATACGTAGCATCGGTGGTGGTCAGCTTGATGGTGTCGCCGGCAGCGCGCGTTTGCATGGTGGCCACGCTGGGGGAGGTGTAGCCCATTTTGACGCGTTTTTTAGCGTCAATCCACACGACAGACTGCAGTTCGGGGTATTGCTGCACCAGCGCTTCGGCCTGGGTTACAAACTCTTCAGCGTCAATTTGCTTGTTGCTGACATCTGCTGCCAGTCGCATCAGCTGCTCTTGCCGCTCCAAGAGGCGCAGGCGCACGCGCTGCTGGGCATACTCTACGTCACGCTTGACGGCCTCTTGCTCACGGTCCATTTCCTCCAACCGCAGGTAGCCAAATGCAGCCACGATAGCGGCCAAAAACATCAGCACGGCCAGCAGCGGGGCCAGCATGGCAAACCGGTCTTGCCGCGCTGGGCTTTGCGCACGCCACCAGCGCTTGTGCCAAGCCAGCGGGGCTGGTGCTGGGACGGCTAGGGCGGCAGTGGGCAAAGTCATAGGCCCAATTGTCGGGCAAAAACAGGTTTGCCCGGATGCTATGAATTTAGTAGCTGCCTGGGCAGCATTTCCTTGGGCTAGTTGTTAGTTGTAGGTTTGCCATTAGGAAAGTAACTGTATCCCGTTGTAGACAAAAGTTTATCTACAGCATTCCTGGTTTGTTGCGCAAAACTATCATTCCAAACTGCAAGTCTATCGTTTTTTTCGTAGTAAGGTGTCGTTCCGCTTGGGATAACCTCTTTGTAATTTACTAATCGCTCATAAACTTTTCGTGACGGTAGCGAACCTTGTTTTTGGAGTGCGGCTGCAAGCCTTGCGTTGTCAACAGGATTAACACCCCAGAAGTGAAACAACGGCCTTAAGTCAGCCCCGGCTGCTTTTGACATCCGCAAGATGCGACTGTCAATGCCTTCGCCTTGATTAGCTCCGTAAAAATATTCAGAGAAACCATCTATAGATTTGAAGCCTGGGCGTCTGCTAACGCCTAAAACAATGGCGCGTTCGTGCTCTTCTTTAAAGAATTTACCCAAGGTGTCCCAAGTGAACAAGGCTGCAATGTCGACATACTGTGCATGCCCACGGTATTGATACTTCATTTCTTCATCGCTCATCCTTGCGCCATCGCGAAACAGGGAGGTCACCATCCAGTCAATAGCAGCCAAGTCGCGGGTAGGGCGCTGGCGGTTGAGCTTTTCGCCCAAACCCAAAGAGTTAGCAAATGCAATGTCCATCGTTTGGCCGCTTGCAATATTGTTGACGGCCACAGAGACTAGGTTAACTATAGACTCATACTCTGTGTATTCGCTCCACATACTGACTTGGAGTGAGTGCCCAAGTTCATGAAAATCGACGAAAGCAAACTGCTCTATGCCCTGGTTTGGGTCGCCGCCATAATGCATGAAATTTGGCCCCGTTCTCAAATACCAAACGTCCTCATTGCCTTGCCTGCTGCTGTCATAGACATGTCTGTAATAGTCAGTGCTGATCGGGTAACCAGGTGCGGCAAAACCATCGTGCTGCGTGTAGGCATCAATTTGTTTGAACATTTTGACGTTGCCGTTAACAAGTGGTTGACCGTGCACACTGTGAATGGCATCCATTCGCTTATCCCACTGGGCCATCAGTACGTCGGGGTTTTTATAATTAAAAATAAAGCTGGTGGGTACCTGCAGCATAAATTTGTCGGTCTCAAAATCTGCCATTGGCCCCGGGTTCTTGCGTTGAATTTCCCAATCGGCTAGCGTAGTTTTACGGTGGCTGGTGTTTGAGAAAAAGGGCGACGCGACAACGTTTTTAAAACTTACATCGACAACACCAAAGTTGCTGCTTATAGGCACAATAATGTAAATGCTGCCTCCGAAAGGATTGTAGATTTCAGTGGTGGCGCTTTTGACAGGAAACTCTGCATGCATGCGATAAGGCCTGTAAACGTGGTCCACGGCTGACTTATCGCTGGTGTGGGCACCCACCAATATCTTGATGCCCTTGTTTGCCAAATTAGCAGGCACTGTGACTGACCCCACATCGCCAGGCGCAAGAAAGTAACCTGTAGGCCTTCTTGCATTTTCGTTGGCATATCTGGGGGCAACTCCCGCCAGCGTCGACACTGTCGCATTGATTTTCACGCTGCCGTCAGCGGGTGTCGCATTAGTTTTAACCTTGCCTGGAAAAGCCTGAGAAGTTAAAAACTTTTTGCCCTTAAGGAAATTTTTATAGCTTTCATAGACGGCTGGTTTGGCATATACGTCTTCAAAAATAGCTTGCACTAACGCAAATACGGCACGATCTATTGAATAGTTGTCAATGCTAGCGTCGCTAGTAGCAGGGTCGCGAGCGGGCACGTTTCCAAAACCATCCTTTGTTTGAGAGTTTTCGGTAAACAAAGGTCCACGCTTCGTGTCGTACAGGTCGATGAGTTTGAAAGCTTCATTCAGCGTTGTTTCGCTACCGGCCAACTCGGCCATGGTAGTGGCCATCAAAGTGTGTTGTTCGCGGATCTGAAATGGCGATAAAGATCCTGTGCCGTTAAGATGGTTCGTAAGTTTGGCGAGTGCTGCTGAAAACACTGTGGTGTTGTCGCCCTCAACAGGGCTTTTTTTGCAATAGGCCAGTCGTACACCGCCAAACGCGTAACTGTCGAGGGTGTCCCGGGTGAACGCTTCGCGTTTCAATACCAAATCAGCCGTCTGGTTAAATAAGTAGACAAACCTGTAGGTTTTTCTACCGTTGCCGAAGGCGATGTCAGTTTTAACCCCGCCCAATTTAAGGGTGTCATTTTCTTGAAGTTGTGTGGTGCTGCCTACATTGGTGCAAGGTGTAAACCCGATCAAGCCAAATTTAGCGTCGTCATAGGCCGGGGTACTGCACGTGGCTGTAGCAGCTGGCGTGGCAGCCAACGTGCCGTTTGTGCACATGAAAGTGGCAGAACCTTTGGCCAGACCTACAGCGTCATTGACTGCAGCATTCACCCCAGAGGCTACCGCTGCTGAAGGCGTGCCGCTGCAGGTATTGCCAGCCACTGTCCAACTGCGGGCCGCGGGTGCACAAGCAACCGCAACAGCTGGTGGCGTAACGCAGCTAGCGGCCGGCGAGGCCACGGGGCTGGCGGCCAGTTTGCCGTTGGTGCATAAGAAAAATGCTGAGCCTGTACTGGGAGAGGTGCCATCGGTGGCCGCTGCGGTAGCGCCCGAGTCGGTCAAGCCGACGGTGGTGGCGTTGCACGTGTTACTGCCCACCGTCCAGCTGACAGCCGATGGGGCGCATCCAGGTGTGTTAACGGGTGTTGGGGTTGGGGTTGGCGTTGGCGTTGGCGTTGGGGTGGGTGTTGGGGTTACTAGCGTGCCAGTAGAGTCTGTGGTCGTTGGCAGCGTGGTTGGCGAAATAAAGGTGGATGTGCCAGTTGGCGTGGTGGTTGCGGGGGGAGTTTGAAGCCCCGTGCCTGGGACAGGACTGGTTGTTGTGGACGAGCCACCCCCACCTCCGCCACACGAAATTAAAAAACTGGTAGCCAATAGTAGGCTTACAGTAGTGGTGAGAAGTGATTTTTTACCACTTAGGTAGGCAGTGATCATGTTGCATCCCATTTTTCAATAACTAATACAATAACATTAAATATGCCAAGTTGGGGGCTGAAAATGACATTTCCGTCATAAACTGAGAATTTGCTTACGACTCTTGCGTAACACGACCCCTTTGTAAGCGCCTTGCGCTCTACCATAAATGCTTCTTTGAATTTACTATGGAGCATCAACCCAATGGCACTGCAATCTCCCTTTTTTAGCAACTCCAAACGCGACCTTGACCACGCTTTGTCGTCCACCACAGCCAGCGGATCGGCCCGCCACACCAGTGTGCCCACCGCGACACCCGCAGCGCCTGCCCCAGCACCAGCCTTGGCCGCCAACACCGGCTTTGCCAGCGACAGCGCCAGCAACAAGCCCAGCGAAAGCAAGCTTACTGTAGGGCTGAACATTAAACTCAAAGGGGTTGAAATTACCGACTGCGACACGCTGGTGGTAGAAGGCGCTGTAGAGGCCACTATGGACTCGCGGGTGATCCAAATTGCCGAATGCGGCTCGTTTACCGGCTCTGCAGAGATTGACATTGCCGAGATTCGCGGTGAATTTAACGGCACCCTGACCGTGCGGCAAAAGCTCATGATCTACGCCACAGGCAAAGTGAAGGGCAAAATTCGCTACGGCAAAGTGGTGATTGAAGAAGGCGGGCAGCTGTCGGGTGAGATAGAGTTTGGCGCTGCGGCTCACCAAACCAAACCATCGGCTCTAGGGGCCAGCCCCAGCACGTCGTCTAACGTGATGGGGCTTAAAGCAGCTGCTTAAAAAGTGGGGGCTTGAGGCCAGTGGTGTGCACAGCGGCAGGCAGATTGGCGGCACAATCTGCCCATGACGTTTGCCGTACAGCCACCCCACACCCCCAGCCCGCCTGCCACACGCCTAGCAGGCCATCTGCTGGTCGAATGCCTGGTCGCCCAAGGCGTAACGCACGCTTTTGGTGTGCCGGGTGAGAGCTATTTGGCCGTGCTAGACGGTATGCATGCTTACGCGGACAGCATTACATTTATCACTTGCCGCCAAGAAGGTGGCGCGGCCTTTATGGCCGAGGCCGTGGGCAAACTGACGGGCCGCCCCGGTGTGTGCATGGTGACCCGCGGGCCCGGTGCCACCAATGCGTCGATTGGCGTGCACACGGCTTTTCAAGACAGCACGCCCATGCTGTTGCTGGTAGGCGACGTGGCCAGTGGCACGCGCGACCGCGAGGCCTTTCAAGAGCTAGATTACGCCAGTTTTTTCAAACCTATGGCCAAGCGGGTAGAGCGCATAGACGACGCAGACCGCATTCCCGAATACATCGCCCGCGCTTTTGCCACTGCCATGCAAGGCCGTCCCGGCCCCGTGGTGCTGATATTGCCTGAAGACATGCTGGTAACGCAAACGGCGGCCACAGCGCTGCGCTACGTAAGCCCTGTGCAAGCCTGGAGCGACCCCGGCGCCCTGCGCACCCTGCGTGAGATGCTGCTGGCCTCCCAGCGCCCCATCGTGATTGCCGGTGGCGGCGGCTGGACAGTGCAGGCTGCGCAGGCGCTGCAGCGCTTTGCCGAGAACTGGCAACTGCCGGTGGCCAACGCCTTCAGGTTTCAAGACACCTTTGACAACCACCACAGCCTGTACGCAGGCGACGTGGGTATTGGCATTAACCCGGCGCTGGCCCAGCGCATCAAGGACAGCGATTTGGTGCTGGCCATAGGCCCGCGCCTGGGCGAGATGACCACTGGCGGCTACACGCTGCTTGCAGCGCCCTGCCCACAGCAAAAGCTGGTGCACATGCATGCCAGCGCCGAGGAGCTGGGCCGCGTGTACCAAGCCGACCTGGCCATCTGCGCCAGCATGAACGCCGCCGCCCGCAGCCTGGAAGTGCTGACTGCGCCACCCGTAGTGCCCTGGGCAAAGCACACCGTGCGTGCCCATGCCGACTATGTTGAGAACACCACAGCGCAGGCTTTGCCTGGCCTGCTGTGGGATACGGACGGCGGGTCGCAAGGCGCTATCAACATGCCGCAGATTGTGCAAACGCTGCAGCGGCATTTACCGCCCGATGCTGTAATTACCAATGGTGCAGGCAATTTTGCCAGCTGGATGCACCGCTACTTTAGGTACCATGGTTTGGCCAAAGGTTTTAAGACGCAGGTGGCGCCTACCAATGGGGCTATGGGCGCAGGCGTGCCCGCAGGCATAGCGGCGCATATAGTCACGGGCCGCGTGGCTTTTACCATTGCGGGTGATGGCGATTTTTTAATGACCGGCCAAGAGCTGGCCACCGCGGCCCAGCAGGGGGCCCGAAGCATTGTGCTGCTGCTCAACAATGGCACCTACGGCACCATCCGCATGCACCAAGAGCGCGAATACCCCCAGCGCCTCAGCGGTTCGGCCCTGCGCAATCCAGACTTTTGCATGTTGGCCCGTGCCTACGGGTACGTGGGGGCGCTGTGTTTGCATACAAATGACTTCGAGGCGCTGTTGTTGGCGGCTTTGCAGCGTGCGAAGGGCACTTTGATTGAGCTGGTAATTAGCCCTGAGGTCATCAGCACGCGCAGCACTTTGTCGGCCATGACGCAGCGGGCTTTGAGGGCTGGAGTTTAGAGTGGCGGGCTTTAAATCGATGCAAATGTGCAAAAGGCAATCAAGCCATCTTCAAAAGCCCAAAGATAACCCAAAACCAAGATTTACAAGCAAATAGCCCTACCGCCCAAGTAAATGCTACATAAGCAGCTATAAAATACATAGTGAGCAGTTTGCCAGTCTTAACCCATCCAACACGCAGCCGAGAACCCGCCATGCCCACACAGAGCATCATTTCTGCCCAGCCACTGGGCTTCCCCTGGCCCACCATCGACCCGTTTTTGTTTTGCGCTCACCACGACGATGCTTACCCCGCTGGCGATGCGCAGATGGGGCCGCAGGCGGCGTTGACGGGGCGCGACATAGGCCAAGACTTTAGCCGCAAAGACGGCTGGAGCATGTACCACGGGCGCACTGTGCCAGGCTTTCCGGCGCACCCGCACCGAGGCTTTGAGACGGTGACCATTGTGCGCAAAGGGCTAGTTGACCACTCTGACTCTTTGGGCGCTGCCGCCCGTTTTGGTGGTGGCGTGGGCGGCGCAGATGTGCAATGGGTTACAGCCGGGCAGGGTATTGTGCATTCTGAGATGTTCCCACTGCTGGACGGTGCCGCGCCTAACCCGTTAGAGCTGTTTCAAATTTGGCTCAACTTGCCAGCCAAGAACAAAATGGCCAAGCCGCACTTTACGATGCTGTGGAGCGAGCAGATTCCACGCCATACGGCCTTGGACGTGCAAGGCCGCAGCACACAGGTGGCCGTAGTGGCTGGGCGGCTAGAGGTAGATGCTGATGCCAATGTGCTGCAGGCGTTTAATACGCCCGCGCTTGCTCTGCAGGCGCTCCAGCCCCCGCCTGATTCGTGGGCTGCGCAGTCCAGTGCCGATGTGGCTATTTGGACCATCACGATGCAGCCAGGTGCCCACTGGACCTTACCCGGGGCTACAGGCCAGGGCACGCGTCGCAGCCTGTATTTTTTCAAAGGCCAGTCGGTCACCTTGGCGGGCCAGTTGCTGGGCAGCCATGCCGCTATAGAGCTGCGCGCAGACGCAGCGCTAGAGCTGGTTAATGGCGACACCCAGGCCGAATTTTTAATGCTGCAAGGCCAGCCGATTGCCGAGCCAGTGGCCCAGTACGGCCCGTTTGTGATGAATACGCAGGCAGAAATACACCAGGCCATGGTCGACTACCGGCGCACCGAGTTTGGCGGCTGGCCGTGGCCAGACAGCGCTCCTGTGCACGGGGGCGACCCAGCCCGCTTTGCGCGCCACCCCGGGGGGCGTGAAGAGCGGCCTGCGCTAAGTGAAGCAGCGCAGAAATAGCGCTGAAGTAGCCACAAGTAACGCAGAAGTAACACACTACTAGCGCAGGCGGCTTGCAGCCAAAAGGCGGCATAATCCTGCTCTGATTCAGGCCCCAATGGCGCTTTATCGGGGGTCTTATTCCCTCAGCCATTTTTTGAACCACTTTAAGGACTTTCACATGACCCGCACTCCCTTCGCTTTTCGCGCCTTCGCTGTAGCGCTCAGCCTTGTCTCAGCCGCCACCCTGTGCGCAGCACAAACTGACCCGGTGGTTGCCGCATCGGCCAAAGAAAAGGGCGCGGTGGTTACCAAAAGCGGCTTGGTCTACCTGGCTTTGACCGAGGGCAAGGGTGCCAGCCCGGTGCCTACCGACAAAGTTAAAGTGCATTACAAAGGCACGTTTCCAGACGGCAAAGAGTTTGACAGCTCTTACAAGCGCGGTGAGCCAACCGAGTTTCCGTTAAACGGCGTGATTCCTTGCTGGACCGAAGGTGTGGGCTTGATGAAAGTTGGCGGCAAAGCCAAGCTAACATGCCCCGCCAGCATAGCCTACGGCGCACGCGGTGCTGGTGGTGTGATTCCACCCAACGCAACTTTGTTTTTTGAAGTGGAGTTGTTGGCGGTTAATGGCAAGTAAGCGGTAAAACGGGGCTGGCTGGGGCGTTTTTTTGTGCATGACAGATACTATTAATTTAATAGCTAACTGTGTAGTATTTCCTTGGGCGATAGGGCTAAAAGACCTGTAAATCGCCGTTTGGCAACCCACACGCCACACGCAACAGCCGCCGCAGCAAACCAAGCCCACCATTGGCCTTGGTACAGCGCAAACAGCACAAAGCGTACTTGGTGACCGCCATCGGTAAAAGCGGTAATCTGGCCTAAGCCTTGCGCATTGAACGACGGTGTTTTCAAGGCTAAATCTGTGTACAGCGGTGCCATGTGCGATGCCACCAGCAAGAAGGTAATGATCACCGGAATACCCGCCAGCACCGCGCGAAACACATTGCCCCGCAGCATCAGCACCGACAGCGACATGACCGACAGCAGGTTGGGCAGATCGCCCAGCGGCAGCACTTTGTTGCCCGGCAAAATCAGCGCAATCACGATTGCCAAAGCCATCAGGATCAGCCCGGTCATGATGACCGATTTGTGGCCCATTAAAAACCCTGTGTCCAGTGCCACCACCAGGTTGGTGCGGTGTGGGAAGCGCTTGGCTATTTGGTCGCGCAGGGCTGTGGTAATCGGCATCATGGCCTCGCCAATCAGGCCGCCGCATTTGGGCAAGATAAACATCACCGCAGCAATGTGCACGCCCAGCTCCAGCGTGGCCTTGGTGTCGTAGCCCGCAGCCAGAGCCAGCCCCAGGCCCATGCACAGGCCCATCACCATCGGCTCGCTGAGCAGGGCAATAAGGCTAAACCGGCCGACATGGCTGTCTTGTTGCGCGCTTTGCTGGGGGTTGTAGTAGATGTTTTTCAACAACGGCGTGCGCTCTAGCAGCCAGTCAAAACAGGCAATATAGGGCACCGTACCGTTGACCGACACGGGCGAGGCGGTAATGCCCTTGAGGCCCATCTCTCGCTCAATGTCAGGGGCTGACCACTCGGCCATTTTGAAGCAGTAAATGGCCAGCAGCGCCGTGGCCGACAAACCCAGTGCCATACTGCCAGAGGTGCTCATGACCAGCGCGCCCAGCAGGGCAAAGTGCCAGTAGTTCCAAATGTCAATGTACACCGTGCGTGTCAGCCCGGTGGCCAGCATGGCCAGGTTGAGCACCAGCACCAACGGAATAGAAATGACCGCCAATGGCGACGCCCAAGTGATGGCGGCCAGCGGTGGCCAGCCCACGTCTAGCACCGGAAAGCTCAGGTTGCGCAGGCTAGACAGTTGCTGCACCGCCGGGCTGATGTTGGCCACAAAAAAGTTAAATGCAATAAACACCCCCGCAAAGCCTGCCGCCAGCGACACTGTGCACAGCACGGCCCTCTGCAGCGGCAAGCGCACTGCCAGCGCAATCAGAAAAATGATGATCGGCAGCATGACGTAGGCTTTAAAGGCGAAAAAGCTGCTGAGCAAGCTGCCTAATGAAAGGCTAAACAAAGTTTGAAACGAATCCATGGGTTACAACGGGGGAGGTAAAAGTAAAGGGGCCGAGACGGGGGCAAGAAGCCGACGCAGAACATAGATTGTGCGGTATTCCACCCGCTAGGCTGCACCGGGTGCCAACACGGGTGCCAACACGGAGGCGAGCACAGCGCATCGCACTGCAACGATAATACACAGCGCGGCAAGCCAGTATTGCCCAAGCTCATCTTTTTAACTCACGCAATTCACCCCTCAAAGAAAGCCACCCAATGACCACCAGCAACCCCATGATGTACAGCGCTAGCGTGCCCGTGTTGACGCAAATGCTAGGCGGCTTGGCCGCCGTACTGGCCAAGGCCGAGGCGCACGCTACGGCCAAGTCCATCGACCCCAATGCGCTGCTGCAGGCGCGCTTGTTTCCAGATATGTTTGGCCTGCTGCGCCAAGTGCAGGTAGCCTGCGACTTTGCCAAAGGCACAGCCTGCCGCCTGGCCGGTGTAGACGTGCCTGCCATGGCAGACACAGAGCAAACTTTTGCCGACCTGCAAGCACGCATTGCCGCAGTGCTGGCCTTGATGGCCAAGCTCACTCCAGCACAGTTTGAGGCCGCCGCTGCGCGCGAGATTGTGACCCAGGCGGGTACCCCCAAAGAAAAACGCTTTGAAGGCCAAACCTACTTGTTTAACTACGCGCTACCGCACTTTTACTTTCACACCACCACGGCCTACAGCATCTTGCGCCATAACGGAGTGGAAGTAGGCAAGAAGGACTACGTAGGCACGTACTAAGCTGCGGCTCTAGCAGCGGCTTTAACAGCCGCTGCCAAGCGCTGGTGTTTGCGCCGGCACAGCGTTTGCAGCGCCAACTGCTGCACTGCGCTGTAAGCTGGTAGCAGGCAGCAGCACCAGGCCCGCCGGGGTTTCAATACGCAGCGTAAGCTTGTCGCTATTGCGCGTGCCGTCGCTAAACTGCAGTACAGCGGTGGCATTTTGGCGCACTGCAGTCGCGGTATTTTCATAGGTGCCGTTCACTGTGCTGATGCCCTGGGCGTTCACTGTCCATACTGCGGTCGATGTAAATCTAAAGCAGCCATAGCTCACCACCACGCGGTTGGTTTGCAACTGCAAGCTGATGGTTTGTGTGGCGCTGCTGCACGCCGTGGTGCTGGTGTTACCGCATGCCGGGGCTGCCGCAACACCTATGCCTGGGCTGCCTGCGGTAGTGCCTGTATACAAGGTAACGGTGCCTTCACCCAAGGCCACCGGGCTGGCAGCAGGCTGGCCCACCACGGTAGGGGTTACGCCCGTGGTGATGGGTTCGGGCCCGGTGCCGGTGCCGCCAGTGCCGGGGCCACAGCCAGTGGCCAGCAGTGCCGCAGCCAAGCATAAAACTGCAGCGCACCAAAGCCTTGCATGCGCAACCAGGCTAGACAAAAGCATGACCAAAGGTTGGGTCCCAAATGCGTAGGCGCTGGCATGCAGCGGGCCAAGTGTGCCGCGCAAGGGCATGTGCACCGGTTTTTGCACCAGTTTTTGCACTGGCACGTGCACCCGAGTTTGCATGGGTCTTTCAGCGCTTGGTCGGTGCATGGACGTTCTCGGGTTGATCAGCGGGTTTACCAACGAATTGGGCGGCCGATGGGTCGACTATCGGGTCGGTAGTTTGCTGGGCATCATACCCCGCGCTGTGGCTGTAAAAATAGCTGCCAAAGCGTGCCCGGTGGGTGCGCTCCTGTGGCGCAGCGCAGCGCTGGTCTTCCTCAAAGCGTTTGGCAGCCTCTGCCATCACGGTTTTAAAGGCCTGGCGCCAAGCTTTGGCCGACACACTGTGCAGGCGCTGGGCTGACTGGGCTGTGATCTGGTCAACAAAAATAGCCTGCTCCAAGTTGTTGTGGCCATCTTCTAAGTTGCCGGTGGCGGCGGCCAAATGGTCGTGCACGTTGTCGCCTAGCAGGCCGGCCATTTCAGCAAAACCTTGGCGCGGGGCAAAGCCTGCGTCCAGCAGGCGCAGGCCTTCCGCAGTTTCTTGTGCAATGCCTAAGCGTACCAGCTCGTCCAGCACGGCGCGGGGCCGTATGTCGCTGCTCAGGCGCGTTACCAGGGCATCAAAGCCGCCACTGGGCTGGGTGCGCGCCAGCACCAGCGGGTTGCCTTGGTCATCTTGGTACTGCGGCTGGGTTAGCCAGCAGGCAACGACCTGGGTGGCCATGTTCATTGGGCTGTTGTGTGGCGCTTGCACTGCGCCAGAGCGCGTCATGTTGCGCACATCACGGCGGTGCACGCCAGACAGCAAGCTGATGGCGCTGTCGGTGACCGGGCGGTTTTGTGTGCGCAGTTCGTCTTGCGCAGCTTCTAAAAACACGGTTTTGGCAGCCTGCGCAAAGGCAGGATAGGCCACACCATGGCGCAGCAGCAAGCGCACCAGCGGCTTTACCAAGCGTAAAGCGGTGGCCAAAACAAGGCTGGAGCGGGTGGTCATGGGTGATTAAACGGCAATCGCTGATTTTACAAAATAGGCTTGACAAGTGTTAACATTGCGGAATATTATCCCACACATATTAAAATTCACCCAATTAATGTTGTCACACCATTACCCGCACCTCAAGGACCAAACGATGTACCACCACTACCAAACCGCTACATTGCAGGCATTTACCAAGCGCATTGTCCATCTGGGCGCAATGCTCTTGGTGGCTATTGTGGGCTCCAGTGCGCTGATAGGTTGCGGCGGCGGTGGTGGGGGTGGGGGTGGTGGGGGCAGTGCCACTGTGGTTACTGTTAACCCGCCCGTCAGCGGCACTACCGACGCCAGTTTATCGGCATCCCAATCGGGCGATTTACTCAGCTATGTTAAAAATAAAATTCTAAACAGCACAGCGCAAAACCCCAGCGGTGTGCTGGAAACAGTGAGCCTGGCCGGCGCCCCGGTAGCTACTGCAGCGCCATCGGCTGGCGTGGGCGGTGCCAGTGCGGCCCCTGTGGCGTTTGCAGGTACACGCTTGCAAGAGCAGGGCGTAGACGAGGACGACTTGGTTAAAACCGACGGCAGCATGCTGTACGCCTTAAGCCCCCAGCAATTTATCTACACCAACGCAACTTCCACGGTGGTGCCTGCGCAAGTGCAGGCGCAGCGCAGGCTGGCTGACGGTACGCTGCAGGCGGCTGGTGTCCTCAAGCTGGATGCCAAAGCGCAGCCCAGCGGCATGTTCTTGGCCAGCGCAGTGCAGCGCATTGCCGTGATTGGCCAAACCCAACCAAGCTATCGCGGTGGGCCACTTGCGCCAACTACCCTGGCACTGCCGCCGGCGGGTGTGGCTGCCCCGGTGGGCACCTCTGTCGCCCCTTTCTACAGCAACCCGCAAATCAGCCTGGATGTACTGTCTGCAGGCCCTACTGCTACCATGACCATAGCGCACACGGTGCGTATGGACGGCAGCTTGGTGGGTAGCCGCATGATCGGCAACCAGCTGTATGTGGTGAGCACCTGGTCGCCCAATTTAGCGCGCTATTTGGGTACTGCTACCACCAGCCTCACCACGGCTGACATTTTGCCCAGCGTACAAGTGGGCACACAAACTGCGCAGCCCTTGGTGCAAGACACCGACTGCTATTTGCAAGCTGCCAACGCATCTAACTTTGTACAAATCACCACCATTACCGCCTTCGATTTAGCCTCCGCCAGCCTGCAGCGCAGCAGCCGCTGCTTTGTAGGTGCCAGCAACGGCCTGTACGTGTCGCCCAGCAATGTGTACATTGCCAGCTCGCGCTACCATACCTATGCCGACAATGTGGCCGCCACAGTGTTCAGGTCAAACACCACCACCGATATCCACAAATTTGCCCTGCAGGGTGCGCAAATCAGCTACAAAGGTTCGGGCGAAGTACCCGGCCATTTGGGCTGGGACAAAGACAAACTGTCTTACCGCATGAGCGAGTACCAAGGTGACCTGCGGGTGCTGAGTTTTACCGGCGAAACCGGCTGGAATTTTGCCGTAACCACCAACCTGGCGGCTACCAGCAGCGTGAGCACCGCGCCCGCCTCCCCCGCCACACTGAGCATATTGCGTGAAGATGCCAGCCAAAAGCTGAAAATTGTCGGTAGCTTGCCCAACAGCCAACGCCCCAGTGCGCTAGGCAAACCCGGCGAGCAAGTCTATGGCGTGCAGTTTGTCGGCCCACGGGCTTATGTGGTTACCTTTCGCCGGGTAGACCCGCTGTACGTGGTAGATGCCAGCAACCCTGTTGACCCCAAAATCACCGGTGAGCTAGAAATGCCCGGCTTTTCTGATTACCTCTACCCCATGGGCGCAAATTTGCTGCTGGGGATTGGCAAAGATGCCACTAATGCAGGCCGTTTGGGCGGAGTGAAAGTTGCTTTAATGAATGTGAGCAACCCCGCAAGCCCCAGCATAGTGAGCAGCATCGTGATAGGCAAAGCAGGCAGTGGCTCAGCGCTGGACAGCAGCGCCCATGGTGTGAATATTTTCGAGCAAAGCAGCGGTGTCTACCGCATAGCACTGCCGGTGAGGGTGCACGATACCGCCTCGGGCAACGCTGGTTTTTACCAGCCCACCACCCAGGCTTTGCACCGCTTTGAGGTAAACACCAGCGCGCAAACCCTGGTCAGCAAACCGGCTATCGTTAGCACCACATTCCCAGCCAACGACCCCTACGGTGCAGTCTACAGACAGTTTGACGTAGGCCAAGACCGCAGTGTACAGATTGACGCGAATGTGTACTACTTTACCGGCGGTGGGTTTTTGTCAGCTGTATGGTGAAATAGGCCTGTCGCCCAAGGAAATGCTGAACAAGTAGCTATCTAAAATATAGTAACATTTAGCGCTTGGTTGACCCACCAAGACCCTGTTCACGCCGTTGTTCACGCTGCTGCTCGCGCAGCATATACAGGTACAAACCTTCCACCTTTTCCCGCGCCCAAGGTGTTTTGCGTAAAAACTTCAAGCTTGAAGCCACGCTGGGGTCGTGCGTAAAACACCGCAGCGCAATACGCTGGCCCAAATTGTCCCAGCCATAGTAGTCTGCCAGCGCCGCCACAATAGCCTCAAGCGTCAGGCCGTGCAACGGGTTTCTGGGCTGCACTGGCGGCAGCACTTTAGGCTGCACTTTAGGTTCTAAGGGCCTTGGCGTTTGCTCTGCAGCAGGCTGAGCAGGAGCGGCGGGTAAATTAGGCATACGGCGATTTTGGCAGATTAGAGTTCATGTGCGCTTAAACATCATGCTGACAGGCGCGGCTCAGACGGACTGTTGGTTAATTTGGTGCCTGCAGTTAAAGCGAGGACTCAAGAGGGTTGGCAGGGTTTGGACGGTACGGTTAATAACGGTGTTCGATCTGTTTTTGCGTTGGTATTTTTATATTTCTTGACAAGATATATAAATGATACTACAGTGATATCACTTTAACCGGAGATCACAATGCAAGAAGCTGTACAAACTATCCCGCGCGCGGTCAGAAAAGAAACCGTTTTTCGTTCAGCCAATGGCTACGCCATAGCAGCGCTGGCAGTAGTATTGACAGGTATAGCTGCCTGGGGTTTGTTGGCGCGGGGCCCGTCTTTTCCAATCAGCCTGGCGTTGCTGGCAGCCGTAATCTTCCTGTGCATGGGCCTGTACATGCTGTTGCCCAACGAAGGCATCATCATTACCTTGTTTGGCAAATACCAAGGCACCGACCGCAGCGAAGGCCTGCGCTGGAGAAACCCGTTGCAAATGGGACAAAAAATATCGCTGCGCTCACGCAACCTCAACACCCTGCCGCTCAAGGTCAACGACAAGCGGGGCAACCCTGTAGAAATCGGCGCGGCCGTGGTCTGGCGCGTGGCCGACACTGCGCAGGCGGTGTTCGAGATCGACAACTACACCAAGTTTGTCGAGATCCAGGCCGAAACTGCTATCCGCCATTTGGCCACGATGTACGCGTATGACAGCGGCGAAGACCTGCAGGCCGACGAAACTACGCTGCGCGCCGGGCTAGAGGTGGTGGCTAACGCGCTGAAAACTGAACTTAACCAGCGCCTGGCCAGCGCGGGTGTAGAAGTGCAAGATGCCAAGCTCACCCACTTGGCCTATGCACCCGAAATAGCCCAGGTCATGCTGCGCCGCCAGCAGGCAACTGCCATCGTGAGTGCACGGCACCAGATCGTCGCTGGCGCGGTGGGCATGGTGGAGGCGGCGCTCAAGGCGCTGTCAGAGCGCAACCTGGTGGTGCTAGACGATGAACGCAAAGCCGCCATGGTGTCAAACCTGTTGGTAGTACTGTGTTCGGACAAAGAGACCCAGCCCGTGGTGAACACGGGCACGCTCTACACTTGATGGGCCATGGCCAGTCCTGATAAAAAATCTTTTGCGCTACGTATCGACCCCACTTTGTGGGCCGAGATTGAACGCCTTGCTGCGCAAGAACTGCGCAGCGCCAACGCGCAGGTGGAATTTATGCTGCGCGAAGGCTTGGCCAAGCGCGGGCGCATGGCTGCAGTGCAAAACGACGCGGGTGCCCATGAGGTCAAGCCAACATCAATATGAGCCGAACTTTAACATTTTTAGATGCCTTTTAGGTCTATCGCCCAAGGAAATGCTACATGAGTAGCTATTAACTGTATAGCAAATAAGGTCAAGGCCCGTGGCCATTTTTGCTGTGCTGCAGGCCCAGTGCAGACTGTAGTGCAATCTGCAGGCCGTGCACTATCTGCGCCAGCGGCATGCTGGGCGCGCCGCTGGCAGCGGCTTGTTCTGGCAGGTAGGGTACATGCACAAAACCACCTAGCAGCGGGGTCTGCAGGGGCGGTGGGCGTTTTTTCAGGTGGTGCATCAGCGTATAAAACATATGGTTGCATACAAAATGACCAGCGCTGCTAGACAGCTCGCTGGGGATGCCGCCGCGCTGCAGCGCAGCATACATGGCCGCTACGGGCAGGGTGCTGAAATAGGCTGCTGGGCCGCGCGGCACTACGGGTATGCCCTGTATTTGGTAGCCTGCGTTGTCGGGGAGAGGTGCATCGGTCAGGTTGAGGGCCACGCGCTCCAGGCTAATGCCCGCGCGGCCACCCGCTTGGCCCAGGCACACCACCACAGCCGGCTGGTGCTGCATGATTAAAGCCTTGAGCATGGCCGCCGATGCGCCAAAAACGCAAGGCAACACCGCTGCTACCACACAGTGGCCCGCCATAGTCTGCCCGTGCAAGGCCTGCGCAGCCAATGCGCTGGGGTTGATGCCCAGGCCGCTGGGGTCATCGCCAAAAGCCTCAAAGCCAGTGACCAGCACGCACGGCGGCGTGGGCCGGGCTGGCATGGGAAGTGGTGGCACTAAGGGTGGTGTTGCCTGGGGCATGTTCTTAAAGACAGCAGGTGCTTGGGTGTACTATCAGGTTACTTTTTTTTCAACACGGGAGATCATGCCATGCAAACCGAAGGCAGCCGCGAATCAGACAATGTAGAAGACCGCCGGGGCACTAGCGGTGGCGGTATGGGCGGCGGCGGGGGCGGCCGCAACTTGGGCGGCTTGGGGGGCGGCAAGCTGGGCATTGGCGGTATTGTGATAGCGCTGGTAGCGGCGTACTTTTTGGGTATCAACCCGATGACGATTTTGGGTATTTTGGGTGGCAGCGGCAGCGGCAGCGGTGGGGGCGGTGGCGGTGGGGGTGCCCAACAGCAAGTAAGCCAAGCACCCGCTCAGCGCCCACCTAAAGACGACGCAATGGCCAGCTTTGTGTCTAAAGTGCTGGCCGACACCGAAGATGTGTGGGGCAATGTGTTTAAACAAGGCGGTGCCACGTACCGCCAGCCCAAGCTGGTGCTGTTTC
The DNA here is from genome assembly GCA_043721235.1 of Polaromonas sp. Classification (GTDB taxonomy): domain Bacteria; phylum Pseudomonadota; class Gammaproteobacteria; order Burkholderiales; family Burkholderiaceae_C; genus JAAFIP01. The sequence goes on along the minus strand of JAYSRE010000170.1, from coordinate 543 downwards.
GCGGCGCTACGCCTACCGCGTGCGGCAAAGGCCAGTCGGCCATGGGCCCGTTTTACTGCCCCGGCGACGAGAAAGTTTATATTGACCTGGGTTTTTACGAAACCATGCGCACCAAGCTGGGCGCGCCTGGCGATTTTGCCCAAGCTTACGTGATAGCCCATGAAATTGGCCACCATGTGCAGCACCAGCTGGGTATCAGTGGCAAAGTAGATGCCATGCGTGGCCGCATCAGCGAGAAAGAGCAAAACGGCCTCAGCGTGCGCCTGGAGTTGCAAGCCGACTGCTTTGCTGGTGTGTGGTCTAAAGGCTCCAAGCTGCAGCTAGACAAAGGCGATATCGAAGAAGCCATGAATGCTGCCGCAGCGATTGGCGACGACACCCTGCAGAAAAAAAGCCAAGGCTACGCCCAGCCCGACACCTTTACCCACGGCTCTAGCAAGCAGCGTATGGCTTGGTTTAGCACCGGCTTGCAGTCTGGCAATGTGAAGGCATGCGATACCTTCAGTGCCAAAGCTTTGTAATGGGGTGGCATGGTGTTTGATG
>JAYSRE010000169.1:0-3285 GCA_043721235.1 Polaromonas sp. | reverse complement strand
TGGCATCGTCCTCACCCAGCTTGAAGGGCAGCATGCCCTCGCTCACGCCTGCCAGCATCACATGCGGCCACTCCAGGCCTTTAGAGGCGTGCAGGGTCGACAGGGTCACCACATTGTGGTCTTTCTCGCGCTCGCTCAAAGTAGACAACAGCGAGATGGTTTGCACCACTTCCAGCAAGGTTTTCACCTCGCGCTCCATTGTCACGCCGCCCGCATCTTCAATCTCACCGCCGCAGCGCTTAGCCATCCAGTCGCAAAAGTCGATCACATTAGTCCATTTGCTAGCGGCAATTTTCTCGTTGTCTTCGCTCTCGTACAAGTGCTTTTCATAGCCAATATCACTGAGCCAATCACTCAAAAAAACGCCAGCTGCCTCGGCACCGGTGGTGTGGCGCGCGCGGTATTCCAGGTCGTTCACATAGCGGCCAAACTCGTGCAGGCCGCCTATGCTGCGGGCGTTGATGGACGTGGCCAGCGAGTTGGAAAACAGCGCCTCAAACAAGCTGAGTTTGTACTGCGTGGCAAAGCTGCCCAGCTGCGCCAGGGTAGTGTGGCCAATGCCGCGCTTGGGCGAAGTGACAGCGCGCAAAAACGCCGGGTCATCGTCGTTGTTGGTAACCAAGCGCAGCCAGCTGCACAAGTCTTTGATCTCGGCGCGGTCAAAAAAGCTTTGGCCGCCTGATACTTTGTACGGAATATTGGCTTTGCGCAGCGCCTGCTCCAGCACCCGTGCTTGGTGGTTGGCGCGGTACAAAATGGCAAAATCTTTAAACTCTTTGTACTGCACTGCCCCTGCAGTGGTGGCCGTGGCCACTTCACCTGCGCGCAGGCTTTGGATGCGCGCCACCGCCCGCTCAGCCTCGTGCTCTTCGTTGTCGGCATCTACCACCCGTACAGGCTCGCCTTCGCCCAGGTCGCTCCACAGGGTTTTGGGGTACAGCTTGGGGTTGGGGCCAATCACGTTATTGGCGGCGCGCAAAATAGCGCTGGTGCTGCGGTAGTTTTGCTCTAGCTTGATGAGTTTGAGTTCGGGGTAGTCAATCGGCAGCTTTTTCAGGTTGTCCAGCGTGGCACCGCGCCAGCCGTAAATCGACTGGTCATCGTCACCCACAGCGGTAAAGCGCCCTTGGCTGCCCACTAGCAGCTTCAATAATTCGTATTGCGTAGCATTGGTGTCTTGGTATTCGTCTACCAAGATATGCTGAAACTTATTTTGCCAGTGCTGCGTAATCCCAGGCGATTTTTGCAGCAGCTTGAGCGGCAGGCCAATCAGGTCGTCAAAGTCCACCGCTTGGTAGGCCGTTAAGCGCTCTTCGTAGCGGGCCATGATGGTGGCAGTCACGCGCTCGTTGTCATCTTTGGCCTGTGCCAATGCGTCGGCAGACGTTAACCCCGCGTTTTTCCAGGCGCTGATGGCCCACTGGTGCTGGCGCGCGGCGGCATTGTCGGTGTTGCCGCCCGCGTCTTTGATCATGGCAAGCACATCGTCGCTGTCCAAAATGCTGAACTGAGGTTTCAGGCCCAGCGCGTGCCCGCCCTCGCGCAGCATGCGCACACCCAGGGCGTGGAAGGTGCAAATCACCACCTCTTTGGCGGGCTTGCCCACCAAGCCTTTGGCTCGCTCACGCATCTCGGCGGCGGCTTTGTTGGTAAAGGTAATGGCGGCAATTTTGCTGGCCGTGGCACCCGCTTGGATCAAACGGCCAATTTTGTGGGTGATCACCCGCGTTTTGCCCGAACCCGCACCCGCCAGCACCAGGCAGGGCCCCTCTAGGTAGTTCACAGCCTCTTGCTGGGCAATATTGAGGCCGGGGCCGGTGGGGGACATGGGTACGGAGCTGAAAAAATACAACGCTTGGGCGTAAAACACAACAAAAGTCGAATCATACCGGAGCCTGTTAGAACTGCACTCTGGCGCGGGTCGTGAGGCGCGGGGTGCGGGAATCTGCGCCCTAATTGCCCAGCTCAGCCAAGATCAGCTCAGCGTTTCCCATCGCTCAAGAGTTTGTAACAGTTCAGTCTCAATAGCCGCTTCGCGCTGGGCCAGTTGCATTGCTTTGGCGTTGTCGGTGACGTAGAGTTTGCCGTCGGCCAGCCGGCCTTGGATGGTTTTTTGCTCTTCTTCTAGACCTGCGATGCGTTGGGGCAGGGTGTCCAGCTCGCGCTGCTCTTTGTAGCTGAGCTTTTTACGGGCGGCGGCGGGTGGGGTTGCAGCTAGAGTAGTTGGTGCAGATGGCGTAACCAGTGCGTGCTCTGTATTTAATAGCTGCTTATGTAGTATTTCCTTGGGCGATAGCTCGTTTTTGCTTAAATTCTTGGCTGCAGGTGCAAGTTGCGCGCTGCGGGCGCGCTGGGTGAGCCAGTCTTGCACGCTGCCTTCGTACTCGCGCCAAAAGCCGGGCTGGCTGGGTGTAGCCTCCCAGGCGATGATGCTTGTGACCACGTTGTCCACAAACGCCCTGTCATGGCTGACCAAAAACACCGTGCCGGCGTAGTCTTGCAGCATTTCTTCAAGCAGCTCAAGGGTGTCGATGTCCAGGTCATTGGTGGGCTCGTCCAGCACCAGCACATTGGCTGGGCGGGCAAACAGGCGGGCCAGAAGTAAGCGGTTGCGCTCGCCACCGCTTAAAGACCGCACAGGGCTGTTGGCGCGCGCGGGGCTGAACAAGAAGTCTGAAAGGTAACTTTTAACATGTTTGCGCTGCCCATTAATCTCGATCCACTCGCTGCCGGGGCTGATAAAGTCTTCCAGCGTGGCGTCCAGGTTGAGCTTGTCGCGCATTTGGTCAAAGTAGGCCACTTGCAAGTTGGCGCCTTGCCGTACTTTGCCGCTGTCGGGTTGCAGCTCACCCAAAATCATTTTCAGCAAGGTGGTTTTGCCAGCGCCATTGGGCCCCAGGATGCCGATTTTGTCACCGCGCATGATGGTGGCAGTAAAGTCGCGGACGATGGTTTTGGGGTGGCCGCTGCCCAAGGTGGCCGGGAAGGCCAGGCAAGCATCGGTCAGCTCGCTGACCAGTTTGCCGCCGCGCTCGCCTACGTCCAGGTCCAGTTTTACTCGGCCCAGCGCGTTGCGGCGTTCGGCGTGGTTATGGCGCAGTTCGCCCAGGCGGTTGATACGTGCGGTAGCGCGGGTGCGGCGGGCTTCTACGCCTTTGCGTATCCAAATTTCTTCTTGCGCCAGCAGCTTGTCGGCCTTGGCAAAAATTACGGCTTCTTGGGCCATTTGCTCGGCTTTTTGCAGCACGTAGGCGGCAAAGTTGCCGGGGTACCCCGTCAGCTTGC
>JAYSRE010000168.1:0-3293 GCA_043721235.1 Polaromonas sp. | reverse complement strand
TCATAAATAAGCGGTCGGTACCGCCAATGAATTTATTGCCTTCGGTAAACGCAAAGCTGTAGCCGTAGATCACCCACAGCACCACGATCAAAGAGAAGGTGACCATCACCTGCATCAGCACAGAGAGCATGTTTTTGCTGCGCACCAAGCCGCCGTAGAACAGGGCCAGGCCAGGAATCGTCATCAAAATAACCAATATGGTGGAGACCATCATCCAGGTGGTGTCCCCTTTGTTAGGCACTGGGGCCGACGCGGCAGCAGCAGCAGGCGCCGTTGCTCCAGCAGCAGGCGCCGCTTCAGTAGCAGCTGCTGCTGCAGGTGCGGCGGCCGCTGCGGCAGGTGCCTCAGCGGCCGCCAGTGTCATTTCAACCGCGCGCGCCTCATCGGGGTTGCCTACTTTGTTGGTGTCGTCTGGCTTTTTCAGCACAATGCGGTCTTCAGCCACGCCAGCGGCTTTGAGCGCATCACGCACCGCAAAGGCGCGCTGCTTGGACAGTTCAGCGTTTTTAACCGGATCGCCCGACGGATCGTTGTAACCAGACAATTGCACCTTGGCTTCTTTGTTGGCGGTTAGAAACTCGCTAACCTTTTTCAATGCATCGGCCGATTCAGCGGGTGCTTCTACTTTGCCAGAGGCAAACAGTACTTTGGCTGTCGGGAAGTCCGCAGCAAAGGCATGGCCCGCCAACAAGGTCAGGGCCAAAATAAACAGGGAGATAATCTTTTTCATGTTCTGATCCTCGGGTTTACAAGGCTTCTTTGCCGGTTTCGCCGGTACGAATGCGCACCACTTGCTCTAGATCGTAGACAAAAATCTTGCCATCACCGATCTTGCCCGTGCGGGCGGCCGCCTCGATGGCCTCGATCACGCGCTCTACTAAATCGTCAGACACTGCGGCTTCGATTTTGACTTTAGGTAAAAAATCCACCACATACTCTGCACCACGGTACAGCTCGGTATGGCCTTTCTGGCGGCCAAAGCCTTTAACTTCGGTGACGGTGATGCCTTGTACGCCCATGCCAGAGAGTGCTTCACGCACTTCGTCCAGCTTGAACGGTTTAATAATGGCGGTAACAAGTTTCATAGTTGCTCCTGCGGGTCTAAAAATGGGCGTGTTGTCATGGTGGTTGCCGGGCTTGAAGACCTTCAAAACTTCAGCGTCCAACGGGTGCGACAGGGGCTAACAAGCACAGACCATGCCATGCAAGACCAGCACACAGTGCAATAAAACACTTTACAAATTCATAGAGCTGTATTAAATTACAGTATATTGATGTTAAATTAACTTGCTTTAACTTACCAGCTACGCACCACCCATTCTGCACTTGCGCAAAATTCGCGCACCACGCAAGTGCATTTTAATTTTGCACCAAAATAGGGATTAAATTTGTGACAGGCTTTGCTTTGGTGCATTCACGTGCGCTACTAGGACTCCAAGCGCCTTCGGTACTGGTAGAAGTGCATTTGGCCAATGGTTTGCCCAGCTTTACCTTGGTAGGCTTAGCTGATACCGAGGTCAAAGAGGCCAGAGAGCGGGTGCGCAGCGCTATTGCCAACGCGGGCCTTGATTTCCCGCATAACAAGAAAATTGTTGTTAACCTCGCTCCAGCAGACCTGCCCAAAGATTCTGGCCGGTTTGATTTGCCTATTGCCATGGGAATTTTGGCAGCCAGCGGCCAAGTGGACGCAGCGCGGCTAAACGGCTATGAGTTTGCCGGCGAGTTGTCTTTGTCGGGCGAGTTGCGGCCTGTGCGCGGTGCTTTGGCGATGGCGCTGGCCAGCGCGCAAGCCAGCGCGCCGCCTCCAGCGGATATACAGCCCACCGAAGTGCCTACCCGCTTGGTTCTGCCCGTGGCCAGCGCACAAGAAGCCGCGCTGGTACCCGATGCGCAAATATATGCGGCCCGGCATTTGCTTGATGTAGTGGCGCAATTTTTACCGCAAAGCGCCCAAGGCAACAACCCTGGTAATGACGAAGCGCAAAGCACCGTGCCCCTAGAGCCTTGGTCTCGGCTGGCTTTTGCCGCACCTGTGGTGCAAACACCACTGCGTGACATGGCCGATGTGAAAGGCCAAAGCGGGGCCAAACGGGCGCTAGAGATTGCAGCCGCCGGTGGCCACAGCGTGTTGATGGTGGGGCCGCCAGGCTCTGGCAAATCGATGCTGGCCCAGCGCTTTGCCAGTCTGCTGCCACCCATGACCACGCAGCAAGCGCTAGAGTCGGCTGCCGTACTGAGCATGGCCGGGCAATTTAAAGTCGCGCACTGGGCCCAACGGGTAGTGCAGTCGCCGCACCATACGGCCAGTGCTGTGGCTCTGGTGGGTGGCGGCTCACCGCCTAGGCCAGGGGACATTTCGCTGGCCCATGAAGGTGTGCTTTTTCTTGATGAATTTCCGCATTTTTCTCGCGCCAGTCTTGAGGCTTTGCGAGAACCACTGGAGACCGGTACCATCAGTATTTCGCGGGCAGCGCGGCGCTGTGAGTTTCCCGCACGTTTTCAGTTGATTGCCGCTATGAACCCCTGCCCGTGTGGCTACCTTGGCTCACGCCTGAAAGCTTGCCGCTGCACGCCCGACCAGATAGGCAGCTACCAAGGCAAGCTCTCCGGCCCGCTAATGGACCGCATCGATATTCATATTGAAGTGGCCACCATGGCCAGCGATGAGCTGATGCACACCAGCCCCGGTGAGGCCAGTAGCCCAGTGGCCCTGCGCGTGCAGGCAGCCCAAGCGTGCAGCATGGCGCGCCAAGGCAAGCCTAACCACAGCTTGGCAGGGCAAGAGCTTGAGCAGCACGTGGCGCTGGACGATGCAGCACGCAAGTTTCTCAACACCGCCGCCACACGGTTAGGCTGGTCAGGCCGCTCCACCCACAGAGCCCTCAAAGTGGCCCGCACCATTGCAGATTTAGCTGGTGCGCAGCGGGTGCAGCTGGCGCACATTGCCGAAGCGATTCAGTACCGCAGGGTACTGCGCGGGGGTTAGGATTTTTAAGGACAGACAAATTTGGGGAGAGGATTAATTTCCGTGCTAATACCCCGGAATCTAAATTTACAGTTTCAAAGCCAGCGCCACAAACTCAGTCACAGGCACCTCTTCAGCACGGCGTTGCAGGTCAAATGTCCCTGTGAAATGGCGCGCGTCTAGCCAACGGCCTAGACTGTGGCGCAGTAGCTTGCGCCGCATGCTAAAGGCAATCTGCATCATCTCTTCGAGCAGTGCAAAGTTAACTGGCGCAGGCTGGGCATGCGGCACCATGCGCACAATGGCGCTCATTACGCGAGGCGGCGGG
>JAYSRE010000167.1:0-8572 GCA_043721235.1 Polaromonas sp. | reverse complement strand
TCGGTTTGCAACTGCTTGTCTCGCCTCATGATCATTGTGGAGCGCTACCTGTACTGAACACTAGGCCTTTACCGGCTACTACCGGTAGCGCGTTACTTTGATCGCACACGGTGGGGTGTTTGCCGACCGACCGATTTCTGGTATTCCCAGTATGAGGGCGGTCGGTAAACACCCCACCGTGCCTACGAGACCAAGAGCGTTTTAGCCCTATCGCCCAAGGAAATGCTGCATACTTCGCTATTATTTAAGTAGCAATTATCACTTGGGTGCTAACCGAATCGCACCGTCCAAGCGAATCGTCTCACCGTTGAGCAAGTCGTTCTCAAAAATATGCAGCGCCAATTTGGCATAGTCTTGCGGCGTGCCCAAGCGGCTAGGGAAGGGCACGGCTGCGGCCAGCGCGTCTTGCACATCTTGGGCCATGCCAAACATCATCGGTGTGCCCATAATGCCCGGTGCAATCGTCATGTTGCGAATGCCGTTACGTGCCAAGTCGCGCGCAATCGGCAGCGTCATGCCCACAATGCCGCCCTTGGACGCGCTGTAGGCCGCTTGGCCAATTTGCCCGTCATAGGCTGCCACAGAGGCTGTGCTGATCAAACAGCCGCGCTCCATAGTGGCCTCGGGCTCGTTTTGGCACATGGCCTGCGCGGCCAGGCGAATCATGTTAAAGCTGCCAAACAGGTTGATGCTCACGGTGCGTTTGAAGGCGTCAAAGTTGTGCGCACCGTTTTTACCCACAGTTTTTTCCCCTGTGGCAATGCCTGCGCAGTTGACCAAGCCCATCAGCTTGCCCATGCTTACGGCCTGGGCCACCACGGCTTGGCCATCGGCTTCGCTGGTGACATCGCATTTGACAAAACAGGCGTGTGCAGCGCCGCCCATCTCTTTGGCCACCGCTTCGCCTTTTTCAGCCTGCATATCGGCAATCACGACCAGGCCGCCCTTGGCCACCAACATGCGCGCTGTGCCTTCACCCAAGCCCGATGCGCCGCCGGTAACGATAAATACTTTGCCGCTGATGTCCATGAAAGTGCTCCTGCAATGGATTAAAAAAGAAAATGGGGGTAATTGACGTTTACGTTAACGTCAATTAAGCATTAATTATGGCAGATGCCCCTAACCAAGCGCTACCAGTTGATGGATTGCTGCGTGGTTGTGCACCTTAGGAGCTGTAGAGACTGCCTTGAAGCCACAGCATGCCAGATAATGCACATATGCCTTGTAAATTATTTTTTCAAAAAATTGCCATCTTCAGTGCAGCGCTGCTGCTGGCAGCTTGCACCACCACTGCACCCACACCTTCCACCCCACCTGTTGCCACACCCAGCACGCCGCCGCAAGTAGCGGTGCCCAAACGCCCACCCAAGATTGGCCTGGCCTTGGGGGGTGGTGCGGCGCGTGGGTTTGCGCACGTGGGCGTGATCGCCGCGCTGGAAGAGGCGGGTATCAAACCCGATTTGGTGGTGGGCACGTCGGCAGGTAGCTTGGTGGCCGCTATCTACGCCACAGGCAAAACCGCAGGGCAACTGCAGCAGGTGGCCCTGAGCATGGAAGAGGCCGAGATTACCGACTGGACGCTGCCGTTTTTTGGCCGCGGTGTACTGCGCGGCGAGGCGCTGGCCCGCTACATCAACGTGCAGGTTAACAATAAGCTGATTGAGAGCATGGTGATTCCGCTGGGCATTGTGGCCACTGATTTGCGCACCGGGCAGGGGGCTTTGTTTCAGCGCGGCGATACCGGCATGGCCGTGCGTGCGTCCAGCGCGGTGCCGTCGGTGTTTAACCCCGTCAAGATTGGTGCGGCTGAGTATGTGGACGGCGGCCTGGTGTCGCCTGTGCCTGTGCGCTACGCGCGCCAAATGGGCGCGCAGCTGGTGATTGCGGTTGATATTTCGTCAGCCCCCGAGGGCAATGCGGCTGACAGCCAGCTGCAAATATTGCTGCAAACCTTCGCCATCATGGGCAAAAGCATCAACAGCTTTGAGCTTAAAGATGCCGAACTGGTGGTGCGGCCCGCGTTGGTAGGTGTGAAAAGTGGCGACTTCAGCGCCAAGCGCCGGGCGATTGACGCTGGCAAGCTGGCCATGCAGCAAGCCATACCGCAGCTTAGGGCGCTGATAGAAGCCCACAGCCGCTAGCTGCAAGCTTACGCAGCAATATGCGGGTTAGGAACGGCTGAGCATTGAGCGCGCAGCTTCTGCACCCAGCATGGGTTCAAGCAGATGTACGCAGGCATCTATGAAAGCATCTGGCGCTGTTGATGGAGGATGCAGCTTGGCTACTTGGGCTAAATCGGCATCCGTATTACCAATATAAACATTGATAAATACAGAGCGCACAGTACGCATTAGCGCTTTGCCTGCTTTATCTGCCTCTAAATCAGCAGCAGGTGTTTTGGCTGCCACTGGCATTTCTACTGGTACGGTTGCCAAGCTGAGTAAGCCAGCCATTTCTTCCCGCATGATTTGAGGTTTGGCGGTCCAGTTGGGCGTGGCGTTGAGTGGAAACCAACGCGGCTCTGCAAAGTTTGGTATTTTTAAGAGTTCAAGGAACGCATCTATGCCCTGTACATCAGTCGCACCGCCAATGCGCGCCAGGTCACCGCTCTCAAAGCGCAGCGAGTAAGTTAAGACTTTGGTCTGGGTTGCCGCAGCTTGGCCCGACACCATCAATACACCGCTGAGGTTATCTCGCTGTATACCGGCAATTTTGGCGCTTAAATTTTCAAGTGAATACATAGGTCTTGATGACTGCCAAGGCGATTGCCCTGACACAAGCCATAAAAATTAGCGTTTTACCGCGGGGGCTCTGAGCTTGCCCAGTGAATCAGCAAGACCTTTGATACCGAAGTACAAAAATGCAAATGCCAGCAAAATGATGCCGCGATGGATCAGTTCGTTGACTTCGCCATCTATCTTGAACAATGTGGTCAAACCCGTTTCGATCAAGTGCGCAAAGCCCAGAATCACGGCACCGATCACCACGTTGCGAACCGTTTTACCGATGGCACCAACCGATGGGATCTTGGTGGCCGCATAGGCCATGACAAAACCAATGAGAAGTAATAAAACATCAAAACCGAGGCTAACAGTCTCTAGGCCGATTCCGCTTGAGTGATTTGTCATAGTAAATTCCAGTAAAAAATAATATTCGATATGAATGTACGCTTGCTTGAATAATTTTTCAAGTAAGAGCTAGCCTTCGCTAATTCAAAGTGAACCGAATTTACCTTCAATTTAAAGTTAGCAAGCTCTAAAGTGCGTTGTCAATGGTAATTTTGCCGATTACAGTGGAGATCAACAAACAGTCAGTCCATTGAAGTGAGGCTTTGTTGCTGCGGGCTGTGAGCTGTGAGCTGCGGGCTAAGCTGTATGCCCGGCGTGCTATTGGCCCATCATGGTTACATCACCTTGGCAATGCTGGCGCACACGTAGTCAATGTTTTTGCTGTTCAGCGCCGCCACGCACATGCGCCCAGTGTCGGTGCCGTACACGCCAAACTCATTGCGCAGGCGCACCATTTGGTCTTTGGACAGGCCGCTGTAGCTGAACATGCCAATTTGCGTGGTGATAAAACCCATGTCGGCTTTGACACCTGCGGCTTTGAGTTTTTCAACAAACGCACTGCGCATGGCTTTGATGCGAACGCGCATCTCGCCCAGCTCGGCCTCCCACAGTGTGCGCAGCTCGGGGGTGTTGAGCACACTGGCGCACACGGTAGCGCCGTGGGTGGGTGGGTTGCTGTAGTTGGTGCGGATGGCGATTTTCAGCTGGCTGAGCACGCGGTCACATTCCTCTTTGCTTTCGCAGGCTACAGACAGTGCGCCTACGCGTTCGCCGTACAGGCTGAAGCTTTTACTAAAGCTGGTGGAGACAAAAAAGTTAAGCCCTGCTGCGACAAATTTTTGAATCACCGCGCCGTCTTCGGCAATGCCGTAGCCAAAGCCTTGGTAGGCCATGTCTAAAAAGGCGACCAGGTTGTTGGCTTTGACTGCTGCAACCACTTGCGCCCAATCAGCGGCCGATATGTCGTAGCCTGTCGGGTTGTGACAGCAAGCGTGTAGCACCACGATGGTGTTGGGCGCAGCTGCATTCAGCGCGGCCAGCATGGCGGGGAAGTTAACGGTGCGCGTAGTCGCGTCGTAGTAAGCGTAGTTTTCTACCGCAAAACCCGCGTTGGTAAACAAAGCGCGGTGGTTTTCCCAGCTAGGGTCGCTGATCAGCACCTTGCTTTGTGGGTAAACCTTTTTTAAGAAATCTGCCCCAATTTTGAGCGCGCCCGTGCCGCCAATACCCTGGACGGTGGCCACACGGCCTGCCTTCACGATCTCGGAGTCAGCACCAAAAACCAAGCCTTTGACAGCGCTGTCGTAGGCCGCAATGCCGTCAATAGGCAAATAGCCACGCGGCTTAGGGCTGGCGGCCATGGCGGCCTCGGCGGCTTGCACGCACTTAAGCAGTGGCAGCTTGCCGTCGTCACCAAAGTACACGCCCACGCCCAGGTTGACTTTGGCGGGGTTGGTGTCGGCATTGAATTGCTCGTTAAGACCCAAAATAGGGTCGCGAGGGGCCATTTCTACGGTGCTGAACATGCTCATTTTTTAAGGCTTTCTATCGGCTAAATTTTTAAATCTGGACTTCCGGCCGCGAAGTACGCTAAGGTTGCGCGAAGGACGCGAAAAAGAAAATACAAAATGAAGTCAAAGTTTTTAAATCTAAAAAGCAGGCATTCGGTTACTTTTTATTTTTTGAATTTAATTTGGTATTTTCTTTTTCGCGTCCTTCGCGTAACTTTCGCGCATTTCGCGTCCAAAATGTATTAATCTGCGGGATTACCCGATATTTTAGCGGGGACTACAGCACAACCGAGCGCACCAGCCATGCAAGAAGTAGCCGAAGTTATTCCTGAAACGAAAAAAGGCCAGTTTGTCAGCTATCCAGGCTCGCCTTTTGAGCTGTTCCAGCCGTACCCGCCTGCGGGCGACCAGCCTGCGGCCATTGCCAAGCTGGTGGAGGGGCTGCGGGATGGGGAGGTGTTTCAAACCCTGCTGGGCGTTACGGGCTCTGGCAAAACCTTCACTATGGCCAATGTGATTGCCCAAATGGGCAAGCCTGCGCTGGTGTTTGCGCCCAACAAAACCCTGGCTGCGCAGCTGTACAGCGAGTTCCGTGAATTTTTTCCTAAAAATGCAGTGGAATACTTTGTCAGCTACTACGACTATTACCAGCCCGAGGCCTATGTGCCCCAGCGCGATTTGTTCATTGAAAAAGACTCGGCCATCAACGAACATATCGAGCAAATGCGCCTCTCGTGCACCAAAAGCATTTTGGAGCGCAAAGACGTGATCATTGTGGCCACGGTATCGGCCATCTACGGCATTGGCCAGCCCGAGGCCTACCACAAGATGGTGATGACCCTGCGCACGGGCGACAAAAGCGGCCAGCGCGACGTGATAGCCCAGCTGATTCGCATGCAATACCAGCGTAACGATGCCGACTTTAGCCGGGGCAAGTTCAGGGTGCGGGGCGACACGATCGATGTGTTTCCCGCAGAGCACAGCGAGCTGGCGATTCGCATTGAGCTGTTTGACGATGAGATTGAAAGCCTCAGCCTGTTTGATCCGTTAACGGGCCGCATTCGGCAAAAAATCCCGCGTTTTACAGTCTACCCGTCCAGCCACTACGTCACCCCGCGTGAACAAGTGCTCAACGCGATCGAGTCTATCAAGCACGAGCTGTCTGAGCGTTTGAAAGAATTTGTCGCCCAAGGCAAGCTGGTTGAGGCCCAGCGCATAGAGCAGCGCACCCGTTTTGACCTGGAAATGCTAAGCGAGATAGGCCACTGCAAAGGCATTGAAAACTATACCCGGCATTTAAGCGGTGCCATGCCCGGCAGCCCGCCCAGCACGCTAACCGACTATTTACCCAAAGATTCGCTGATATTTCTGGACGAAAGTCACCAAATGATTGGCCAGCTCAGTGCCATGTACAACGGCGACCGGTCGCGCAAAACCACGCTGGTGGACTACGGTTTCAGGCTGCCCAGTGCGCTGGACAATCGGCCCCTCAAATTTGAAGAGTTTGAAGGCAAAATGCGCCAGTGCATTTTTGTCAGCGCCACGCCTGCTAACTATGAGCAAGAGCACGCCGGTCAAGTGGCCGAGCAGCTGGTGCGCCCCACCGGTTTGGTAGACCCAGAGGTAGAAGTGCGCCCCGCTGTGCACCAGGTAGACGATGTGCTGCAAGAAATTCGCATTCGGGTAGACAAAAACGAACGTGTGCTGATTACCACCCTGACCAAGCGCATGGCCGAACAGCTGACCGACTATTTAAGCGACAACGGCTGCAAAGTGCGCTACCTGCACAGTGATGTAGACACGGTAGAGCGGGTAGAAATATTGCGCGACCTGCGTTTGGGCACTTTTGATGTGCTGGTGGGTATTAACCTGCTGCGCGAGGGCCTGGACATTCCCGAGGTAAGTTTGGTGGCGATTTTGGACGCTGACAAAGAAGGCTTTTTGCGCAGCGAACGCAGCCTGATTCAAACCATTGGCCGTGCCGCACGCAACGTGAATGGCCGGGCGATTTTGTACGCTGACAAAATGACCGACAGCATGACCAAAGCCATTGGCGAGACCGAGCGGCGGCGCATCAAGCAAACTGCTTTTAACCTAGAGCATGGCATCACGCCCAAGTCGATCATCAAGCAGGTGCGCGACCTGATAGACGGTGTCTACAGCGAGAAAGCCAGCAAAGCCAACGAGCAGCGCGACCTGGACCGTGCCCATGTAGAAGACATGAGCGAGAAAGACGTGAGTAAGCAAATTAAACGGCTGGAAAAACAAATGCTGGACCACGCCAAAAACCTCGACTTTGAAAAAGCTGCCCGCGTGCGCGACCAACTGGCACTGCTGCGCGAGCAAGCCTTTGGGGCCAATGGCGGCGACAATTTAGTGCCTTTCGTGCCTTTGGTGGCCTAGTCGTCCACACTGGCGCTCCAGCGGTCGCCCCAGCCGCTGTTGTTGTGCTGGGCACTGTCCAGGTCGCGGCGCTGGCGTTTGGTGGGGCGGCCTTGTGCAATCGACAGGGCGGGCTCGGGTTGCAGGCGGCGCTGGTCTTTGGCTGCTAGCAGGGCGGCCAGGCTCTCGGGTGTCTCGGCAAACAAAGTTTGCGCCTGTGGCGCTGGGCCGCGCTGGTCGCTGACCTGCAGCACCAGCACCGTGCAAGTCAGGCCGTCGCGGTGCATGGCCACACTGTCGCCCGCCCGCACCTCACGTGCCGCTTTAACCAACTGACCATTAATTTTGACCCGCCCTTTGCCAATCGCATCGGTGGCCAAACTGCGGGTTTTGTAAAAGCGCGCAGCCCATAAAAACTTGTCGATGCGCGTACTGGCAATGATCTTGATGTCCATACTTACATGCTACACGGTTTGTGCGCTGTGTTTGCGTGGCGCGGTGGCTTGCTGATCTAGAAATGTTGATTGCTATGTTTAGCATAGCTATAAATCCAGCATTTCCTTGGGCGACAGGGCTAAAATGTATACAAGCGATAGACAAAGAAACCTTATCTAGAGCGCGCTTTTTGTACTTTGGCAAACACGGGTCCCCAGACGGGGTGGCCGCGCTCGGCGCGGGTCAGGTCGAAGGTTTTGTCTAGGCTAAAAGCTTCGGCAAATGATTTTTCGCACAGCGCGCTACGCCGGGTGATGCAGTACATGAAGGCTTTGGTTTTGTGCGCTTGCAGTTGCTCGCTCGGTAGGAGCAGGCCGAGTTTTTGGCTTTCAAGCAGCTTGGTTTCTGCCCGCTTGTATTCGCCGGTGCCAAACGCGGCCATGCCGTCGCGCAGAGCGGCTGCGCCGGGAGAGACCGCGGGCGGCGCAGGTGGCGGCGGCGGCGGTGGCGCTTCTACGGGAAGGGGCGCAGGTGCTGGGGCAACAGCTACAGGCGGTGCTGGAGCGGCCTCTTTGGGCGGTGGAGTGACGCAGGCGGCCAACAGGGTTGCTGCTAGCAAGCAGGCCAGTGGGGTTGATGTAGGGTTGCGCTGCATGGGGGGGTATCTGGTTAACCTTGTAAAGTTCATTGTGCCGTAAATCACTCAAACTTATGGCTCACCCGTTCATTTTTGCCAGCTTCTACTTTGATGCGGAAGGTGCGGGGGGCAAAGTCGGTGTTGCGCAGCACCACAACGTGTTCGCCTGGCTCTAGTGTAAGGCTGGTAAGAGGCGGCGATACGCCCATTTTTTTTCCGTCAAGCTCAACCTCACCCCAGGGGGTTACAGCTATGCGCAAACGGCTGTTGGTGGAGGCGGCGCTGACGGGGGTATCGGGCGCTGCTGTTGTGGCTGTTGCAACTGTTGCAACTGTTGCAATTGTTGTATCAGCGGCTGATGTGCTGGCAGATGTGCTGGCTGATGCTGAGGCCGCTGCGGGTAATGCTGTAGCTGGTAATGCTGTAGCCTCTACGGGCGGGGCTGCAGCGGTGGGTACTGCGGCAGGTGGCACTGGCGGTACGGCTGCAACAGCAATGGCAGCGGCAACTTTGCTGGGCTCCTGGGTGGCCAAAGCTTG
>JAYSRE010000166.1:0-3296 GCA_043721235.1 Polaromonas sp. | reverse complement strand
ATTTCATTAATGCGACGTGCCTTTCCATATAAAGTTGACTAACGACTGTGCAAGCCATCAAACCACTGCAAGTCGTAGTTCAAGACAACCTGCGGTGGCTAATGCAGCGACCCGCAGTGGCTGCGGCTAGGGCTTATTGCAATAGTTTATGGCAACTATCCACACTGGCCTATTTGCCTTGCAGCGCCGCCACTACATGTGTGGCCACCAGCGCACTAGATGCGGGGTTTTGTCCGGTAATCAAGTGGCCATCGCGCACGGCGTAGGGTGCCCAGTCGGGGCCGTTTTCAAACACGCCGCCCAGTTCGCGCATTTTGGTTTCCAGGTGAAAAGGCACTACGTCCATCAGGCCCGCGGCGGTTTCTTCGGCATTGGTAAAGCCGTTGACTTTTTTGCCAAACAAGATGCTTTTGCCATCAGTGCGTAGCGCGTTAACCAAGCCTGCTGGGCCGTGGCATACCGCTGCGGTGGGCTTGCCTGCGTTAAAGCTGTCTGCTACCAGCTGTGCAGTGGCGGTGTCAGTGGCGGTGTCCCACATGGTGCCGTGGCCGCCGGGTAAAAACACGGCGCTAAAGTCGGCTGCTTTCATGGCAGCGGCTTTGTGTGTAGCGTTAAATTTGCCCATGGCCACTGGGTCGGCTAAAAAGCGGGTGACGGTGCTGTTTTTATCTTCTGGCTTAATTTCTAGCGAGTCGGCCACAAACGGTGGCTTGCCGCCTTGGGGCGACGCCAAAGTCACCTCAAAACCTGCGTCTTGCAGCGCGTAGTAGGGCGTGGTGAGCTCTTCGGCCCAAATGCCGGTAGGTTTGCCAGTATTGCCCAGCTGGGCGTGCGAGGTAACGATCATCAAAACGGGTTGCATACAAAGCTCCTTCAAAGGGGGAAAATAAAGGTGGTTTAAAACCACTAGAGTGACTATATTGCAATGCTAAAGTTAGATAAATACCCTTTAATTTGATTTAATTGATACTTCATGTAATTAATCAACCTCAAAGCTATTGACGAACTATGGACGCACTACACACCCAGCTGGGCAGCATCGCCATCTTTTGCAAAGCGGCCGAGCTAGGCAGCTTTACCGCCGCCGCCCGCGCGCTGGCGCTAACACCAGCCGCCGTCAGCCGCAGCGTAGGCCGGCTAGAAGAGCGGCTGGGCAACAAGCTGTTTAGGCGCACCACGCGCAGCATGCAGCTGACTGACGATGGCCGCATGTACTACGAGCAATGCCGCGCGGCATTAAGTCAAATTGATGACGCTCAGCGCAGCATTACCGGCCAGCACACGCAGGCGCGCGGCAACCTGCGCATTAGCGTGCCCAGCACCTACGCGCACTACCGCCTGCTGCCGCACCTGCCCGCGTTTCGCGCGCTGTACCCCGATGTAGAGCTGGACATTAATATTTCAAACCGCAATATCGACTTTGTCGACGAAGGCTACGACGTGGCCATTCGCCAAGGCACGCCGCCCGATTCGCGCCTAGTGGCCCGCAAGCTAGAAGACGCCCCCGTGGGTGTTTACGCCAGCCCCACCTACCTGCGCGCACGCGGCACACCGCACAGTTTGCAAGACCTGCAAGACACCGCACAACACAAAGGGCAGCACACCCTGCTGCCCTTCACCCTGCCCAGCACAGGCCGCGCCATGCCTTGGCTGTTTATGCAAAACGGCCAGCCGATTGAGCTGCAACCACACAGCAGCGTGCAAGTGTCCGAAGACCCGCTAGGTGCCGTAGTGCTAGCCCGCGCAGGCATGGGCCTAGTGCAAACCATGGGCTGGATAGCAAGCAGCTATGCCAATGAATTAACCGAAGTGCTGCAACCCTTCACAGGCCGCACCCGGCCGTTTTATCTGCTGTACCCGCAGAACAAACACTTGGCCGCCAAAGTGCGTGTTTTGGTTGATTTTTTAATAGATAAATAGACTGCAGGCCAAGTAAATACTGCTCAGGCAGCTATTGAATTAATAGTTATCAAGAGGTTTTTAATCATCCATATATAACGCATAAGCGTGCGTTAATCACGCCGTCGCCAGCATCCGTTCTGCGAAAATTTAACGTTAAAGGTGCCGCTGATTCACCGCATAGATAGGCTAGTCAGCGGCAAATTGTCAGCCACCCTCAAGACGAATTTTCATGAAACAAATTATTCCCGCGCTGCTCGTTGGCTTAGCCCTGTGCAACCCCGCTTTCAGCCCTGCCGCCGCAGCAGCACCCCCAGCCAAAGCAGCCGCACCCGATGTGGCTGCCATCGCCCCAACGCCCCAGCTTGTTAAAAGCAAAACCCGCCAAGCGCATGGCTACCAAATCATCAGCGCCAAAGTAGGCGTGTTCAATACAGCACCCGACGACTTTAACTTTAGCGCCACCACTGACGTGCCCCTAGTCCCCGGGCAACCCTTCGGCTGGGTTGTTCAGCTACGCACACACAAGTCCAACCCCACCCCCACTGTCAAAATGCGCGAAGAACTCATCCTGCCTGACTTTCCCGTCACCTGGGGCGCAACCGACATCACAGGCACCCGCACCGTCTCTGACGACAGCAGGGTAGCCACCACCGATTTTGAAATGCAACCCGACAAGTCAGGCCTGCTGTACAGAGTGTGGTCCATTGTCGACGGCGACCCTGCAGGCCGCTACAGCTTCAAACTGTACATCGAAGGCAAGCTGGTCAAAGTGCTGGAGTTTGATGTGAAGTGATGGTGGGCTAGGGCAGCGCCATGCAACTGACAGACAATCAACGTTTTGTGAAGACACATCATTGCCACCAAACCTATAACTAAACCCGCAATTAAGCCCGCAGTTAAAACCGCAACCAAACCCAAATTCAAATCCGACGCATTCGAAGCCATCCACACGTCTGCCAACGCCTTGCTCAAAATAGGCGCTATCAACAAAGCCACCATGCGCAGCTTTGACGACAACTGCCTGGCCGTGCCTGCCGACATTCAGCCCCAGCAAATCAAAAAGCTGCGCGAACTAAACCACGCAAGCCAACCCATATTTGCCCGCTATCTCAATACTAGCGAATCTACCGTGCAAAAGTGGGAGACTGGTGCCAAGCGCCCCAGCGGCATGGCGCTAAAGCTGCTGGCAGTAGTGCAAAAGCATGGGTTGGGAGTATCAGCCTAAATCTGCTGCAGATTTCATAGCTGCTTGAGCAGGATTTACTTGGGTTGGTGGCGTTAAATAAGGTTGAAAGCTTATGAATACTAGATGCTTTGTATGGAGCTAGATCAAGTGCTTTGACAGAGTAACAGATTTAGTTGCTGAGATAGATTGATGTGTAGTGAATCTCTAC
>JAYSRE010000165.1:0-26207 GCA_043721235.1 Polaromonas sp. | reverse complement strand
TTTGCTGCTCGCCGCCCGACAGCTGTTGCCCACCGTGGCCCAGGCGCTCTTGCAGGCGCGGGAAGGTCTCCAGCACGCGCGCATACGTCCAGTCTTGCTGGCCCCGCGTACCAGGCCGTGCAGCCATCACCAAATTTTCTTTCACGCTCAGGTTGCCAAAAATACCTCGCCCCTCGGGCACATAGGCTACGCCAAGGTGCGCTACTGCACAGGCTGACTTGCCTGTCATGTCACGCCCAGCAATATGCACGCTGCCGCGTGCGGGCTTAACCAAACCGACGATAGATTTAAGCAAGGTGGACTTGCCCATGCCGTTGCGCCCCATCAGGCCTACAGTTTCACCAGGGCGCACACGCAAGTCAATGCCGCGCAAAATATGGCTGGCTCCGTAGTAGCTGTGCAAGCCGCGTACGTCAATAAGTGAAGTGGCGGGTGCGCCAGAGCTGCTGGGCTGTTCAGGTTGGCTCACCGTGGCGCTCCAAGCGTTATTGCGCTGGTTGCGTCCGGCGCTTTGTTGCCTGAGGTATCTTCAGCTGCAAGCTCCTCGCCTAAATAAGCCGCTTGCACCGCAGCATTACTGCGCACCTGGGCCGGGGTGCCGCTGGCAATCACAGTGCCGTTGACCATTACAGTGAGTTGGTCGGCCAAGGCAAACACAGCGTCCATGTCATGCTCTACCAGCATGATGGCGTGGTCTTGTTTAAGGGTGTGCAGCAGGGCAATCATTTGCTCAGCCTCGGCCTGGCCCATGCCCGCCAGCGGCTCGTCTAACAGCAGCACTTGCGGCTGGGTGGCCAGCGCCATCGCAATTTCTAGCTGGCGCTGCGCACCGTGGGGCAGGGCGGCAGCTTGCGTGTGGCTGCGGTCTGCCAAGCCAGCCTGCGCTATGGCATGCTCAGCGCGTTGGTTGGCGGGCACAAAAGCATTGGCTGGGGTTAGCCAGCGCGCAGCATGCTGCGCACGCGACTGGGCCGCCAAGTGCACGTTCTGCCACACCGACAACGGCAAAAAAATATTGGTTTTTTGGTAGCTGCGGCCCAAGCCTGCACGCGCTATTTTTTCGGGCGCAGCGCCGGTCATGTTGCGGCCGCACAGGTACACGCTGCCGCTGGTGGGGGTCAGGTCGCCCGACAGCAAATTGGCCAGTGTGGACTTGCCTGCGCCGTTGGGGCCGATGACCGCATGGATGGTGCTGCGGTGCAGGCTGATGGAGATGTCGTTTACCGCTGCTAAACCACCAAAGCGCTTGGTAAGGTGCTTGGCTACCAGCAGGGCCTCAGTCATGGCGCTGCCCTGGTTTAGCTGACGACGTTAGCTTGTCCACCAAGCCCAGCAAACCGCGTGGCGCAAAAATGACTACCAGCACCATTAGCGTGCCCATCAGCAGCTGCCAATGCTTGGTAATATCTTTAAACCAGTGCAAAAACAACTCAAACGCAAACGCACCCACCATAGCGCCAGCAAAGTTACCCATACCGCCCAGTATCACCATCATGATGACATGTGCGCTGTTATGAAAACCCATCAGCTCTGGGTTGATATAGCCGGTTTGCACGCCCCATAAATAACCCGCCACGCCTGCCAAAGCGCCCGCCAAAGTAAACGCTGCCAGCTTGTAGCCCAGTGTGTAATAGCCCATGGCGCGCATGCGGTGCTCATTCATGCGGATACCGCTCAGCGTGCGGCCAAATGGGCTTTGCAGCAAGCGGCGCAAAAATGCATACACCACCAGCATGCAGGCAAATACCGCATAGTACAGACTGCGCTTGTTGTCTAAATTGAGCAGTTCAAAGCTGCCCACAAGCACGGTGGGCTTGAGGTTGATGTACAGCCCGTCCGACCCGCCCAGTGCTTTGTTGTCAAAAAACGCAAAGAACACCATTTGTGCAAACGCCATGGTAACCATGATGAAATAAATACCATGTGTGCGCACCACTAAAAAACCAATCACCGCCGCCGCCAGGGCTGACGCGCCCACCGCCAACGGCAAGCTCCACCACAGGCTAGCCCCACTGTCTGCGGGTGACACAAAGGCCAGCACATAGCCCGCTATGCCAAAGTAAGCCGCATGGCCAAGCGAGACCAAACCCGTTACGCCTTGCAGCACGTCCAGGCTCATGGCAAACAGCGCCATGATCATCATGCGGCTGACCAAGCCAATATAAAAATCGCTGCCTACAAACGGAAACACCGCCAATGCAACGGCGGCCAAACCTAAGCTAAGCTGCACACTGCGCGGCAGTTGCTCTAGGTTGTTATGCACTGCGCTCATGCGGGAGCTTTCATTGCTTAAACAAGCCTTCGGGCTTAAACAGCAGCACCAGCGCCATCAGCACATACACCAGCATGCTGGCCACCGAGGGGAAAAGCACCTTGCCAAAGGTGTCTACCAGCCCTACCAGCAGCGCCGCCACCAAGGCCCCGCGCACCGAGCCTATGCCCCCTATCACCACCACCACAAAGCACATGATCAGCACACTGGAACCCATGTTGGGGTAAACAGATGCAATTGGCGAGGCAATCATGCCCGCGATAGCTGCCAGCGCTACACCCAGCGCAAACACAAGCATTTGGATCAGCTTGACATTGACTCCCAACGACTCGGCCATGTCCCGGTTAAAAGCACCCGCGCGAATCTTCATGCCTAGCTTGGTTTTGGAGATCAGCAGGTACAAAGCCAAAGCCAGCGCAATGCACAGGCCGCTCATGAACAGGCGGTACACCGGGTAGGAGAGGTTGTCGGTCAGCGCTATGGAGGCAGACAATGCCTCGGGTATGGTTACGCCATGCACATCGTCGCCCCACAGGATGGAGCGGGTCTCCTCAAAGATGTAGATCAGGCCAAAGGTCAGCAGCACCTGGTCTAGGTGGCTGCGCTGGTAGAAGTGGCGAAACAGCAGGCGTTCCAACGCCAAGCCAAACAGCACAGACAGCACCACACCCAAGATGATAGCCAGCGTCAAACTGCCTGTCAGGGTGGACAGCCACCAAGCCAGGTAAGCACCCAGCATGTAGAAGCTACCATGCGCCAAGTTAACCACGCCCATGATGCCGAAGATCAAGGTAAGGCCTGCCGCCAGCATGAACAGCAGCAAGCCGTACTGCACGCTGTTGAGCAATTGGATCAAAAAACTGGCCAGGCTCATGGGGGCTTAATCGGGTAAATGGGGTTTTGCATGCGCTGGCGCTGGTTTTTTGGTTTGGGTTCTTCTCAGGCCGCTTGCGCGATGTCGCGCAAGCGGAAACGCTGGATTTTACCCGTGGCGGTTTTGGGCAGCTCGTCAATAAATTCTATGGAGCGCGGGTATTTGTACGGAGCCAACCTGTCTTTGACAAAGGTTTTCAAAGTGGCCTCGTCGACCTGGTAGCCCTTTTTGAGCACTACGTAGGCTTTGGTTTTGGTCAGCCCTTGCGCGTCTTCTTTGCCAATTACCGCGCACTCCAGCACGCCGGGGTGCTGTGCCAAGGTGGCCTCTACTTCAAAAGGCGACACATAGATACCGCTGACTTTGAGCATGTCATCTCCACGGCCGCAGTAGGTGTAGCTGCCATCGGTATTGCGCACGTATTTGTCGCCACTTTGCGTCCACGCGCCTTGAAAGGTAACGCGCGATTTTTCGCGGTTGCCCCAGTACATCACGGCGGCGCTGGGGCCTTGCACATACAAGTCGCCTGGCTCGCCGTCAGCTACGGCGTGGCCGTCGTCGCCGCGCAGCTCTATGGTGTAGCCGGGCACCGGCCAGCCTGTGGTGCCGTAGCGTACTTTGCCGGGCTGGTTGGACAGGTAAATGTGCAGCATCTCGGTGGACCCGATGCCGTCAATAATTTCTACCCCAAAGTGCGCAGTAAACCGCTCGCCGAGCTCTTTGGGCAGCGCCTCGCCAGCAGACGAGGCCATGCGCAGACTTACAGCATCTCTAGCAGGCAGATTGGGCGCGGCCAGCATCCCCGCAAAGCCGGTGGGTGCGCCAAAGAAAATGCTGGGTTTAACCTTGCCCACTTGGCCCAACCAGCGTTTAAAAACCGCGTCTGGCGTAGGCCGTTCGGCCATCAAAATAGTGGTGGCTCCTACGCTTAAGGGGAAGGTCAGTGCATTGCCCAAGCCGTAGGCAAAAAACAGCTTGGCCGCTGAAAAGCACACATCTTGCTCGCGCAGGCCCAGCAGCGCTGTGCCATACAGCTGGGCCGTCCAGTAGGGGTTGCCGTGGCTGTGCAAGGTGCCTTTGGGTTTACCTGTGGAGCCGGAGGAATACAGCCAAAAGCCTGGGTCATCAGGGCTGGTGGGCGTGGCGCTGGTCAGGGGCGCGTGCTGCGCCAGCAGGCTGTCCATAGCCACCATACCCGCTGGCAGGGCTGCAGGCGGGCGCGAGACGATCACGTTGACATTGCTAACCTCATGCCCGCCTAGCGCCATAGCCGCTTGCAACGCAGGCAGCAGGGCGGCTGACACCAGTGCAGCTTGCGCCCGGCTGTGTTGCAGCATGTAGGCGTAATCTTCGGGTGTCAGTAGGGTGTTAACCGCCACCGGCACGATGCCTGCGTACAGCGCTCCTAAAAACGCCACGGGCCAGTCGTTGCAGTCGTGCATCAGCAGCAGTACGCGCTCTTCTCGGCGTAGTCCCATGGCCAGCAAGGCGGCTGCTGTGCTGCGTACGCGCCGGTCTAGGTTGCCGTAGGTGAGGCTGCCTTGGTCGTCGATGTAGGCTGCTTTGCCTGCCCGCTGCTGGTTGAGTGCCAGCAGGTGCTGGGCAAAATTAAACCGCGCGCCAGGCGGAGTAAAGCTGGGCACTTGGGCCGATGTAGAAGGGTTTGTCAAGGTGTCTCCTGAAGGGGTGCAACCTGCCCATCGCAGTGGGCCTACTGGGTTGCCAAACTATAGAGCGCTCGAATGGGTTAAAGAGGGCAGGCCTTAGAGGGTTGATCGAAGAGGGTTAAGATTGCATCTTTACCTGATGTGAAGTATTGTGCACTTATTAAAGATAATCGAATTTAAAAATGAAGTCAAGCACTATATTGCATAAATTAGCTGTAGCCAAAGCAAGCAAGCTGCCCCCAAAAGGGCTGGCAGGTGCGCAAGCAGTGGCCGCCAAAGAGGTCGATGCACCAGAGCCGCACCCCTATTTGGTTGCCTTAGGCCAGCGCATGGCGGCTTTGCGCGCCCGCCGAGGCATGACCCGCAAGGCCGTGGCGCTGGCGGCGGGTGTGTCAGAGCGGCATTTGGCCAATATGGAGTATGGCGTAGGCAATGCCTCGGTTTTGGTGCTGCTGCAAGTCTCAGGCGCGTTGCAGTGCGCAGTCAGCGAGCTGATTGGCGACATCACCACATCGTCACCCGAGTGGCTGATGATCCGCGAGCTGCTGTCCGCCCAAGACGACACCGCTTTGCAGCGCGTGCGCATTGCGCTGGGTGACATGCTGGGCACTGCCCAGGCGGGTGATGGCTCGGCCAGCAAGCGAATTGCCCTGATTGGCCTGCGCGGTGCGGGCAAATCTACGCTGGGTGCCATGCTGGCGCACGACTTGGGCTACCCATTTGTAGAACTGAGCCGCGAAGTTGAAAAACTCGCAGGCGGCAGTGTGGCCGAAATACAGGCTCTGTACGGCGCGAACGCCTACCGCCGGTACGAACGGCGCGCATTGCAAGAGCTGGTTAAAACCTACTCAGAGGTGGTGATTGCCACCCCCGGTGGCTTGGTATCAGAGGCAGCTACGTTCACCCAGCTGCTGTCCCAGTGCAGCACCGTGTGGCTGCAAGCTGACCCGCAGGACCACCTGCAGCGTGTGGCAGCGCAGGGCGACTTGCGCCCTATGGCCGCCAGCAAAGAAGCTATGCAAGACCTCAAAGGTATTTTGGCTGGGCGCGCGGCTTTTTACTCCAAGGCGCAAATGCACATCGACACCAGTGCGCAAAGTTTGCAGGCTACTTTTTCAACCTTGCGGTTGCTGGTGCGGCAAAAACTGCAGTTGCCAGATTGAGATGGTTTATGGGTACAAAGAGCATTTTTATGAGGTAAATAGCCCTGTCGCCCAAGGAAATGCTAACTAAGCAGCTATTAAATTAATAGTAAACAGCTGGGTTTAGGATTTAGGCGGTGAGTCTCTTAAAACTTCGTGCATCAGCGTGCGTATTTTGCCCAACAGCGCAGCTTCGGTACGCGAGGCAATGGTTACCAAGCCAAAGCGCGCTTTGGCGTTCAAAGGCGGCACGACGGGCAGCTCTACCAAATCGAGCGCCGAGGCGCGAATGGCCAGCACGATGGTATCGCTTTTGCGCGCCACATCCAGCAGGCTGGAAATTTCTTCAGAGCGCAGGTTAACCAGTTTGTCGGGATGCGCCTCTGGTCCAAACCGCTCCATCAAAATGCGCGCTACTTCATCGCTTAAAGGGGTAGAAGCGATGGGGTAGCGCTGCACCATGGCAAAGGGCACGCTGGTTTTCTGCGCCAAGGGGTGGTCTGGTCGGCACATGAAAGCGCCGGCCATTTCATAGATGGCTTCAACCTTCAAATCAACCGCAGGTTGCACAGAACGAATGTCTAAAATTAGCGCATCTAGCAAACGTTCGCGCAGGGCTTGTACCAACAACGCGGTGCTGCCGCGCGAAATATCGCAATGGGCATTGGGGTACTGGGTCGCCATCAGCATCAGCATAGGGGTCATCAGCATGGCACCCGGCCCAGAGCCCATGCCGATGCGAAATTGGCCAATTTCACCTTTTTGCAGCTGCATGCTGGTTTGGCGAAGTTCATTGGCCTCGTCCACCAGTACGCGTGCGCGTGAAACGATGTGCATGCCAAAAACCGTCATTTCGTTTTTCCGCCCCACACGGTCAAACAAAGGCTGGCCTAATTCGTTCTCAAGCGAACTGAGTGTGCGTGCGCTCGACCCTCAAGTGCGGCTGCTGCTGGAGGAACGCATCAAGGCTTTGGTGCATGCACAAGCGAGCAGCTTTGGTGTGCAGGCAGAGATCGATTGGCGAAAAGGCTACTGCGTCTTGGTAAACGCTGTACGCGAGACCGACTTTGCGCGGCAAGTGGCCCTTAACTTGGTGGGGCCTGAACGCGTCGTATTGCACGGTCCCCCCATCACTGGCAGTGAAGACTTCGCCTTCATGCTTGAAAAAATACCCGGCAGTTATTTATTTATAGGCAATGGTGACGGCGATTGCGCGGGCGCATGCATGGTGCACAACCCCAGCTACGATTTCAACGATGACAATATCGCCATCGGTGCCGCCTACTGGGCAGCGCTTGTGCAAGCGTTTTTCGCCTCTTGATGGCTTGCATCAGGCCATCTGCTTGATTGCATGCAATATATTGCAAATTACTATACTAATGCTTGACGAATAATCAAATTATGCAGTATTATGCATAATATAGGTAAATCATAAAGTAATCTAATGCGCCATTTCAATCAGGAGACCCCATTCCCATGACCATCCAGAGCCGTGTTGAATACCAAACCCATCCGTCCCAGTACAAACACTGGAAGCTAAGCTGCGACGGTGCTGTGGCAACGCTAAAAGCTGACTTTGATGAAAATGCGGGCCTGCGCCCTGGTTACAAGCTTAAGCTCAACAGCTATGACCTAGGCGTAGACATTGAACTGAACGATGCCATCAACCGCGTGCGCTTTGAGCACCCCGAGGTGCGCACTGTGGTGCTGACCAGTGCCAAAGAAAAAGTGTTTTGTTCGGGCGCCAACATCTTCATGCTGGGCGTATCCAGCCACGCCTGGAAGGTAAATTTCTGCAAATTTACCAACGAGACGCGCAATGGCTTGGAAGACTCGTCCAAGCACAGCGGACTTAAATTCTTGGCTGCGGTGAACGGGGCTTGCGCAGGAGGCGGCTACGAAGTAGCGTTGGCTTGCGATGAAATTATTCTGGTTGACGATCGCGCCTCAGCCGTCAGCCTGCCCGAAGTGCCGCTTTTGGGCGTTTTGCCTGGCACAGGGGGCCTTACCCGCGTGACCGACAAGCGCCATGTGCGCCACGACCTGGCGGATATTTTTTGCACCAGCGTGGAGGGCGTGCGCGGCCAAAAGGCCAAAGACTGGCGCTTGGTGGACGATATTGCCAAGCCCCAGGTGTTTGTCCAAAAAGTGCAAGAGCGCGCCTTGCAACTGGCAGCTCTGAGCGACCGGCCGGCCAATGGCAAAGGCGTGGCACTCACTGCCATCCCTTGCACGGTAGAGGCCGATGCTCTGCGTTATCCGCTTGTCACGGTAGAGATCGACCGCGCCAAGCGCACTGCAACTTTCACCGTTAAAGCCCCGCACAGTGTGCAGCCTACCGACCTAGCAGGCATTGAGGCTGCAGGAGCTGACTGGTACCCACTAGCACTGGCCCGCCAGCTGGAAGATGCCATTTTGTCCATGCGCACTAACGAGCTGGACATTGGCTTATGGCTCATCAAAACCCAAGGCGATGTGGCCGCAGTGAGGGCGATGGACGCTACCTTGCTGGCCCACCAAACACACTGGCTGGTGCGCGAAACTATTGGTCTGCTGCGCCGTACTTTCAGCCGTTTAGATGTGTCATCGCGCAGTCTGTTTGCCTTTGTGGAGCAAGGCTCATGCTTTGCAGGCACCTTCCTGGAGCTGGCCTTGGCCTGTGACCGTATTTACCAGCTGGCCCTGCCAGACGACGCAGCCGCCGCACCCAAGGTGACCGTGAGCGAGGTGAATTTCAGCCTCTACCCCATGGTGACTGAGCAAACCCGCCTGCAGCGCCGCTTCTACAACGAGCAGCCTGCATTAGATGCCGTGCGCGCGCAGACGGGCATGGCGCTAGACGCAGATGCCGCCTTTGCTCTGGGCTTGGCAACAAGCAACCCCGACGACATCGACTGGGCTGACGAGGTGCGCATTGCCATTGAAGAGCGTGTGGCTATATCGCCAGATGCGCTCACCGGCATGGAGGCTAATTTACGGTTCAATGGGCCAGAAAACATGTTTACCCGCGTGTTTGGCCGCCTCACTGCTTGGCAAAACTGGATCTTCCAGCGGCCTAACGCCGTGGGAGAGAAGGGCGCTTTGAAGGTCTATGGCAAGGGTGAAAAGACAGCCTTCGACTGGAATCGCGTCTAAAGAATTTAAGTTGTGCAGTGTCACTGCGGTGGGGCGCTGCAACCGAATAACTTAGCCACTTAGCATTTTGAATTTACGGAGATCATGATGCCCACCATCAACTACTGCGAAAAAATCCCCAACAACGTCAACCTGGGCGAAGACCGCACCCTCCAGCGCGCGCTAGAGCAGTGGCAGCCTAACTTTATCAACTGGTGGGACGACATTGGCCCTGAAGGCTCTCAAGACAGCAATGTCTACCTGCGTACGGCTGTCAGTGTAGACCCAGCAGGATGGGCACAGTTTGACCACGTCAAAATGCGTGACTACCGCTGGGGTATCTTTTTAAACCAAGGCGAGCAAGACCGCAAAATTCAATTCGGTGACCACAAAGGCGAGAAAGTGTGGCAGGACGTGCCTGGCGAATACCGTGCCAACCTGCGCCGCATTATTGTGACCCAGGGCGACACCGAGCCTGCATCGGTGGAACAGCAGCGCCACCTGGGCCTGACCGCGCCCAGCATGTACGACCTGCGCAACCTGTATCAAATCAACGTAGAAGAAGGCCGCCATCTGTGGGCCATGGTGTACCTGTTGCACAAGCACTTTGGCCGCGATGGCCGCGAAGAAGCCGACGCGCTGCTGGTACGCCGCAGTGGTGACGAGAACAACCCACGCATCTTGGGCGCGTTCAACGAAGCTACGCCCGATTGGCTGAGCTACTTTATGTTCACTTACTTTACCGATCGCGATGGCAAGTTCCAGCTGGCCGCGCTGGCCGAGAGTGCCTTTGACCCACTGGCCCGTACCACGAAATTTATGTTAACTGAAGAAGCCCACCACATGTTTGTGGGCGAAAGCGGCATCTCCCGCGTCATCCAGCGCACCGCGCAGGTGATGAACGAGCTAAAAACCGACGACGTAAGCAAGCTGCGCGCGGCAGGTGTAATCGACTTGCCCACTGTGCAGCGCTATATCAACTTCCATTACAGCGTGACGATTGATTTGTTTGGTGCAGACGAGTCCAGCAACGCCGCCACCTTCTACAACACGGGCTTGAAAGGCCGCTACGAAGAAGGCAAGCGCACGGACGACCATTCGCTCAAAGGCCAAACCTATAAAGTGCTGGAAGAGCGCAATGGCCAGCTGGTGGACAAAGAAGTGCCTATGCTCAACGCGTTAAACGAAGTGCTGCGCGACGACTACATCAAAGACTCGGTCGCAGGCGTAGAGCGCTGGAATAAGGTGCTGACTAAGGCCGGTATTGCTGCGCAGCTGCGCGTGCCGCACAAGGCGTTTCACCGCAATATTGGCGCGCTGTCTGGTGTCAGAGTTTCGCCAGAAGGCCGGATTTTGTCGGACGCTGAATGGTTAGCCAATGAAGGCTCATGGCTGCCTACGGGCGAAGACCGTGCTTACGTGGCCAGCCTGATGGGCCGTGTGGTGGAAGTGGGCAAATACGCCAACTGGATCGCGCCGCCCGCTATTGGTATCAATCGCCAATTGCCGGACTTTGAGTACATTCGCTTCAATTAAACGATGCGCCGCTCGGCTGTTACGCCGAGGAACCGGGCAAGTTTTGTACGGGATCAAGCCGGCGGTGTGCTCAGCTGCGCGGCTGTCCCCCGTGGCGGCCTAGGGCCGCTGCCTCCTCCTTGATGCCGCTACGCTGAGCACACCACCGGCCTGATCTTGGGAAGACGCTTGGTATTCATCTGTCGTGTACCAAGCACAGGGGCGTAGAAGCATCAGCCCAAACGAATGCAAGAATGCAGCAGTGTCGCAAACTCAGAAACGCTCTATAAAATACTTTCCATGACCACCAATATCGCCATCAAACAGCACCTGATCGACCCGGTTATCTGCATTCGCTGCAACACCTGCGAGTCGATTTGCCCGGTCAAAGCTATTACGCATGACGACTTGAACTATGTTGTTGATGCGGATATTTGCAACCTGTGCATGGCCTGCATTTCGCCGTGCCCCACCGGGTCGATCGACAACTGGCGCACTATGCCCAAGCTCAAGGCTTACACGCCTGCAGAGCAATTGACTTGGGAGGATTTGCCCGAAGAGTGGACGCCAGAGCAGCTGACCGAGGCGGGTGTGACAGGCGATGATGCTACTGCTAGCGCCGGTTCTACAGACAGCGCTGCTAACGCCCAAGCTGTTGGCGATATGGCGGTAACTTCATCAGTCTTTGGCTCCATCATCCCTCCCAGCTCAGCAGCCCAAGCAGTCACCAATCTGCACGGCCCTAAAAACCCCATCACTGCCACCGTGACAGGCAATGTGCGCGTAACGGCTGTAGGCAAAGACTACGACACCCACCACATCGTGCTGGATTTTGCGGGCCTGCCTTTCCCGGTGCTGGAAGGTCAGTCTATTGGCGTGGTGCCTCCAGGCCAAGATGCCAATGGCAAGTTGCACTACGCCCGCCAATACTCCATTGCCAGCCCCCGCAATGGCGAGCGGCCTGGCTACAACAACTTGTCGCTGACTATCAAACGCGTGTTGGAAGACCACCAAGGCCAGCCAGTTCGCGGTGTGGCATCTAACTTTATGTGCGACGTAAAAGTGGGCGACACGGTGCAAGTGATAGGCCCGTTTGGCAACAGCTTTTTAATACCCAACCACGCACCGTCTAACATTGTGATGATTTGCACCGGCACCGGTAGCGCCCCCATGCGCGCCATGACCGAATGGCGGCGCAGGCAGCGCCAGCTGGGTCAACCCGTGGACGGCAAGTTGATGCTGTTTTTTGGTGCCCGCACGCAAGAAGAGCTGCCGTATTTTGGCCCGCTGCAAAGCCTGCCCAAAGACTTTATCGATACCAACTTTGCCTTCTCACGCACGCCAGGCCAGCCAAAGCGCTATGTGCAAGATGTGCTGCGCGAGCGCGCTGCTGACATCGGCGCGCTACTGGCCGATGCCAACACCTACATTTATGTGTGCGGTCTGAAAAGCATGGAAGAGGGCGTGCTGCTGGCACTGCGCGATGTGGCGCAGCAAGCAGGCTTGGCGTGGGACGCACTAGGGGCAACGCTGAAAAAAGAAGGCCGCTTGCACTTAGAGACTTACTGATCTCTGTGTGAGGAGTTTCTAAAAATAGGGGCTGTCTGAAATACCGTGAAAAAAGTAAATTTAGTTTGCGGTTAGCTTGGAAGCCCAGTCAACGAGCACAGGATATTTGTACGCCCAGGTGCTTGGCTTGGACGGCTCCTCGGCTGTCCCACGGCCTTCGGCCTCCTCCTTAATGCCGCTACGCCGTCCAAGCCAAGCACCAGTGCAGCAAGTGTGGCGGGTCTGCGTTGGCGCGAGATTCGCCATGGCGGAAAGACGGTGTCAGCAATGGCGTTCAGGTGCCCACCACACCGGCAAGACCAGGACAGCCGCGAAGCTGGAGTAGTGCCGCTGACCTGGTCTAGTACGAAAGCCAAGCTGACCATACAAGTTCAGCCCAAACGGGTTGAATCAGGCGTGCACTTATTTGCGCGCGGCCAATAGCAGGCAGCCCATGGCCGCAAACAAACTGCCCGAGACACGGTTGAACACCCGTGCACGGCCTGCCTGGCGCAACCAAGGCGCAATACGTGCAGCAAACAAAGTGCAAACACTCAGCGTGGTGAACTCAAAGGCTACAAACGTCAACGCCAAAATAGCAAACTGCGGTGCCCAAGCTTGCGCTGCATCCACAAACTGCGGAAAGAACGCTGCAAAAAACAGTAAAGCTTTAGGGTTGCTGCCGCCCACCAGCAGGCCTTGCACATACAGCTTGCGCATCGACATGCCTGAAGACGCGCCGCCAAGATCAGACGCTGCAGGCATATCAAAACTGCTCACGGGGCTGCGAAAGGTTTTAACGCCCAGATAAATCAAATACGCACCGCCTGCCAGTTTTAAAATCCAAAACGCCGTGTCCGATGCCGCCAGCACCGCCCCCAAGCCCAGCGAGGACAGCAAAATCATGCCCAGCGCAGCGGTAATGCTGCCACTGGCCGATGCCATCGCCTTGGGTGCCCCGTGCGCTATGGCATTGGTCATGCTCATCAGCATGGTGGGGCCGGGCGTAAACACCAGCAGAGCGACGGCGGCAAGGTACAGCAGGTAAGTAGATAAAGTCATAGCAACTAGCCCATCTTGCAGCCTGCGCCACTGTCGGCCAGCGCTTTGGCGGCTACGCCAATGACTTTATTTTCTTTGTTTTCTACCTTGCGAATGTAGATGTCTTGCACAGGGTTGTGTGCTTTGCTCATGGTCCACATGCCGCGTGGGCTGTCGATGCGGGCACCTTCCATGGCGGCGTAGAGGGCGGCTTTGTTAGCCAAATCGCCTTTCACTGCGTTGGCACCTTGCACCAGCAGCAAGCCGGTGTCGTAGCCTTGTACGGCATACACATCGGGCTGCGCTTTGAAACTTTTGGCATAGGCCAGGCGGAAGGCTTTGTTGCGCGCAGTGTCCAGCGAGTCGCTGTAGTGCATGGTGGTGATAATGCCTTCGGCTGCCGGGCCCGCTGCGTCCAGCACGCCTTCGGTTAAAAAGCCCGAGCCATACAGCGGGATTTTGTCTTTAAGGCCTGCGGCGGCATAGTCTTTGATAAATTTAGCGGCACCTCCGCCCGCCCAGAAGCAGGCCACCGCATCGGGCTTGAGCGAGGCAATCTCGGTCAAGAAAGCTTGAAACTCTACGTTGGGAAACGGCAAACTCATTTCTTTGACGATGGTGCCGCCCGCTGCCAAAAAGCCTTCTTTAAAGCCCTCTAGTGCTTCGTCGCCTGCGGCGTACTTCCAGGTAATCCACACCGCATTTTTATGGCCTTTGTCGACCATCACCTTGCCCAGGGCGCGCGTTGGCTGGCTGTTGCTAAAAGAGGTGCGAAACACATTGGGCGCGCACAGCGCACGGGTGGCAGCATGCACACCGGCGTTGGGTATCAGGCTGAGCACGCCGCTCTCGCGGGCCACCTTGTGAATCCCCATCTGCACGCCGCTGTGCACCGTGCCCACCAGCACGTCTACCTTGTCGCGCTGCACCAGTTTGGTGGCGTTTTCTACGCCTTTGGACGGGTCAGATTCATCATCCACCTTAAAAAACTCCACCTCGCGGCCGCCCAGCTTGCCACCTTGCTCGGCCAGCGCCATGCGAAAGCCGTTTTCTATCGCTACACCCAGCTGCGCGAAGGTACCGGTGTAGGGCAGCATCAGGCCGACGCGTACTTTGGTGCCCTGTGCACGGGCTATTTCAGGCAACAGGAGGCCTGTGGACGCAGCGCCCACGATGGCTGCGCTGCGCGTAAGAAGGTGGCGACGGGTGGTCATAGTTAAGGTTTCCAGTAAAAATGTTTAAGCTAAAAGTAATTTAGTGCAAACCGTGCTGGGCAGCATTAGCGCTAACCCGATATGGCTGCCACAGTGTAGAGCGGTTCAGACCGGTTTGATGATGGAATTGGCAATCAGATCATTGTCAAAAACGGCTATTCTCTGGGCAAATAGCCATGCACCATCGTGCAGCACTATCTCGTCAATGTAACGGCCCACGCTCAAAATATGCGGCATACCGTCGCGCTGGGTGCGCACCACCAGGTAGCTAGACGCACTGCGCACGGCACTGCCGCTTAGCGCCGTGAGCATGGGCGCACTGCACACATGGCACTGGTAGTACGGCTGGTGGTAAAGGGTGCTGGAGACGGCCACCACGCGGTCGCGCAGCATGCCTTGGCTGGTCAGGTGCATGACCGACAGCGGTAGGCTTGCATCGAAGTTTTCGCGCGACTGCAGCCGGTAGCAGCCTTGCCCCGTAAACAGGTCAGGCCAAGCAGACAGGTCGTTGCTGTCTAAAATTTGGGCACAGCGCTGTTGCAGTGCAGTAATAGCTTGAACGGTGTTGAAATCCATATGCTATGTAATTAATAGCTGACTATGCAGCATTTCCTTGGGCGATAGGGCTAAAAGGGCTTAAAAATCTAAACATAGATTGCTGCGTGGCTAAACGCCCATCTGGCCGCGCCAGTAGCCGTACATACCGCGTATCAGTGTTTCGGTGATGTTGTGAGGTGTATTGTGCACACCGGTGCCATCTTGCTCGCTGATGGTGCGCGCCTGCGGATGGGCCGCAAAGGCTTGCTGCACAAATTCAATGACTTCGCCATCGTCGGCGCTGACAAAACCAGCCGGGCCAAACAAATTGGCTTGGCGCAAGCGCCGCTGGGTCATCGCATCGCTATCGTCTTCAAAGCCAAAGTGCGTCCAGACAAAGTCAAATACACCCGGCTCTACAGGCTGTATGTGCCGTGTCGACAGGGAGTTGACTTGCTGCTGGATGACCAGGCTGGGGAACAGCGTCATCATCACCACGGTAGGCGTACTGTTGGCACCAGGGGGGGTGTTCAAACAAGGCGCGCCCGGTGTGCTCCACCAAGCTTCGGGCACAATATCCAGCAGTGCTGGGTCGTGCAGCTGCATGCCTTCTTTAAAGCTGGTCACGCCCTGCGTGGCCGCACCTGCACTGCCTTGGTTGCGCTGCGAGACCATGCAGGCGTGGCGGTGGTGTGCATCCATCACCATCTGGCTTTTTTGGTCGGCGCGCCACAAACCGAAGGTGACAAACCAGGTGTGCAACAGGCCGGGGTGGTAAGGGTCTTTGATGTTTTCCTGCATCAGCTTCCAGTTGGCCGGAATGCGCTGGCGGTTGATGCCCAGCAGCTTGAGCGGCTTGTGGAACACGCGGTCAAAATAGTGCAGCACATCAATGCCCAGGTAGTCTTCAAAGCGCTCCACGCTGTGGTCAAACGATGCAAACACCACGCCGCCGCGCCGCGCAACTTTGAGTTTGGTTAAGCCGTGGTCGCACAGCTTAAAGTCTTCCCCCATACCGCCTTGCTTGATTTTGCTGCCGTCCTCCTGTGCTTGCAGTAGGCCGTTGCGCAGCGGCAAGCCAGCCAGGTCGCCATTGAGCCTGTAAGTCCATTGGTGGTAGGGGCACACAAAATGCCGGGCATGGCCAGTGCGCTCGCGTACAAATTGGGCACCTCGGTGCGCGCAGCGGTTTTCCACCACGTGAATCTGGTCCGGCTGGCCTGCCTCACCTTTTGCGCGCACCATGATGATGCTGCGCTCTCCAATACGTGTGCGTTTATAGTCGCCTTCGTTGGGTATTTCACACTCTAGTCCTACGTAGCACCAATGGCCTTGGTAGAAGAACTGTTCCATCTCGCGTGCATACACCTGGGGGTCGGTGTACACCCAGCCAGGCGCGCGGCTGGTAGGCGCGTCGCCCCATGCGGGCAGTGTAGTCTCGGGTGGCTGGGCTGGTGTGTTTATGTGCATGTAGCGTAGTGTCGGTCAAAGCTAAGGTCTTGCCAAGTAAACAGCGCGAAGTGACACCGTGAAGCTGCACCGCACAAGGTGCAGCATTTAGCCTGTGGAACTACCCGCTACTGCCCTGCTTGCCACCACCGACATGACAACAAATGCCAAGGCTCAAACCACATGCCCATGCAGCAGTGCATTGCGTGTGGTGGCGCTTTGCAGCTGGGCGGCCCACCACGCCAGTGCCTTGCCCACCTGCGCCTCATGGGCGGGCGCGCGCCAGCCGTAGCTCAGCTTGGCGCTGCGGTTGGTACGCGCAGTGCGCTTCACTACCAAACGGCCAGTGTCAATATAAGGCTGCGCCATGCACTGCGGCAAAAAGCCGCAGCCCAGGCCGCGCAATTGCGCCTCCAGTTTGCTTTGCATGTCGTCCAGCGTCAGCACGCGCTGGCCTGGCAGCAGGCCGACGGTAATGGTCGGGCCGCGCCGGGCGCTGTCAGCTACGGCCACAGCGCGGTGCTGGGCAATAGACTCGTTTTTAAGTGGTTCTTGCAGGGCCGCCAGTGGGTGGTGCGGCGCTACGGCAAACACAAAGGGCACATCGCCCAGCGGTTTGCTGATAATGTGCGCACTTTGGTTGGGCTGCTCCAGGCTGCCAATGGCCAGGTCAGCCAGGCCGCTTTCTACCGCCTCCCATGGGCCCGACAAATTTTCGTTGCGAATTTTCAGCTGCGTGGGCGGGTTCAGCGCAAAGAATTTTTCTACCAACTCCATCACAGTGCGCTGTGCGATCAGGCCGCCTACGGCAATGGTAAATTGCGGCTCCCAGCCTGTAGCCACGCGTTTGACCCGCTGCGCCACGGCATCAAGCTCGTTCAATATACGTCCAGCTTCGCGCAATAGCTCGTGGCCAGCATCCGTTAGCTGGGCTTTGCGGGCGCTGCGGTCAAACAGCAGCACGTCCAGCCCGTCTTCAATTTGCCGCACACGGTAGGTCAGTGCGCTGGGCACCAGGCCCAATTTGCGCGCCGCCGCTGCCAGCGAGCCTTCTTGGGCTACTGCCTGCAGCATGCGCAGCGCGTCAGGGGTAATCAGGTCGGCGGCTTGCATGGTGGGGTGGCTTAAAGTTTAAATCATTCAAAAAATTTGCATCTAATCGACAAAAATAGGCAATTGATTTGATGGCACTTTGATTCTACATTTAGATCTGTGTGAAAACAGTTCTGTCACAACCGTGCGGGACAATGTAGAAAGAAAGGTACCAGCATGTTAACCCTGCGCAAATCGCAAGACCGTGGCTATGCAGACCACGGCTGGCTTAAAAGCCACCATTCGTTCAGCTTTGCGGGCTACCACGATGCGGCCCACATGGGCTGGGGTAACCTGCGTGTCATCAACGAAGACCGTATTGCGCCCGGCACGGGTTTTGGCACACATGGCCACAAAGACATGGAAATCATCAGCTACGTGCTTAGCGGCTCCATTGGCCACAAAGACAACGCAGGCAATTCAGCCAGCATCCCCCCGGGGGACGTGCAGCGCATGAGTGCGGGCAAGGGCATTACACACAGCGAATTTAACCATGCCACCCAAATTGAGACGCATTTTTTTCAAATTTGGATAGAGCCCAACGTGCACGGTATTGACCCCGACTACGAGCAAAAATCCTTTGCCACACCAGACAAACGCGGCGCACTGCGCTTAGTAGCCAGCAACGATGGCGCGCAAGGCAGTGTCACCATCCATGCCGATGCCAAAATGTACGCAGGCCTGTTTGATGGCGCTGAGCAAGCACAGATCGCCCTGAACCCTGCGCGCAAGGCCTATGTGCACTTGGTGCGCGGTGCGCTGATGGTCAACGGCCAAGTGCTGCAAGGCGGCGACGCGGTCAAGCTGGAAGGCGAAAGCGAGCTGAAGATTACCCTAGGCCAAGATGCCGAGGTTATGGTGTTCGACTTGGCTGCATAAAGGCGCATCACCATTTCAGTACGGTGGTACCGACAGAGATCAACACAAGCAGCCAGAGACTCAAACCCTGTCCACACCGTTTTAAACTATTTACATTCAATTTCATCAACGCCAACTAAGGAGTTTTTCTCATGGCAAAAGTAGCAGTCGTTTACCACTCAGGGTATGGGCACACCCAGCGCGTAGCTGAGTTTGTCGCCAAAGGCGCAGGTGCAGACCTGGTTACCATCGACGCAGATGGTAACCTCACCGAAGCCCAGTGGGCCACCCTGGATGCCGCAGATGCCATAGTGATGGGCTCGCCCACCTACATGGGCATGGCCAGCTGGCAGTTTAAAAAGTTTGCCGACGCGACCAGTAAAAAGTGGTTTACCAGCGCCTGGAAAGACAAAATTGCAGGCGGCTTTACCTGCTCGGCCAGCCCCAGCGGCGACAAACTGTCGACTTTGCAGTACTTCATTACCCTGTCGATGCAGCAAGGCATGATTTGGGTGGGCCAACCCGCCTTGAACGACGGCACCATCAACCGCATTGGCTCTAACAGCGGCGTGATGGCGCAGTGCGGTGCTACCGACTCTGCCGACAAAATTCCGCAGGGCGACCTGGAAACTGCGCAAGCTTATGGCCAACGTGTGGCCCAAGTGGCGGCTAAGTTGCGCGGTTAAACTGCCCAGAAAAATAGATCTTTTAGCCCTACCGCCCAAGGAAATGCTACATAGTTAGCTATTATTTCTGTAGTAACTTGTTACGGCTTGTGTTGCGACTCAGACAAGGTTGCGTAGCTTTGCGCAAACTCTGGGTCAATCAACAGGCACAGTGCTGAGATGGCCGGTGCCCACGGGCTTGGCAAACCAAACGGTTTGTTGGCACTGGCCCGCGCGTCGTGCAAAATAGCCAGCATGTCACTGCGACTGGTAAGCTGCATGGACCAGTTGGGGTACATGCGTTGCTCTTGAAAGTCGCGGTGCAGCAGCTGCACCAGGCAGTGGTGGCGCGGGTCGGCTTGCAGTTTGTCCCACAGGCTGCGCACCGCGGCCCTGCGGCCTTCTATCCACTGT
Source organism: Polaromonas sp. (assembly GCA_043721235.1). Lineage (GTDB taxonomy): Bacteria > Pseudomonadota > Gammaproteobacteria > Burkholderiales > Burkholderiaceae_C > JAAFIP01. The sequence goes on along the minus strand of JAYSRE010000165.1, from coordinate 6,805 downwards.
ACTACCAAGAGGTTGTCCACCATCATCAGGCCGGTTACTTCGTTGTGGGCGTTGCTGGTTTGCGCTTTCTCTACCAGCACTTGCATGGCCTGCGGCTCCATGGGCTGCTTTAATATGCTGCAGTAGGCCAACTGGTAGTAGCCAGCGTTAGGCAGTGCGCGATCGGGATCGATAAATTGTTGGGTGTGCATACAACTTCCTAGCTGGCGGGCCAATCGGCCGCTTTGCCCATGGCGTTGCGCGGTAGCTGCGCGCCATAGGTCATCGAACTAAAACCTGCGTACCAAGGCAAAGTGTCAAGTGCCCATTGTTCTAGCGCAGTGCGCTGGGCAGCGTCATCAGGGGTGTGCAGCACCACAAAGGCTTTGAGCTTGGGCTGCCCAGCATGGCCGCTGGGACGCACTGCGGCTTCTTTGACTGCGCTGTGGCTTTCTAGCTGGGCTTGCACCCAAGCGGGCGACACGTTGTGCCCGCCAATTTGTACGCTGGCATCGCTGCGGCGCAACAGCTCAAAACTGCGGTCACTGGTCCACTGTAATTCATCTTGCACCGCCATGGCCTGCAGCGCGCCGCTGGGCAGGTGCAGGTCAATACCGCCCTGCGCGTTGCGGCTGCGGCCAGGGGCTAGCGTGTAGGGCCCGGTGGAGGCGCTGCGGTAGGCTAAGCCTGCGGTTTCGCTGGAGCCGTAGATTTGCAGCATGCGTTTAAGCGCAGCTGCGGGTTCTGGGCTGCCTTGCGCTGTTGCCAGGCTGTCATGCACCTGCGCGGGCAGGGGTGCAGTAGACGATACGCCTTGTACACCGGCGGGCCATGGGCGCTGCGACGCTGCCAGCCAGGCCCATTGGTCGGGCACGGCGACCACGACATCGCCAGGCAGCAGCGCGGGCATGTGAGCCAGGTCAGCGTCCAGCGCAGGTACGCCCAGCGCCAGTGGTACCAGCACACCCCAAATAAAGCCGTAAATGTGGTGGGTAGGGCACAGCACGACCACACGGGTGATGGCGGGGCCGCTGGGCGGTGCAGCTGCAGCATCAGATGCTGCGGTAGGTTCAGATGGGCTGAGCACCTGCGCCCAAGCGCGTGCTTCGTCTGCCAGCAGGTCTTCGCGGTGGCGAATATGCTTGCGCACACCGGTGCTGCCCGAGGTGGAAAAAGTAAACTGCGCTGCACCGGCTTGGCGCGCGCGCAGCATCACGGCGGCCCAGTCTGTTGCGCTGCGTTTAGCTAAAAACAAATCTTCAAAACCAGCGTCGTAGGCGTTGCACCACAGGGCGGCTGCGGTGGCCAGCTGCATGCGGGCCAGGGAGTCTAGGTCCAGCGTGTCTGCGGTCCAACTGAGCGCGGCTGTTGCTGCAGAACCTACCCTCGGCCCCAGCCGGGCTTTGGTGCCTGGCATGGCATGCAGTTCGCTGTAGGCCAGGTCGCGGCTCACACGCAGCAGGTCTGCTTGGGTGAGCGTAAAGGCCGACATGTTAGAACTTCAAAATATCTTCGATGCGTGATTTACCTGCGGGCGCTGCTGCGGGCGCAGGCGCAGGTGCAGGAGCCGGGGCCATGGCTGGCGCAGGTGCATACACGGGTGCGCTTGCAGGTTTATTTTGCATCGCATTAACCACCTGCTGCGCTGTAGCCTGCGCACTTGCACCTGTGCCTTGCTGGTTCATCAAGGCCACCACCGCGTTGACAATATCTTGTATGGAGGGTGCGTTGTTGGGTGTGCTTTTTTGCGGCGCAGCACTGGCTGATGCCAAATAGTTTTTGCTGTCGTCGTCAAACAATGGCTCTAGATAGGCGGGACGGGTTTGTGCCATGCCGTCTTCGTTGTAGCCTGCGGGAATGATCGGGTCAGCGCTGACTGCGTCATAGACCAAAGGCTTGCTTGACCGCTTCACCAAGATCATGACGTTTTTGCGGCCCAAATGGTCGGGTATGGTCACCATGTGCACTTTGACCTTGGTGGCCTCTTCGCGGTGGTCAAAGGTGTAATCAAACACGGCGTTGATAAAGCCTTTTTTTACGCCTTCTACAAAGCGGCCATAGAAAGCTGCAGTTTTGGTGCACATGGCTACTTCGTCAAAGAAGTTTTTGCCTATGGCCCAGTCAGGGCTCACCCCGGTCAGGTCACCCTCGGCCATGTTGTATTCTAGAATTTTTCCAGTGGAGTCAAGCTTAACCAAACCAAAGGGCAGGTCGTTCTTGATCGAATCTGGAATGCGCGGCAAAAGCTCGGCCAGGTTAACGCCTTCAAAACTAATATGTTCCATGGTGGTTGCCTAAAAATGGGGTGGGGAAAAAGTGAGCGGTGTTAGAGGTTGCTGCAGGTCAATATTGCGGCACAGGCGGCATCATGCGCCGTACCAGCACCCACACGTGGGGGCTGGCCAGCTGCACGCGCGGCTTGGTAATGCGTACCATCATCGGGGTTTCTGGCATTTCGTGAAAAAACACAAACGGGAAAATCTGGTCAAAGCTCATGGCCTTGAGTGCGCCCTTAAAGCGGCCTTGAAACTGCTCGCTCATGCCGCATACTGCCAGCTCTAAAAAGAAGCCTGCGCCCATCACCTGGCGTGGGTCGCGGTTGGTTAGCTCGCCTTCAGTGCGGTTGTACTTGATGATCTTTGCTTTGTCATTAAGCAGCACTGCGCCCAAAGGCAGGTCGTCAAACTCAGCTTGGGGCATACGGTCTAGGGTTTCCATCACGTCGCGCCCGGCGACATGAAAAAACTGCTGGTATTTTTGCAAAAGTTCAGAGGACACTTAAAAACTCACTTCATTTTGTAATTTACTTAGTAATTTAAGTACTACTACTAATATTTAATAGCAAAGAATTTTAAATTGCAACAATTCCCTTTGGAAAATATGTTCGCTAAATTTAGAAATAGTTGGCATATTTTGACCTTAGTGTTGCAATATAACTAACTTTTTGTTACATAACCGCAAGCTACACTTGGGTATGGCCCATATTTACATTTATTCGTCAAGCACTGCGGTGCGCGACAAGCCTGCCTTTAAGCGCGGCTTAAAACGCCTGCAAACCCTGGGCCACGAGGTAGAGCTTGACCCCAGCGTACGGGCATCACACACCCGGTTTGCCGGCGACGATGCCACCCGCATTGCCGCCATCGCCCGCGCGGCCACCAGTGGCGCGCACATTGCCATGCCCGCACGTGGAGGCTACGGGTTAACCCGAATTTTGCCTAGCATCAATACTAAAGCCATTGCCAAATCTATTGAGCGCGGCACCCAGTGGGTGGGTTTTAGCGACTTTACGGCCCTGCAAGCGGCGCTGTGGGTGCGCACTGGGGCCACCAGCTGGGCTGGGCCAGCGGTATGCTCCGACTTTGGCTGCAGCGACCCGGCCAACCCCGTGCTGGCAGCCGCCACTGCGCCCGACGACATCATGGAGGCCTGCTTTGACGACCTGGTGCAGGGTATTGGCGAGGGCACCGGCTGGCGCATGGCCACCCGCGACGTGACCGCGCTGGCCAAACCATTGAACATTGCCTCGGCAACCCTGTGGGGCGGCAACCTGTGCGTGCTGACTGCGCTGCTGGGCACGCCGTATATGCCGCAAATTGACAAAGGCGTGCTGTTTTTTGAAGACGTGGGCGAGCACCCCTACCGCATTGAGCGCAACCTCAGCACCTGGCTTATGGCCGGTATTTTGCAGCGCCAAAAAGCCATTGTGCTGGGCCAATTTACCGGCTACCAGCTGGTGGCCAGCTACGAGCGCGGCTACAAAATGCAAACCGTGATTGACTGGCTGCGCACGCAAACCAAAGTGCCCGTCATCACCGGCCTGCCGTTTGGCCATGTGCCCACCAAGGTATGCCTGCCGTTTGGCAAAAAAGTCAGCCTGAGTAGCGAAGGGCGCGATGCGCTGATGTATTGGGGCCACTAGGCCCGCTTTTTTTATTTTGCCGGGTTTAACCCTTTAGCCCGCTGGGCTGCGTTTCAAGTGCTGTGTTTATATTTTTAACCAGGACATTGACAATGCCAAACAGCTCTTTAGCTCAAAAAACCTTGCTTGCCGCTGCTTGCAGCCTGTCGCTACTGGCCTGCGGCCAAAGCGCAGAGCCTGCGGCCGCACCCGCAGCCCAGCCACTAGCCCAGCACACAGACCAACTTAGCGGCTTTGCCGCTGGCAAAATAAGTGCAGACAGCCTGGCCAAACAGATCAGCGCCGAGCCTGCGCAGGGCAGCCAAGCTGCCTCTGCCATACCCGCTTCTGTAATACCCGCCTCTGCAATACCCGCCTCTGCCATTGCCGCCACCCCAGCGGCCAGCACCATCGGCGCTAAAGGTCGCCAACTGGTGCTTACTGCCAGCGCCCGCTTCAGCGTAAAAAACACCTACACCTCTGCACTGGCCATCGAAGATGCCGTGCTCGCCAACGACGGCTACGTAGTGTCCAACCACATCGCCAGCACCACCGTGCAGCACGCCCAGCACAGCGTGGGCGACGGCCAGCTAGTGCGCGTAGCCCAAGTGGGCGTGAGTGGCGAGATGGTGGTGCGCGTGCCCAGCCACAAAGCCCAGGCCTTTTTGCGCGACATTGCCAGCCAGATTCAAACCCTGGAGCAGCGCAACTTTGTCGCCAAAGACGTGCAGTTTGACATGCTGCGCAGCCAGCTAGATGCCGCGCGCGGCCAAGAAACCCAAGCCGAACTAGGCCTGCTGGCGCGCCAACCCGGCTATGTAATTGAAAAAAGCGCCGTGCTAGAAGCCCGCGGTCAAGCCAAAGCCAGCCGCGACGAAGCCCGCATAGCCCAAGCCCAGCTGGCCGACCAGGTAGCCTTTAGCACCATAGCCCTGGGCCTGCACCAGCCGCTGCAAGTGCGCAGCACCCAAGAAGCAGACTTTGAAGCCGCCAGCAACGCACACCGCTTGGGCTTTGCCGCCCAGCTGCAGCGCGCACTGGCAGGCGGCTGGCACGGGCTGTTAAGCTTATGCATCGGCGCAGCAGCGCTGTGGCCGTTGTGGTTGCTATTGATGGCAGTGGGCGGGGCAGCAGTTGCCTACCGGGCACGCAGAAATAAGAAATTAACACACTAGAGCGTTTAAAGGCCCAGTTCCCTAAAGCTTCCATCGTTGCAAATAACCGTGTGATTTTTGATGTGGCAGGCGCAAGATACAGACTTATGGTCTCGATTAGCTGCAAGTTTCAAGCGGGCTCCATTAAATTTTTCGGCACACATGCGCAACAGAGTCGAATCCACGCTGCACGCGTTGATCCTGCAGAAGCACAAAGGAAAATGTAATGGTAAAACAAACCGTTGAAATTGAACTGCTCAAGACCGAAGCAGCCTACCGCCTCGCACTTAAAAAGCTGTCGGGTTTATTTGACCAACCTCCTGCCGCTGGGTCTGCACAAGAGGCTGAGTTTGAGCTGCTAATGGTATTGGTGGAGCGCTACGAGGCCGTGCATTTCACGGTCAAGCCACCTGATCCTGTGGCTGCTATTGAATTTGCTGTAGAACAGCGCGGCTAGACCTAGGCAGAGCTAAAGCAATTTTTAAGCTCACGCCAGCGCGTGCATTACATTCCGCGAAAAAACGCCGTTTCTCGATAAAGCATGTGCGCGTCTTGCATCACAAGCTTTGGACTCCTGCCGATGTGTTAACTAGAGCGTATTGAAAATTAAGGAGGCTTTTAGCCCTGTCGCCCAAGGAAATGCTAGATAAGTAGCTATCAAATTAGGAATGACATGTCTTGATAAACCAAGCGCCTTGGCGCTGGTCTTTGCTGGGTGGGCGCGTACCCGCGCTCACCCAGCAAAGACCTCCGGTCAGAGCGCATATCCCAATCGACTAAACTTTAAACAAGATTTATTTGCGTACCGATACACCTCCGGTCAGAGCGCATATCCCAATCGACTAAACTAGGGCTGCGGTAACTCCTTGATTTAAAAAGGAATTACCGCAGTTCAAGTTTAAGAAATTCATGCGAAACTAGAACAAATCGAATTGGTCTGGAGATTTATTTTTAGGCTGTTTGGCTTGCCCATGGAAAGAAATGATGCGTTCGTACTGTTTATCAGTAAATTGCAGCACATTGACTTTACCACCCTTGGGCAATACTGATTCCACCCGTTTGCACAGCGTGTCTACCTGCGCTTGGCTGGTGCAAAACCGCATGTAGACACTAAATTGGCTCATTGCAAAGCCCGCGTCCAGCAGGCCGTTGCGAAACTCAGTGGCGGCCTTGCGCTCGGCCCTTTCCACCACAGGCAGGTCAAACATTACTACGATCCACATCAGTCGGTACCCTGACAGCATTGTGGTGTGCCCATGGTTTATTCGTCGTCTAGCGCCGCTGCCAGCCCCAGTGGCAGGCCAGGCAAGGGCAGGTCTAGCTTGTCGCGCTCGCCCACATACACCTGCGCTAGCGAGGTGCACAGCTTCTGCACGCACACCATCACCGGTGTAGCACCCGTCATGGTTTGCATGTCGTCGTACATGGTGCGCACCAGGGCGCGCTTGGTGTCGGGGTTAACTTCTTTTTCGCCGTTGCGCAGCAGTTGCCACACTTTCAGGTCAATCATGGGGCGAAACGGCTCCATCACCTCGTCTACCAGGCGCATGGCGTTACCGTCGTTGCTGTGGTGCAGGCCAATGCTGGGGTGCAAGCCTGCGGCTACCACGGCGCGGGCCGTGGTGGCGCGCAGCACGGTGTAGCCATAGTTCAGCAAGCCGTTAGTGCCACCGCCATTTTGGTCTCGCCTAAACTCGGTGCCAAACAACAGCTGCCAGTACCTGCGCGCGCCTTGCGCCTCTAAGTTTTCAGGGTCGCCACTTTTTACTTT
>JAYSRE010000164.1:0-26551 GCA_043721235.1 Polaromonas sp. | reverse complement strand
GCACGGCTTTTGGCGCGCAGATCGGCCATCATCGGTATGAAGGGGTCGTCCACCAGCAGCACGCGCGTGTCGCAGTCGTCCAGCGAATAGGCAATCTCGGTGGCGCTCCAGCGTGTGTTGCAGGGGTTGACTACTGCACCAGCCCAGGGCACGGCCATGTAGGCCTCGACGTACCGGTCGCTGTTGAGCGACAGGATGGCTACGCGATCCCCGCTGCCCACGCCCAGCGCGTGCAACGCTGCGGCGAAGCGCGAGATGCGATCGCGGAACTGGATGAAGGTGCGGCGGCGGCTGCCGCAGATGGTGGCGATCCGGTTGGGGTTGCACGCGACGGCTCGGTGCAGGGCTTGGGTGATTTGCATGGTGCTTTCCTTGTGGTTGTTGTAGTGGAGGTGTCAGTGTCAAATTCAGTGAGTGGCAGCTTCATGCGCCTTTGCCCGCAGCTTCATGCGCAGCCCCTCGGGCGCCATCGCAAACTTCATCACTTCTTGCGCGGGGCTACCGTCTTCGGTGTCTACACTGGTGATATCGAAATCGCGCAAGATGGTCGCTATGGCCAGCTTCATCTCCAGCAGCGTCAGATATTGACCTGGGCAAATGCGCGGGCCAGCGCCGAAAGGCATGGAGATGCGCTTTGCTGAATTGGCCGCTGTAGATGCTGTATCGCCGCCAGCCAACCAGCGCTCGGGCTCAAAGGCTGCGGCATTCGGCACATGTGATTCACTCACGCTATCTCGGCGCATGACGAAGAGAACAATCGTGTTCCTAGGTACCCGCACATCACCAGTGGCAGCAAAAAGACCCACGGGTAGGCCGAGTTCGACCCATATTTCTTCCATCTTTTTGGTGCGCCAAAAAGCATCAGGCCGTTCACGCAACACGCCCGCCACCATGTCGTGATCAGCCACCACAAGCATTCGCCGCCCAGAAAGCGTCAACTTAAACAAGGAGCCATACTCATGGCTCCACTGCACAAATTGCTGATGCAAGCGTGGCAAATCCAACTGCAGCGCATTGCCAAAGAATGGCAGGCCACGCGGGCCGGGTAAATCGTCGTAGTCACGAATGTTGACTGGCGGTGCAGAGTTCAGGCTGGTTTCCATAAGAATCCTTGCATTTTTAAGGTTCCTTCAAAAATAAAGTGAGTAACTATGGTGATTTCTCAAACGCAGATTCAACGGGAGTAGGCACTGGGCGCGTCGCCCTCAATCACGCTCTGATGCCGCAGTTTGTTGAGCAAGCCGCGCCGCATCCCCATCAATTCCCGCTCGCGCGTGATGATCTGCTCCCACATTGCGTCACTGCCGGGGTGCGTCCAGCCCAGTTCGCGGCGGGCCTTGGCCGCGCTGTAATTCAGGTGGCCGCGCGATGCATCCACGGTGTCGCGCGACATGAAAGCTGGCAACCCCAGGGCGCGTTGCAAAGGTTCGAGCAACATCATCTGCGGGCGCATGAACCAGCGCGGCAAATACAGACGCACCTTCATGCCACCGGGGTAACGGGCGAATTTCACGAACATCCCCCCCAGAGTGAGCGGCTCGCCGCTGAAGATGTAGTCTTCGCCGATGGGCGCTTTGTCTACCGCCAGGCACATGCCCTCGGCTAGGGCATGCACATCGACGAAAGCATACGTTGCGTCGCCGCCAAAGGCCATGGGCGGCATGATACCGCGCAAATGCATGCGCAAAAAATAGCCAAAGCCCGAGTGGTCGTTTGCACCTACTACAGCGTTGGGCATGGCAATCACCAGCGGCAAGCCTGTGGCGCGCCAGGCCAGCGCGGCCTGGTGCGCCTCGGCTTTGCTGCGTTCGTAGGGTGTGAGATAGCGGCCATCGTGGCGGTGGGTTTCGTCCTTGACCGCAGCCGGCTCGGGCGCGTAGCCGCTGGCCCCAAGTGCGACCACCGACGACACATACACTGTGCGCGGCACGCTGGCCTGCAATGCGGCGCCCAGCACATGGTCAGTGCCGTTCACGTTGACCTGCTGCATGCGCAAGCGCGTTGCTGCATCGGCACCGAACTCGTAAACCCCGGCGTTGTGCAACACCACATCCATCCCGGCCATGGCAGCGGCCAAACCTTCCACGCGCGTCACGTCGCCGGGTACCAGCGTGCAACCCTGCTGCGCCAGCCAGCGGGCCGGTGCGCTCTGGGTGTCGCGCACCAGCGCGTGAATGGCCCAGCCCCGCCCGCGCATGGTGCGCACCAGTGCTTGGCCGATGAAACCCGTGGCTCCAGTTAAAAATACTTTCATACCTGCTCCTTCGTGTAGTGGGTGCTTTTAAAGAATCGGTACGAACTCATGCTGCCACCATGCGACTGAATGTTCGAGCTAACCTGTCTGCATCGGCAGTACACCAGGTCTGTGCGGCGATAAAAACGCGTTTGATCTTGGGCAAAGGCTGTTTTCAGATAAAGGGTCGATCAGCTGAAAATGTGTATTTCTTCACGGAACATAACGTAAAAATAGAGAATTGGAAATAGTCTATTTGTACTAGGCGTGCTTCGGTGGGCGGGTGGACGCTGTTGAAAAAATAGTTGCTTGCACAATACTTTGCTAGCCTGGAGGGCTAAACAATGCTTACGATCAATTTGCGCACACCAAGCGCAATGGCATCGGGTAAGGTGGGTAAGCGGGCGGTTGATCGCCAACCTGATCCCACACAAGGCTACATAGCCCAAATACGCGGCACCTGCGCAGACATGTGCCAGGCCGCATGCCGCAGTGCCACCCACACGCGCTGCAGCAGCGCAAGTGCAGGCTCAGTCATGGGCGCAAGGGAACGCACCACTATCACGCGTGGGCTGGGCGCAGTGGCACCTGTGGTGGTGGCCAGTGCGTCCCCGGCCACTGTGGCGCGAATGACCTCAAGCAGATGCTCTCGCCGCTCACGGGTGATGGCCTCGCCCGTGGCAAAGAACAGACTGCCCATGCACAGGTTGCCCGCCAAACCTAGGGGGCTGTTCATAAGCCGTGCGTCTGCTGCGTCGATCAGCGCGCGCTCTAGCCATGCACCTTTAATTTCAATGTGCTGGTGCAAACTGCCGCGTTCAAAAGGCTGGTTAGCGTGCGGCAGGCCCAGCGCTGTAATGTCCCAGCCGATCATTTCTGCACCTGGGGCAAGGTCAAACACGGCGGTGTTATGGGCGTTGGCCGCGTTGTAAACAATGGTCTCTAGCGGCAGCCACTCCAGCCGCGCACCAGCATCTAGCTGGGCCTGCACCCGCTGCGTACCCGCTGCCCCCGTGCATTTGTAAAAGCGTGTAGCGCCCGGGGTGGTGACCAGGGCATGGGCACCGTGGTCTAGCTGCAGCTTAATGTCCAGCGTGTCACCGCCCACAATACCGCCAGGCGGGTGCACCAGCACGTTATGGCAGACGCTGGGCCCCTCGGGGTACAGGCTTTGCAGCACGCGCAGCGGGCCACTGTGCAAAAAATGGGCGGTGGTGTGCGCTGCGCCAGTTGCATGGGGCGCGGGCGTGGGCAACGGCACGCTGCGGTAATGGAGTTGAAGGTTAGCTTGCCAGGTCATGGAGTGGGTAATGCGAATTTAGCGTAAAAACTGCAGCGCAAACGGCAGGCTGAGCGCGCCCAATGCGGTGGACAGCGTGACCAACCCGGCGGTAAAGCTACCGTCGTAACCCATGCGCGCAGCCAGTATGTAGCAGCTAGCGGCAGTGGGTAGGGCGCTAAACACCAGCAGCACACGGGCCTGCGTATTGCTAAGCCCAAACAAGCGCACCATGCCCCATGCCAGCAGCGGCATTACCACATGGCGCATGGCTAGCACGGCAGCGCCCACGGTGCGTTTGCTGCGGCTGTCAAACACGCGGCCCAGCTGCATGCCTGCGCCCGCTGCCATCAGCCCCAGCGCCAGAGACGCTTGGCCAATGCGGGTCACAGTGGGCTCGGCCCATGCCGGCAGGCTAAAGCCCAGCACGTTGGCCAGCAGGCCGCTGGCAGTGGCCAGCACCAGCGGGTTGCGCACCAGTGCTTTGGCAAAGCCTTGCTGGGAGTTTTTAGCCATCGGCCAAATGGCGCCCATGTTGCACAGCGGCACACATACGCCAATGATGACCGCAATCAACAGCAAGCCTTCAGGCCCGGCCACACGCTCGGCAATGGCCAAGGCAATAAACGAGTTGAAACGAAACGCCACTTGGGCGGCGCTGGCATGGTCTGCGGCCTGCACACCGGGAAAGCGCGCTACGCTGTAGGTCAGGGCGATGTTAAGGCACACCATGCACAGTGCAGCGCCAATCATGTGGGACGCAGCGCCCAGGTTCAATGGCGCGCGCACGATGGAGTGGAACAGCAGCACGGGGAACAGAAAATAAAACACCAAATTGTCAACTTGCTCCCACACGGTGCGGTTGAGCGCGGTGGTACGGCAAATAAAATAGCCGCACAAAATCAGTGCGAAATCGGGGATTAAGAGCTGGGCGTAGTACATGAAAGGGTAAAAATTTGTGGACTCATAAACTGAACTCTACGGGTTTGTGCCTATGGGTTTGCCACAATCGTATTTTGCGGTATTGAAAGTACTATTTAGTTTTAGTTGAATTACTTTTGTGGAAAAACAATGAAACCGTCAATGCATCATGCTCTTAAATTAATAGCTGCTTGCGCAGTATTTCCTTGGGCGACAGGCAGTTTATATGCCCAAACCTACCCTAATAAGCCCATCCAATTGCAGGTGCCTTTTGCACCGGGTGGCACTACCGACATTATTGCGCGCGTGATTGCCGAGCCGCTGGGCAAGGCACTGGGGCAGACCGTGGTGGTGATTAACAAAGCGGGCGGCGGCGGTGTGGTGGGTGCCAATGAAACCGCTAAGGCCCCAGCGGACGGCTACATGCTGGGCATGGCCACGGTGTCTACCACGGCGGCTAACCCAGCCATCAATCCTAAGATACCTTACAACGCCAGCGCTGACTTTACGCCGATCGTCAATATTGCCGCTACACCCAACGTGATCGCAGTGAACCCAAGTTTTCCAGCTAAAGACTACAAAGCCTTTGTCGCCGAGCTGAAAAAGTCGCCCGGCAAATACGCTTACGCATCTTCTGGCACCGGCAGCATTGGCCACTTGCAAACCGAACTGTGGAAAAGCCTGGCGGGCGTGTTTTTAACCCACATTCCCTACCGAGGTGCTGGCCCCGCTTTGAACGACACAGTGGCTGGCCAAGTGCCCGTGATTTTTGACAACGTGCCCTCAGCCCTGCCATTTATCAAAGACAACCGCTTGGTAGCCATTGCCGTAGCTGCGCCCCAGCGCTTGGCCAGCCTGCCCAATGTGCCCACCTTCAAAGAGCTGGGTTTGGAGCCTGTGAACCGCATGGCCTATTACGGTATTTACGGCCCCAAAGGCTTGCCTAAAGAGGTGGTCGACAAAGTCAACGCTGCTGTGCGCAAAGCGCTGGAAGACCCTGCGGTGAAAAAGCGCATTGAAGACACCGGTTCGTTTGCCATTGGCAACACGCCAGAGCAGTTTGCCAAGCAAATGGCCGACGAGCTGGGGGTGTACCAAAAAGTGGTGGCCGAACAAAAGCTCAAGCTAGACCAATAAGCCCGCGCACTAGAACGCACTCACTTGAACGCCTTTGACAGCGGTTGTATAGACACCTTCATCGATGCCATTTGGCTCGAAGAAGGCCTGTCTAAAAATACCCTTGCGGCTTACCGCCGCGACCTTACTCTGTATGCCGCGTGGCTAGACCAGCACCACGGCAAGCCACTAAATACTAGCGCCAGCGCAGACATAGAGGCTTATTTTGCTGCCCGCTTGCTGCAAGCCAAGCCGCCAGAGGCAGCAGGCAAAAAAGACGCAGGCAAAGCCAGCTCGTCCAACCGCCGCCTCACGGTGCTTAAACGCTACTTCCGCTGGGCCTTGCGCCATGGCGTGGTTAACGCCGACCCGACGCTAAAGCTGCTGTCAGCCAAGGCGGTGCACCGCAGCGTGAAAACGCTGAGTCAAGCCCAGGTAGAAAGCCTGCTAAACGCCCCCGACATTGCCACCCCGCTGGGCCTGCGCGACCGCGCCATGCTGGAACTCATCTACGCCAGCGGCCTGCGCGTGAGTGAGCTGGTGGGCCTGAAGGTACTCAATGTAAGCATGACCGAGCATGTGCTGCGCACTTTTGGCAAAGGCAGCAAAGAGCGTTTGGTGCCCTTTGGCGAGCATGCCAGCGACTGGCTAAAACGCTACCTAAAAGAAGCCCGGCCTGTGCTGCTTAAAGCCCGGCAAAATGACGCATTGTTTGTCGCTGCACGCGGTGCCAGTGCAGGCAATGGCATGAGCCGGGTTGCATTTTGGATGATTGTAAAAAAATACGCCTTGGTCGCCGGCATTCCCCTGTCCACTTTGTCGCCCCACACCTTGCGCCATGCTTTTGCTACGCATTTGATCAACCACGGTGCAGATTTGCGGGCGGTGCAAATGCTGCTGGGGCATGTGGACATTTCTACCACCACCATCTACACCCATGTGGCGCGGGAGCGGCTCAAGCAGTTGCATGCACAGCACCATCCTCGGGGGTGAGCCTGGTTTGTTGGGTGGGTACCGGGGAGATAGTGGTTGTATGGGGCCAGCTTGGGTGGTGCCGGGCGAGATAGCGGTTGCAAATCGCCCTCATACTGGGGTACCAGAAATCGGTCAATTTGCAACCGCTATCTCACCTCGAGACTACGGCAGTGCGCGACCTGTACTGAACGCCAAGATTTGCCGGAGACTACTGGTAGCGCGCTAAGTTGGTCGGCAAACACCCAGCCGCGCACACGAAACCACACTTTAAAAAAGCCCTGCAGCAAAACAATCACCCCAACACCCCAAAGCAAGACTTTGTAAGCGTTTTAGACCTCAGTCCCAAGGAAATGCTCAATAGTTCGCTATTAAATATGTAGTGAACACATTCCTCACTGTGCAACGCTGTTTTGCGACAATAGAAGTTTATGACATTCCCTACCCATTTGCACACCGTAGACGGCTGGCTAGCGTATATCGAAGGCTTGCACCCGCAGAATATTGCCATGGGCCTGGACCGTGTGCGCACCGTGTGGCAGCGCACTGGCCTGGCATTTAAGTGCCCAGTGATCAGCGTGGCCGGAACTAACGGTAAAGGCTCCACCTGCGCCATGCTGGAGGCCATTTACACCCAGGCCGGTTACCGTACAGCGGTGTACAGCAGCCCGCATTTAGTGCATTTTTTAGAACGCTGCCGCATCGGTGGCGAGATGGCCAGTGCCGCAGACTTTATAGCTGTTTGTGCAACTATTGAAACAGCCAGAACCCAAGCAGACGTGGTGGAGCTAACGTATTTTGAATTTACCAGCCTGGTGTTTTTTGCACTCATAGGCCAGCAGACTATCGACGTGGCGATTTTAGAAGTAGGCTTGGGCGGCAGGCTAGATGCGGTCAATATCATTGACACTGACTGCGCCATCATCACCAGCATCGACCTAGACCATATGGAGTTTTTGGGTGACAACCGCGAAAGCATTGGTTTCGAGAAAGCCGGTATTTTGCGCACAGGCAAGCCCGCTATTGTGAGCGACCCGATGCCGCCCCAGAGCATTGCCCAGCACGCCAACGCCATTGGCGCTGACCTGTACCTGATGGGCAGCGACTTTAACTACAGCGGCGACAAGCAGCAGTGGGGCTGGGCAGGGCGCGATGCGCAGGGCCAAAGCCGCCGCTACGCGGGGCTGGCGTATCCGGCATTGCGCGGTGCCAACCAGCTGATGAACGCCAGCGGCGTGCTGGCGGCCATTACCGCGCTGCGCGAAGTGTTGCCCGTCACAGCCCAGGCTGTGCGCAACGGCTTTGCATTTGTCGAGCTGCCGGGGCGCTTTCAAATTGTGCCCGGCCAGCCCACGCTGGTGCTTGACGTGGCGCACAACCCGCATTCGGTTGCCGCGCTGGCGGCCAATTTGGATGCCATGGGGTTTTATCCCACCACGCACGCGGTGTTTGGTGCCATGGCCGACAAAGACTTGGCGGCCATGTGGGCTACAGTGGCGCCGATGATCGATACCTGGTATTTCACGGACTTGCCCACGCCGCGAGCCGCTGCAGGTTTGGGCCTGCAAACCCAGTGGACGGCGCAAAATAAGCGCACGGATGCTAGCAGCAGCGTTTACACATCGCCACAAGCTGCCCTGGACGCAGCGGTAGCCAACGCCAGCGCAACCGATAGAATCGTGGTGTTCGGGTCGTTTTTTACTGTGGGCGGCGTTTTGCAGCAAGGCACCCCGCGTTTGAATGCGCTCCATCTGGGTGGGTCAACTGACACGCCGTCGGCGCTTACCCAGCCATACACGCGTTAATTATGCGTTAATTAGTGTAACTATCACCGCAACACAGCGCAGCAAGGGGCCTCATGGTTTGGTTTAAATTTGGTAAAAATGACTCTGCGGTGCAAACGGGCCGCTCCCGTGTGCAGCCACCGGTAGAAAGCGTGGAGGCGATGCGCCAAAAAGCCAAATTCCGGCTGATTGGCTCGGCTGTGCTTGTACTGGCCGGGGTGGTGGGTTTTCCTATTTTGTTTGACAGCCAGCCGCGTACCGTGGCGATAGACATTCCGATCGACATTCCCGACAAAAACAAAGTCGCGCCTTTGGCGCCGTCCAATGCACCGTCTGCCGCCGCCCCTGGGGCGGTGGTGGAAGATAAAGCCAGCCTGTCGGGCAAAGAAGAAATTGTGGCTTCAAGCAAGCCCGCAGACAAGCCCGTGGCCGCAGCTTTGGTAGCCAAGCCGGCAGAGCAGGCTGAAGAAAAAGTTGCGGCAAAAATTAGAGCCGATAAAGCCAGGGCTGACAAAGCTAGCGCTGACAAAGCTAGCGCTGACAAAGCTGCCGCTGACAAAGTTAAAGCCGATGAAGTCAAGGCCGCCAAAGCAGAAAAAGCAGAAAGGGCTGAAAAAGCCAAAGCTAAACTGGCTGCAGATGCCGAGGCAGCGCGGGCTAAAGCCTTGTTAGACGGCAGTGCAGCCAAGCCTGCAGCCGCAGCTGCAACCCCGAGCACAGCACCCTTGGCAACCGATGCCGTTCGTTTTATTGTGCAGTTTGGTGCTTTCAGTGACGCTGCCAAAGCCCAAGAGGTACGCCAGCAGGTTGAAAAAACAGGCCTTAAAACCTACAGCCAAGTAGCCAAAACCGCCGATGGCGAACGCATTCGCGTGCGCGTGGGGCCGTTTACCAGCCGTGCAGAAGCAGACAAAGCAGCTGCCAAAATCAAAGCGCTGAATCTGCCTGCTTCGGTGTTAACGCTGTGATGCTAAAGCCGCCGTGCGCGAGGGCCGTGGGTTGATTAACCTTACCAATCTAGACTGGGCCATGCTGGCTGTGCTGGTTTTGTCGGTGTTGCTGGGGGTGTGGCGCGGCCTGGTGCATGAGGTGCTGGCCATTGTGGGCTGGGTGGCCGCTTTTGTACTGGCGCATCTGTTTGCTGACGAGGTGGGCCAGATGATCAATATACAAGGCGTGCGTGGGCAGTTTCGCTACATATTAGGCTTTGGGGTGGTATTTATAGGCACTTTGATTGCCAGCGGACTGCTGACATGGCTGGTTAAAAAAATGCTTCAGCGGGTGGGCCTAACCCAGCTAGACCGCACCTTGGGCGGCGCTTTTGGAGCCGTGCGTGCGCTGATGATTTTGCTGGCATTGACCACCGTTGTGCTAATGACACCCCTGCAAGAAACTGCTGCGTGGCGCGAATCTGTGGGCGCAAGCAAATTAACCGTTCTACTTAAAATAGCCCAGCCCTGGCTGCCCAGTACGCTCACCAAGTACATTCAAACCGCCGGGGTCAACCACCCCGGCTTAGGACCTCAACTATGTGTGGAATCGTAGGCGTAGCCTCCCAATCGCCGGTTAACCAGCTGATCTATGACGCGCTGCTGCTGCTGCAGCACCGTGGGCAAGATGCCGCTGGCATCGTTACGCAACTAGGACTGAAGTTTTATATGCACAAAGCCAAGGGCATGGTGCGTGACGTGTTTCGCACCCGCAACATGCGCTCGCTGCCCGGTAACATGGGCCTGGGCCAAGTGCGCTACCCTACTGCTGGCAACGCGTTCAGCGAAGAAGAAGCCCAGCCGTTTTATGTCAACGCCCCCTTTGGCATAGTGCTGGTGCACAATGGCAACCTCACCAATGTGCCTGTGCTGAAAGAGCAACTCTTTAACGCCGACCACCGCCACATTAATACCGACAGCGACACCGAGGTGCTGATCAACGTACTGGCCCACGAGCTAGAAAAAACTACGCGCGGTTTGCCGCTGAAAGCCTCTGATGTGTTTGCTGCGGTACGCGGCGTGCATGCGCGCGTGAAGGGCTCGTATGCCGTGGTGGCACTGATCGCAGGCCATGGCTTGCTCGCATTCAGAGACCCATTTGGCATTCGCCCGCTGTGCATGGGCCAGTCTGACGACGGTACCATCATGATTGCCAGCGAGTCCGTCACCCTGGAGGGTACAGGCCACCATTTGCTGCGCAATATTGCGCCCGGCGAGGCAGTATTTGTAGATCTGCACAACCAAGTGCATGCCGAGCCGTGCGCGGCCAAGACGCAGTTAAACCCGTGTATTTTTGAGTTTGTTTACCTGGCCCGGCCCGACTCTGAGATGGACGGCATCTCGGTTTACCAAGCGCGGCTTAATCTAGGCGAAACGCTGGCCAAGCGCGTGATTTCTACCGTGCCGCCTGACCAGATTGACGTGGTTATTCCCATCCCCGAGTCATCACGCCCCAGTGCGCAGCAACTGGCGCATTTGCTGGGCCTGCCTTACCGCGAAGGTTTTGTGAAGAATCGCTACGTGGGCCGTACCTTCATCATGCCTGGCCAAGCCGTGCGCAAAAAGTCGGTACGCCAAAAGCTCAACACCATTAACAGTGAATTCAAAGGCCGCAATGTGCTGCTGGTAGACGACTCCATCGTGCGCGGCACCACCAGCAAAGAGATTGTGCAAATGGCCCGCGATGCTGGTGCCCGCAAGGTCTACATGGCCAGCGCAGCCCCGCCAGTGCGCTACCCCAATGTGTACGGCATCGACATGCCCACCAGCGAAGAGCTGGTAGCCCACAACCGCAGCGTCGAGGAAATCCGCGTGCTGATCGGCTGCGACGCGCTAATCTACCAAGACGTGGATGCCATGAAAGCAGCCATTGGCAAGCTTAACCCCGCGATCAAAGACTTTGATGCCAGCTGTTTTGATGGCGTGTACGTTACAGGGGATATTTTTTCCGGCGATATTGAACGCATCAACGCCAACCGTGGTGGTACCCAAGAAAACGAAGAGGATACATCCCGCTTGGCCTTGCCGAATTTGAGCTAACGCACACAAGCTGGCTAAACCAACTTCAAAAACCCTCAACACCTTCTACAAAAAACTTAACCCTGCGCACGCCCTGCCATTCATCGGCTTCCAGTCTGAAAGCCATGGTTACTTTAGCAGGCAAAGCGGTGGTGTGACCAAACCAAATGCCATCGACCGGTTGGCCCTGGTGTTTGAGCTTGAGGGATAAATGCTTCTCGCCCACCAAGCGCTGCGACACGACTTCTACCTCTTCGCAAAAAACCGGCGGTGCAAAGCCTTGGCCCCATACGGTTTGGTTAAGGGTGTCGGCCATGTCGGTACGGCGGTATTCGGCGGGCAGTGGGCCGTCGGTTTCCAGGCGGCGTAGCAGCGTGGCTTTGTCAATCCATTGTGCGGCCACTTGCTGCAAAGCAGCCTCAAATGTCTCAAAATTTTCTTCTTCAATGGTGCAACCCGCTGCCATGGCGTGGCCGCCGAAGCGCAGCAGCACGCCAGGGTGTTGCTTGGCAATACAGTCCAGCGCGTCACGCAAGTGAAAACCTGCGATCGAGCGGCCCGAGCCTTTAAGCAAATGTTCTTGGCCCTGGGCCCCGCTGGGTGCGAAAACAAAAGCAGGGCGGTGCAGTTTGTCTTTGATGCGCGAGGCCACAATGCCCACCACGCCTTCGTGAAAATCTGGGTCAAAGATGGCCACGGCGCTAGGGGGTTCTTCGCTTTCGTCAAACATGGTTTCAGCGGCTTGTTCGGCTTGCTCGCGCATGCCGGCCTCGATGTCGCGGCGGGTGCGGTTAATGCTGTCGAGCAGTTTGGCCAGCTCGTCTGCGCGTGTGGGGTCATCGGTCAGCAGGCATTCAATGCCCAGGCTCATGTCGTCCAAGCGGCCTGCAGCGTTGATGCGCGGGCCCAAGGCAAAGCCAAAGTCGAAAGTGCTGGCGAGTTCGCGTTTGCGCCCAGATGCTATAAAAAGAGCAGCTACTCCTGCAGGAAAAGCTTGGGCCTTAAGGCGTTTTAGGCCTTGGGCTACAAGGCGGCGGTTGTTCGCATCGAGCTTCACCACGTCGGCCACCGTGCCTAAGGCAACGATTGGCAGCAGCAGATCCAACTTAGGTTGTGTGGTTTGGTCAAACAGGCCGCGTGTTCTTAATTCAGCGCGCAGTGCCAGCAGCACATAAAACATCACGCCTACGCCAGCTATTGATTTGCTTTCAAAACTGCAGCCCGGTTGGTTGGGGTTCACAATCACGTCGGCATCGGGCAAAAAAACCATGCCGTCTTTTTGCGCTGGCAGGTGGTGGTCGGTTACCAATACCTGCAGGCCCAAGGCTTTGGCTTGGGCCACACCCTCTACACTGGCAATGCCGTTATCTACAGTAATTAACACGTCCGCGCCGCTGTCTTTCACGCGCTGCGCGATGGGCGGCGTAAGGCCGTAGCCATCTACCACGCGGTCAGGCACGATGTAGTTAACATTTTTCGCGCCCAGCAGTTTCAAGCCGCGCAAGCCTACTGCGCAGGCCGTGGCACCATCGCAGTCGTAGTCGGCCACAATGCAGAGTTTTTTGTTGGCTGCAATCGCATCGGCCAGCAGCACTGCAGCGGCTGCACAGCCTAAGAGTGTTGACGGCGCTAGCAGCTTGCCCAAGCCGTCGTCCAACTCGTCTTTGCTGGCCACCCCGCGCGCAGCGTACAGGCGGGCCAGAAGTGGGTGAACGCCCGCTTCTTCCAGCGCAAACGCGACGCGCGGTGGAATATCCCGTACTGTTAATTTCATAGCTGCTTGTGCCATATTTCCTTGGGCTTTAAGCCTAAATAGTTGCCTAAAAGGGTTGAAAACTGTTGTGCCATTGATGGTGCAAATGTTTGCCAGTGCTGTGCAGCGCGTTCACCGCACAGCGTCAGGTCAATGCGCTGGCCACTTGCAGCTTTGTCGTGTAAATCTTTGATTACCGTGCTGTCCAGCTGCTGCCACGCGCCGCTCCAACAGTCCCAGCTTTCTTGCAAAGCGGGCTCGCGCAAAGCGTCTAGCACGGTGATATGGGGCCGGGCTGCAACGGGTGCCGCCAAAGCACCTGCACCGCTGACCCAAAATGAGTTCACGGGGAGTTGGCCTGCGGCTTGGCGCGCATCGTTCACCGCGTGGGTATACAGCAGCATTTGCATTTCGTTTTGCAGGCGACGCAGGGGCGCAGCCTGCGCGCCCTCGCTCATCCAGGCGTTAACGTTGCGGCCTACGACACGGTCAGTCGATGCGGTGGCCAGGCCTTCAAACAAAAGGCTATGGGCATACCAGCGGGTGGGGCTGTAGTAATGCAGGGTGATGCCGTCTTCGGCAAAATAGGGACGCACTGCCTCTAGCACAGTGCGCGAATCAGCCTCGCTCAGTTTTAGGCCATCGGGATGCAGCATTTGAATCTGGTCTACACCCACATGCCAAAAGCAGGGCGTGATGTATGCCCAAGCTTGGCCGCTTTGGTAGCCATAGGCTTTGGACAACGCGGGCAACAGTGACAGCGTGTGGGCGGCCCAAGGCGTTTTGCCGTTGTCTGCACACAGCCCTAGGTGGTTTGCCCAGGCCCGCTCATGGGGTGGGCTCAGGGTGTATTCGTCACCCGCATCGGTACTGCGCAGGGTCATCCGTTGAAGCAGTTTATTCAGATAGGGCAGTTGCAGGGTCTCTAGCGCCCGTGTGCAGCCGTCGGAACCAACTGAGGCGAATGGAATCAAGTAACGACTAGCTAAAGACATACTGCCCATTGTGCCCGCTCAAGGGATGCCACAATAGCGCAACTGACAAAAATTATGAAATTACCTTACGAACTTGAAGTGGGGCTGCGTTACACTCGCGCCGGGCGCTCTAGCAGCCGCAACGGCTTTATCAGCTTTATCTCGGGTGTGTCCATGCTAGGCATCGCGTTGGGCGTGGCTGCGCTCATCATCGTGCTAAGCGTGATGAACGGCTTTCAAAAAGAAGTACGTGACCGCATGCTAGGGGTGGTCTCGCACATAGAGGTGTTTGCACCCAACGGCGCTGCGCTGCCTGACCTGGCTAAAACGCTCAAAGAAGTTAAGGCCAACCCTGAGGTAGTAGGTGCTGCGCCTTTTATAGCTGCGCAGGCCTTACTGGCAAGGGGCGAGGACATGAAGGGCACCATTGTGCGCGGTATTGACCCGGCCCTGGAGCCCCAGGTGACTGAACTGGGTCAAACTTTAAAGGACGATGCTTTCAAGCGTTTGGTGCCCGGTGAGTTTGCCATTATTTTGGGTGGCGAGCTGGCCCGTAGCTTGGGTGTGCGGGTGGGCGACAAGGTCACGCTGATTGCGCCGAGTGGCCAAGTCACCCCCGCCGGCGTAGTGCCGCGCCTCAAGCAATTTATGCTGGTGGGCACCTTCGATTCAGGCCATTTTGAATACGACTCCGCGCTGGCGCTGCTGCACATGGACGATGCCGCTAAGGTTTTTCGCCTGGATGGCCCCACTGGTGTGCGTTTGAAAATCAAAGACCTGCACCAAGCCCGCGAGGTAGGCCAGCAGCTCACAGTGCAGCTGTCTGACGGCCTGCTGGTGCGCGACTGGACGCGGCAAAACCGCACTTGGTTTGCCGCAGTGCAGCTAGAAAAACGCATGATGTTCATTATTTTGACGCTGATTGTGGCAGTGGCGGCCTTCAACCTGGTCAGCACGCTGGTGATGACCGTACAAGACAAGCGCGCCGACATTGCAATTTTGCGCACCCTGGGGGCCAGCCCGCGCAGCATCATGGGCATATTTGTGGTGCAGGGCGCTATGGTGGGCGTGATAGGTACTTTTCTAGGATTGGCATTAGGCCTGCTTGTGGCATTTAATATCGATGTGATAGTACCGTGGATAGAAGCTGTGCTGCGCACCAGTTTTTTGCCGCGCGACATTTACCTGATCAGCCGCATGCCCAGCGAACCGCAAAGCGCAGATATTTCTCCCATCGTGGTGCTGTCGCTCATCTTGGCATTCGCCGCCACGCTGTACCCCAGCTGGCGCGCCAGCCGCGTTAACCCAGCGGAGGCGCTGCGTTATGAATGAGGCCACTCACCACCCTGTCGGAACTGCGATTCCGTTATCGCAGGAAAACACAGCTGGTAAACCGCCGGGCACCGTCATTTTGCAAGCCAATGGTTTAACCAAACGCTTTCACGACGGCACGCTGGACGTGACGGTGTTGCACGGTATCGACCTGCAAATCTACGCTGGCGAAACTGTCGCTATCGTGGGCGCATCGGGCTCTGGCAAAAGTACGCTTTTGCATTTGCTGGGTGGCCTGGATGCACCCACCGCTGGCAATGTGCAGCTTATGCAGCGCGACATGACCAGCATGGGCGCCGCAGAACAAGGCCGTTGGCGCAACCAGCACCTGGGCTTTGTCTACCAGTTTCACCATCTCTTGCCTGAGTTTACGGCGCTGGACAATGTCGCCATGCCACTGAAAATTCGGCGCTTGGCCCAAGCAAAGTATGCGCAAGTAGCTATTGAAATACTAGCAAGTGTGGGACTGGAACACCGCCTACACCATCGCCCTAGCGAGCTCTCAGGGGGCGAACGCCAACGCGTTGCCATCGCCCGCGCGCTGGTTACCCGCCCTGCATGTGTGTTGGCCGACGAGCCCACTGGCAACCTAGACCGTTCGACTGCAGACGGTGTGTACGCGCAAATGCTGCAGCTTGCACGTAACCACGGCACCGCGTTTGTGATGGTGACACACGATGAAGAGCTAGCGGGGCGCTGTGACCGGGTATTGCGGCTCCATAATGGTCGTTTATAGCTTTGCGCTGGGCTTGAGGCCTTGGGTTTGGCCAGTTATATACATGCAGTTACTATTTATTTGGGCCCCTTGATTGCGCCGAAATACGCCCTTAAACCGTGGCATTGTGCGCAAATTTGCGGCAAATTTGGTTTCGTAGGTATGGTTGCATCCAGTTATCTGTGCTTACAATGGCGCGGTAAATTATTTACAAAGCTACAACCACAATATTTTTAGAGGAAAAATCATGAACGAATTTATGATGGTCATTAAGAACTACGCAGGCTTTTCTGGGCGCGCTGGACGCAAAGAGTACTGGATGTTTTACTTGATTTATATGTTGATCTTGATCGGCCTTAGCATCCTTGGTGCCATGCTTCCCGTATCAATGGCTTCGATATTCAGTATTTTGATCGGCATATTTGTGTTGGCACTTTTAATCCCTACCATCGCTGTGAATGTAAGGCGCTTGCACGATTCTGACCGCAGCGGCTGGTGGATGCTTTTGAGCCTGATTCCGTTGGCAGGTTTGTATGTTTTGTACCTTTTAATTATTGAAGGCACGCAAGGCACAAACCGTTTTGGTAACCCACCGGTTGCCATGATCGCCAACGCGGTATAAACACCACCAATTTGGCTCTGTAGCCTGACCCAAATGCCCGACTTCTGTGCGGGCATTTTTGTTTTCGCATTGCGTTTTTCGCTTTAACTTTTATGTTTTTATGACCATCGATTTATCAACACCTTTGCCCGGCTCCCCGCACAGCATGGTTGCTGCGTTAGACCCGAATAAACCCGTCCATGTCATT
This sequence comes from Polaromonas sp., assembly GCA_043721235.1. Taxonomy (GTDB): domain Bacteria; phylum Pseudomonadota; class Gammaproteobacteria; order Burkholderiales; family Burkholderiaceae_C; genus JAAFIP01. Next base: position 9,655 of record JAYSRE010000164.1, on the reverse strand, counting down.
CCCTACCGCCATGAGGAACCCTTGTTTTGGATCAGTGCGTATTTTGCAGTCAGCATTTGGCTGATCCTGATCGTAGTGTCACTGGGTTTTATTATTCCGATCATGCTGCTGTTGGGTCTACTGGGGATGTTTGCGCATTCACTCTTGATTGCCTGGCTCAAAGGCAACTCGGTCAAAGTGTCGGCTGAGCAATACCCAGAGTTGTACTTGGCCTACACCCAAACCTGCATGCGCTTAGGCATGGCCAAGCAGCCTGAGTTATATTTGGCGCAGGCTGATGGCATGCTCAACGCAATGGCCACACGGTTTATGCGCCGTGACTATGTGGTCTTGCTCAGCGCCGTGGTAGATGCGTTGGAGGACAGGCCGCAGGCGATTAAATTCTACATGGGCCACGAGCTGGGGCACATCAAGCGCAAACATTTGAGCCGCCATTGGTGGCTGTGGCCGGGCATGCTGTACCCGTTGCTTTCACCCGCTTACTCGCGTGCCCGTGAGTACACCTGCGACCGCTACGGCTTTGCCAGTTGCGACAATTTGGACGATGCCAAGCGTGCATTGGCGGTCTTGGTAGCAGGCCCCGAGCTGTGGAAAAAACTTAACTTAGGCGCTTTTGAGGCCCAATCCAAAGAGACTGGTGGATTCTGGATGGCTGTTAACGAGCTGACTGCTGACTACCCCTGGCTGTGCAAACGCATGATGGTGCTGGAGAACCGCAGCGCAGTGTTCCCACGCCGCAGCTTTTGGGCTTGGATGATTGCACTGCTGTCGCCGCGCATGGGCTATGGCGGCGCGATCATAGGCTTTATGTATTGGCTGGTGTTTGGTATTTTGATTTTGGTGCTGGTGGTGGCATTGGCTTTTCCGGGCGCATTTACTTCCGTTGGCGGGTTGTTCGGCAAAAACCCGGTAGTTAAACTGTGGGAAAAAATCCTTGAAATCGATGGTGATAAAGAGGTCAGTGGGCGCGGTGAAGACAATGGCGCTGCAACTGCAGATGCGGCCAAAAACTATGGCACAACTGCGGATGACGATAACCTCATTACGGCTTTTAACCAACTGGCAGAGATATTGCCCGCGATTGACGGTTATATGGAGTCGAATAAAAACCGTAGCCCCTCTCAAGCGGCATTCGACAAGTTGCAAGATGTCGACAAAGAAGGGGTTGAATACCGGGTCATGGCCAAGGCCGATGCTAAGCAGATGCCTGGCGTGCAGCTGTCATTGCAAAAAAGCATGCAGTGCGAAACCTGCGAAGAAGCTGAGCCGAAAATTCAGTTCCGAAAAGACAAAGAAGGCATGTGGACTTGCCATGTGCAAGGCATATCCAAAGAGATGCTGGAGAAAAATGCACTGGAATGTGAAATCACCACCGCTAACTAGCCGGTACTGGCTGCGCGCTAGCCCTTGGTTTTTTTGGCCGCTACCAAATCAGCCAGTTCCTTACCGCTCTTGTAGTGCGGCACTTTGAACACCAGGCGTTTCGTGCGCTGGATAAAACTGTTATTGCCCTTAATCTCCTCGTTCCAGTATTTGTCAGCCAGGACAAAGTTGGCAGGAGAGTCCAGCTCAAAAGCGTCTTTAGATCCTTGGCCACCGAAGATGTACAGCTTGCCTTCACGCAGGGTCCAGGTGTCTGCGTCGCCGCCCCAGGGAATGCCGTACACAATACCATCGGCGCAGTAGCCACCGTACTCAGGGATGTATTTGGTGGGTTCCTTGTCAAACAGGGTTTTATGTTCTGCGCTGGCAAAGTAGAAGTTCACCCCTTCGTACACGCTGGCAAACTGGGCACTGCCCAAGGCATGCTTGTTGTTGGTAAAGTAAGATACTACATCATGGCCTTTAAGCATCACGGTGCTGGTGCCTTCGATGACGTGTGCGTTGACGGGCTTGATTGCGCCACTGGGGTTTTGCGCGTTGATGGCGGCGCAGCCCACCAAGGCGGTCATGGCGGCAATGCCAGCGATGCCAGCGATACGGCGCAGGGTTAAGTGGAGTGTGGCTTGCAATGTCATGTCGAGAGTTTCCAAGAAGCAGGTTGAGGGGTAAGCGTGTTCGAGTGTCCGTTGGCGACTGAAGTTTCATGTGCGCCCAGATGCAGCGCGGTATCTGCATAAGGCAAAGGCCATTGCAAAATATCGCTGGCGGTTTGGCAGCGCGCGCGCAGGTCAGCAGCACTGGCACCGCCCATGTGCAAGATGCCGTAGCGGTAGCTGCCCAGCCACTTAAAGTCGCGTGCCAGCGAGTGGCCTGATTTGGGGTACTGCAGCAGCAGATGGTCTGGAAATTGTGCGTTGAGTGCAACCAGTTGCGCGTGGTTGGGCATGGGCGGTATTTTTTGCGTCAGGTGCGCTGCGGTGTGGTCAAACACACGGTACACGCTGCTGGTGGCAATATGGGCTGTGGGCAAGGTACGGGGCACGGCCCAAGGGTCCTGGCCGTGGGCCATGGCCAGCGCCATGGCGTACAGGTCTAGCCCGTCTACGCGCTGGTACAGATCAGCAAACTGCGATGCCATGCGGGGGTTAAATTCAATCACCGTCAGCTTGTCGGTGGCTGCGTCGTAGAAAAATTCCATATTGAACATGCCATGGCTAAAACCAATAGCCTTCAAAAACTGGGTAGCTACAGCCAACGCTCTGGATTGCACGCTTTTGCCTAACTGGCTGGGGTAGTCAAAGCGCATAAAAGCCTGTGTTCCGGGGAACATCACGGCATCGACTACGCCCAGAGGTTTGGTACTGCCATTGTGCACGATACCGTCTAGGCAGTACTGCGCAGCATGCACCGGCGTTTCTAGCAGCATGCTGTGCGAGGTGCCAGCATGGGGCAGCAAGCGGTTACTAACCCGCTCGAAGGGTTCCACTAATAGTTTGATGATGAGCAGCTCGTAGGCGCCAAAGCGTGTGAACTGGTGCAGCTCTTCGCGCGAATGTACCAGCTTGGTCAGCACCGAAAATGCCGCCTTGATGGGTTTGACAAAAGCTGGGAACTGCAAACCCTCTGGGGTAGGCTCGCCGTAGGCGGCAGGCAAGCGCACAAAGCCAGTGTTGGCTTCTGGGCATACCTGCTGCAGCACTTGGCGTGCATACAGCTTGTGCTGGCAGGCCACCACGGCTGCAGGCGGTGTGCCGGGCCAGCCCATTTTTTCTGCCAGCAATGCCGCACTTAGTGCACCAAACTGTTCGTGCTGCGACACCACGGCTGTCCAGCCCTGGGTTTTGGCTTGGCGCGCTAGCTTGGCAATAAAGCGGTCAATGTTGAAAAAGGCTAAGTGAAGGTTACTTGGAAAAGCAAAAAGGTCAAATCCCCGGCTGTCAAAGCCATAGCGGGTTGTGGCGGCCAGCCGGGCAAAGCCTTGGGCATCCCAGTCGTAGTTAAAAAGTAAGAGCGTTTTACCCATTATGTTTGGTATTGTCGTATCCAGCGCCGGTTTATTACATCGGTGTAGCGCCAAACCCAAGCGCCTGGTAAGGTAAGTGCGCCCCAAGAGGCTAAGGCTTTACGGCTGCCGCAGCTGATTGGATTCAAAGGCAGGCTGGATGCGGCTGGTTTGGTTAAACTCTGACCTGCCAAAGCGGCACGCAGTTGGCCCTCTAGTGCAGGGCCAGAGTGCATGGCCTCATGATTGCACCAAAAGACGGGTGCTTGTACTGGGCCCTGCAGCCACGCTGGCGTGTGGGCCTGGGTGGTCAGCAGCGGTACGTCACACAGCACAGTGGCCCCAGAGCGTAAGCTAATGTGGTCTGCCGTGATCGCCGTGCAGGTGTCTTGCAGCACGGTGATGTTGCGTTTTTTAAGTGCGTGCAGCACACGCTGCTGCACGCTGGGCGGGTAGCGCGGTACCAACGCAGCCGCTTGCGTAATCAAGCTTACCCTGCAATGCGCCAGCCGGTGCTGCAGCGCCATGGCCAGTTCTACGCTGCATGCATCGCTGCCCACTACGCTGATGCGCAAGGCTTTGTTGGCCGCATGGGTCAGCAGCTGAGGCCACAGCTTGGCAAATTGCTCTGCGGGCTGGGTGAAGACCGCATGCTCCTTGGCCCCTGGCAAGGCTATGTCAACAGCGCCCTTGTCAACCACGGGGCGGGCGTTGATGCTAAGCACATCGTAGGACAGTGTGTGTCCGTTGCCAAGTTGCACTCCCCTGTTGTCTGTGTCAATGCCAATGCAGCTTGTATAACTGACCTTGATGCTGCTAGTGCCCAGCAGCGCAGGCAGTTGCACTGTGCATGCAGCGCTGCTGTAGTGGCCTGCTACCAAGCCTGGCAGCATAGTGCAGTGCAGCAGGTGATCGGTGGGGGTAATCACATGCACGTCGGTGTCTGCGCGCGGCGCGGCTTTTAAAGCTGACAGCACGTGCAGATGGGCTGGGCCCACACCGAGTAAAACCAGTTTTTGTATTGTCAAGGTAGCACCACAATGTCTGCAATATACCCTAGACTGCTGCCCTGGGTATTGTCGGAGTCTGCTCCTACAATAATAGCTGTTACAGCAGGAACTGCGGTAGCTTCAGCACCAAAGGCTTTTAAAAAATCGGCGGCAATATTGCGCTGGTGTGTCTGCCAGGTAGCAAGCTGCGCGTTGCCAGTGTTAAGCACCATGTAGCGCACACGGGCCGTAGTGGGGCTGGCATGCACGCTGCCAACTTCCTCGACCTGCGCCCACACATAGCATAGCGTGGCCGTAGGCAGCTTGTCCCGGCTGACAAACTGGGCTAGCTTAAACACGGCACGCTCTGCGCTGGGAATGCTGTCAGCCGGCATGTCAAAACTAAGGCACACTTTAAGCGCGGCGTCTTCCGTTGTTTTGGTCTTGAAGCTGGATCGGCTCAAAGCTATGTCCAGCCGCCAGTCAAACTTAATGCTTCCCGCAGCACCAGTCCATGGGTGCACCAAGCTGCCCCAGGACTTGTCGCCCTGCAAGCGCAAAACTTTTTTTCCATCGACTTCATGCAGATCGATCAGTGTGGGCGGTTTGGCATACCGTGCAGGCAGGCCTACAAATTGCCACGGCTGCGCAGCTTGCGCTCCGCGAGCGGTAGAGAAAGCGCCAAGCCCTGCTGCCTGGGCAGGCAGGCAGGCAGCCAACAGGCTAGCGGCCAGCGTCGTTAAGGGACCAGTCATAGTCCAGGTGGCTGATAGATACAGATTTGGCACGAAGCTGTGCTTGGGCTGCGGCATCTGTGGTCAACACATCAGCGTATTTAGCAAACACATCTTCGATTTTGGTAAAGCCTTTGTAGCCTTTTTCAAAGTCTTCTTTAAACCATTTGAAAATGCTAGAAACTTGCAGTTTGCCGTCGTTGTAGCGGTTACGGGTTTTGTCGCTTATAAACCGCGCCATGCCTTCGTCTAGCTGGGTGTCTAGTTTAGCCGCCGTAAAAGCCTCTGCTGGCAGGGCAGGGCAGCCAATGCTGGCGCACACCATGGCAACGTGGACACGTGGGTCTTTAAAACCACCGCCCGCAATGCTGGGGCGTAAACGCTGATGCTCTACCCAATCTAAGTTGCGTTCTTCGCCCAGTAAGTTAAAAAAGTTCTTTTTCCACGGACTCGAAAACGCAGCGCCCAAGTCTTTGATAGATTTAACTTCGGGATATTTACTCAAAATGAGTTCGATGGTGAAAGCGTTGTAAGCATTGATGAGAAAAGCCATTTGCTGCTCTTTGCTAAAAGCAGCGTACTGGGCAGGTGTAACGGCCGACAGTGTTTCCAGTGTTTTGGTCAATTCTGCGCGCTCTGCAGAAAAGCCTTTATAGTTAACCCGGCTTTGCTTGTTGTCAGGCAGCCATTTGACCTGCTTTTTCAGCTGCACATCCCAGGCGGCATAGCTATGGTCAAAATTTTGCCCAAATACGGTTGTCGCCCAAGTAAATGCTACGCAAGCAGCTATTAAAATAGTAGTAATTCGTTTCATGGCGTGCTCCTTGGCAGCGGTTGTTGGCAATTATGAGTGGGGTTAGTCGTGCAAAGTTCAGGGCGTAGGCTTAGCCGCGCCGCCAATCGTGGTATTTTTTCACGTAGTCGAGCAGTTTTTTCGGCTGGTGCGCGCGCTTCCACTCGCCTGCCACGTATTTGTTAGATTCTGCAAGGGTTGGGTAGGCGTGGATGGTGCCCAGAATTTTTTCCAGCCCAAGGCCATGTTTCATTGCCAGTACATATTCAGCCAGCAAATCGCCCGCGTGTACGCCAACGATGGTTACCCCCAAAATTTTGTCTTTGCCGGGCACAGTCAGCACTTTGATGAAACCGTGGGCTTCGCTGTCGGCAATAGCGCGGTCCAGGTCGTCAATGCCGTATTTGGTAACTTCGTAGGCAATGTTTTGCGCTTTAGCTTCACTTTCGTTAAGGCCTACACGGGCTACTTCCGGGTCGATAAAAGTTGCAGCGGGAATGATGCGGTAGTCGGCCTTGAACTTCTTAAAAGTACCGAACAACGCGTTGACTGCTGCATACCACGCTTGGTGCGCTGCAGTGTGGGTAAATTGGTAGGGGCCTGCTACGTCACCTGCCGCAAATATATTGGGGTAAATCGTTTCTAGGTATTCATTGGTGTCTACCGTGCGGCCGGTTGGTATGCCCAAGTCTTCCAGGCCGTAGCCTTTGAGGCGTGCCAAGCGGCCTACTGCGCAAATCACCTCGTCAAACTCTATGCGCTTTTCTACGCCAGCATGTTCGACCACCAGCGTTTTTACGCCGCCGCTGTTTTCAAATCGCAGTGCTTTGTGGTGGGTTAACACCTGCACACCGTCAGCTTCAAGGGCCTTGGCCGCGCGGGCAGACACTTCTTCGTCTTCTCTAATCAAAATACGCGGTGCCATTTCTATTTGCGATACCTGTGAGCCTAACCGTGCAAAGCTTTGTGCCAGTTCGCAGCCAATCGGGCCACCGCCCAGCACCACCAGGCGCTTGGGCAGCTCGTCCAGCTTGGCAAACGCGTCCCACAGCGTATCGCTGGTGACGTAACCAGAATGCTCGATGCCAGGCAGCGGCGGTACGATAGGGTGCGCGCCCGCAGCGATCACAATGCTGCGGGTGGTCAGGGTTTTTTTAGTGCCATCGTTCAAGGCGATCTCGACCGTCCAAGGATTGACAATTTTGGCGTAGCCTTCGACAACATCAACCCCTAAGCCTGTAAAGCGCTCTACGCTGTCGTGCGGGGCTATTTCTGCAATGATGTCATGCACCCGTTGCATGACAGCTTTGAAACTGAAGGTCGGCGCTGCAGCGTTGAGGCCATAGTTTTCAGCATGGCGCATCATGTGCGCCAGCTTGGCCGATTTAATGAGGGCCTTGCTGGGCACGCAACCAAAGTTGAGTCAATCGCCGCCCATTTTGTGGGCTTCCACCAGGGTTACTTTGGCTTTCACAGCCGCACCAATCAGCGCAGTGACCAAGCCCCCCGCGCCTGCGCCAATGACGATAATATTCCGGTCAAATTTGGCAGGCTTTACATGGTTCCAGCGGGCATACACCTTGCGGCGTTTAAAGGCATCCACAATTTTCTTGGCAACTATTGGAAAGATGCCCAGCAGAATAAACGAGCCAAGCAAGCCAGGTGACAAAATGCCTTTGAGTGAGTCAATCTTGGCCAGCTGCGTACCTGCATTGACAAACACCACGGTGCCTAAAAACATGCCCACTTGACTAACCCAATAAAAAGTCAAGGTTTTCATCTTGGTCAAACCCATCAGCAGGTTAATGACGAAGAAAGGCACTAGCGGCACCAGGCGCAAGGTAAACAGGTAAAAAGCACCTTCTTTGTCTACGCCTTTGTTGATTTCTGCCATGCGCTGGCCAAACTTTTTTTGCACCGATTCACCCAAGATAAACCGCGCTGCTAAAAAGGCGATGGTGGCCCCCATGCTAGAGGCAAAGGACACAATAATGGTGCCCGCAACCAGGCCAAAAATCGCACCTGCACCCAGTGTCAAAATAGCGGCACCGGGAAACGACAGTGCCGTAACTGCTACGTAAATGGCAAAGAAACCAGCAATGACGCCAGCAGGATGGGCTGCATACAAGTCGGTAAACTTTTGCTGGCTGCCTTTGATGTAGTCAAGGCTCAAATAGCGCCCTAAATCCAGTACAAAAAATGCGGCTATGGCAGCCATGATGGCTAGCAAAATTACAAATTTTTTCTTATCCACAGTGGCATCCTCGGGTTAAAAGTGGTTACTTGCAGAGTATACGAATGTAGTCGTTTTTTCAGGCCTAACTCTTACATAGTTGCTGCGTAGCATTAGCGTAGGCTATGCCAGCCCCCATAGATACGTGTACCTATAGTGACACAACACAGCGCTGTAAACAAGCTGGCCATGTGAGGAAAATAGCGTGGCCACACGCACATGGCTAAGAAGAACAGCAAGGTTTCTGTAGCTTCCGTGAGGCCGCCTAAAAAGTAAAACGATTTGTCAGGCTGCGCGAGGCTGGTGATACCGCGTTTAGCGGCTAAGGTGGCAAAAGCTAAAAAGCTGGACCCGGTGCCGATAAAAGCGGCCAATAAAAAAGCTGCGGGCAGGGCGTTGGTGCGTGGGTTGGCAACGGCAAAAGCCAGCGGGATACTGGCATAAAACAAAAAATCCAGCGTAATGTCTAAATACCCTCCCGCATCAGTGGCCTGCGTTTGCCGCGCTACGGCCCCATCTAGCGCGTCGCACAGCCGCGATAGCAAAATCAGTGCAGCGCCTGACCAGTACCTGTGCAGCGCAATGCACATCGCTGCCGCCATGCCCAGGGCAAACGCCAGCAGCGTCACGTGGTCTGCCTGCACGCCTGCACGCACCAGCTTGCGGGCGATAGCGTCAACAGCGGGTTTGATAAGCGGGACGATGTAACGGTCTAGCATGGGCAATTTATAGATGAACCACAGCCGCAGGGTCGGCTACATCGGCTGCATCGTGGGTAACTAGCAAGGTAGGCAGCGCATGCTGGCGCACGTGGGAAAAAACAAACTCTCTGAACTGCTGGCGCAGCGCAGCGTCCAGTTTAGAAAACGGCTCGTCCAGCAGCAGGGCGCGCGGCTTAGACAGCAAGGTGCGCAGCAAGGAGACGCGGGCGCGTTGGCCGCCCGACAAGGTGCTGGGGCTACGCTGGGCCATGTTGGCAAAGCCCAGCTCGTTCAGCGCCGCTTGCACAGCGGCCTCGCGCTGCGCTTTGGGGCCTGCTGGCACCGCAAAGAGCAGGTTCTCGCGCACCGTCATGTGGGCAAAGAGCAGGTCGTCTTGAAACAGCAAGCCAATGCGCCGCTGGGCGCAAGCAAGCGCAGCAACCGACTGGCCCTCCAGCAAAATATCGCCTGCAAAATGCAGGCCGCCGCTGGGCTCTGCGCGGTCGGGTGCAGCGTGGCTTACTAGCATGCTGTGGTCTAAAGTGCCGCATACAGCCGCCAGAAGGCTTGACTTGCCCGAGCCGCTGGCCCCCATCAGCGTGACTACCTGGCCCGGTGGGCAGTGCACGTGCAAATCGTGCACCAGCAGTTTGTTGCCAGCGCGCAGGTGGGTAACGTAAATGTCCAGGGCCATGGTGGGGAGTGTAGGGTGTTGTGTGCAGGCAAATAGCCGCTAAATTGAAATTGCAAAGCGGCGCGGTTTGCCCAGCCAAGTCGCCAGCGCAAAGCCGAGCACGGGTATTAACCACTGCAAAAAAGC
>JAYSRE010000163.1:0-8712 GCA_043721235.1 Polaromonas sp. | reverse complement strand
GTCGCCCCTTATTTTTGGCATTTTCATGGACCGGGGCTGGTACACCGCTACGCTGCTGGGTGCTGCGCTGGTGCTCTTGGCATCGGTAGCAGCGGCCTTGGCTGTGGGGCAACGCACGCGTGCTGTATCTGCTGCGCTTTAGCGCTTGATTTTTTTAAGCGCCTACGCCTGGCACGTAGCAGTGAGCTGCTTGCGCCTGCGGGTACAGGTTGTAGGCTTGCTCCATCAACAGGCTGCACTCCTGGATTTCTGCCATTTGGTAGGGCATCAGCTGGTTTTTTGACTTGTAATTTCGCGCATCCTGTGCTGCCAGTGCCCTGTGCAGGCTGGCATCAGACATCAGCAAAGCTGCGCAGTCAAGTTGGCCCATAAACACCTTTCCTGTATTTAACTTGTAAGCTTTTCATCCTAGGCCTTATTGCATGGCTTGGCTAGCGCTAAGCTGTGAGTTATGTCGCAATTTGAAACCGCATACACCTACAGTGCGCGCCAGTGACTGCGCCCGCTGTTAATGGAAACATTCGCAGCAGTAATTCGGGGGATGGTGTAGCCAAACTCGGATTACACACATTTTGTTTGCAGTTTTATAAGTCTCCCCACTATTGTTAAGAGGAATACAGGCGTGTAAAGTCACCATTGTCGCAACCAACCACAGTGAGGAACCAACCATGCAATTCGAAGCCAGTACACAAATCAACGCACCAAGCGCAACTGTATTTTCTCTTTATGCCAACGTAGCGGGCTGGCCCACCTGGGATCATGATGTAAAAACTGCCTCGTTGGACGGCGCTTTTGTAAGCGGCGCAAAAGGCGTGATCGTGCCCAACGGGGGGCCAAAATCACAAATCAACTTTACCGAAGTTGTCAAGGATAAAAAATTCATTGCTTACTGCAAGCTGCCTTTATGCACCATGCGTTTTGAGCATGAGCTTGACGACACCCAAGGTGCTGGCACGAAGGCCACACACCGGGTTATTTTCCAGGGGCTTTTGGCACCGCTGTTTGGGCGCTTGATCGGCTCAGGCATGCGTAAAACCTTGCCCAATGCGCTGGCTGGGCTAAAACAGGCCGCCGAGGCCAAAGCAGCGGTCGTCTAAATACGGATACGCAACAATTTCACAAACTCTAAAATTCAGGAGCTAAAACACCATGGACAAAGCAGCATCGACAATGATTGAAAATTTGAAAGACAAAACAGGCCATTCATTGGATGAGTGGAGAGTTTTGATTTCAAAGCAACGGTTTTCTAAGCACGGGGAAATTGTGAAGTTTCTGAAAGAAGAACACAAGGTTACCCACGGCTACGCGTCCGAAATTGCACTCAAAGTATTGGCATCTGACGCTGCTTCTGCAACCGATACAGATGGGCTTGTTGATGGTCAATACAAGGGTAAGGAGCATCTGAAACCCTACTACGAAAAGCTCATCGCAGAAATTCAAAAATTTGGTGGTGAATTTGAAATTGCACCTAAAAAGACTTACGTCAGCTTGAAAAGAAAAAAGCAATTCATCATTTTGAATCCTGCCTCAAAAACAAGATTTGAAATCGGATTCAATTTGAAAGGTGTCGAGCCAAAAGGTAAATTAGAAGCAGAAAAACCCAACGGCATTTGCTCCCACAAAATCAATCTTGCTGCCATCACTGAAATCGATAAAGAAGTGATGGATTGGATCAAAATGGCTTTTGATAACGCGGCATGATCCGCCATACCCTAGCTACTCATCCAGCATTTCCTTGGGCGGTAGGGCTAAAAGGCCAAAATTATTCAATACTGTAAACAATAGTCACCACAACACGTGCCGTCTTATCAATGGTGGATTTATCGTATTTGCCACCATAGCTATCGTCGGGAACTTCGCCGCCGACAGGCAGGATGTAAAATGAGCCTTGATTGGCTGACTTCATAGCGCCTACTTTTACCTTGTCTTGCTTGACAAATTCAGTGGCACGCTCGCGTGCGTTTTTGGTGGCATCGGAAATAAGTGACATTTTGATAGCCTCTAAGTCGCCCACCAGATAGTTGGGTGGCTGCGCAAAAACCTGGGAAGTTGCTGCGCGCAGTTGCAAAAATGCCTTGTTGGCCTCGGTAATTTTGGCCAGGTCTTTGCTGGCCACCCGAATGGTTTGGGTAGCCTTGAAGCCTTTTTGCACTTGGCGCGGCGTTTCTTTGACAAATACCTCCTCAAAATGGGGGTTTAAATCCTCCAGATCCACCGTCCAAGTGCTTTCGTCCAAGCCCTGTTTGGTCAAAAAACTGTCAAGTACTTTGCGTTCGACCGCTAATTTTTTTAACGCCTGGTCTTCAGTATCCGCAATAACCCCTACACCCACCACCCACTCTGCACGGTCCGCTTTAATAGGTTTTTCGGCCAAACCTTTGACCGATATGGACTGACTGCCCGCCACCGCGCGCTTGGCTTGCACACCCAATATAAACGCCGCACTGGCCATGCCCACGGCCAGCAGCAAGCCTAAAATCACGATGGGTTTTGAATAGTCATTGTGCTGTGCCATGCTTTGTTTCCGGTAATAGGGTGGGTGTAAAAATTAACCAGTGTCATTTTTAACAATCTTCTTGATTTTCACCGCTTTTTCAAAATGCTTGAGTTTGTGGGTTGTAATCTACCCGCTGCGGCTTGTACCCTGCATGCAGAGTTGCCTGTTTTGTAAAATTTTATACTATTAATTAAATAGCAAACTATCTAGCATTTTCTTGGGCGATAGGCCATAAACACTAAAAACTATGAATACCATTGATATTTACACTGACGGCGCATGCAAAGGCAATCCTGGCCCTGGCGGCTGGGGGGTGCTGCTGAAATCGGGCGGTACCGAAAAAGAGCTTTTTGGCGGCGAGGCCAATACAACCAACAACCGCATGGAGATGATGGCGGTGATTCAGGCCCTGGAGGCGCTGAAGCGGCCGTGCAAAGTAACCCTTTTTTTAGACAGCAAATACGTGCTGCAGGGCATTACCGAGTGGATCCATGGCTGGAAGGCGCGCGGCTGGCGCACGGCAAGTAAAGAGCCGGTGAAGAACGTGGAACTTTGGCAGCGTTTGGATGCCTTAGTAGCCAGTGGTGGCCATGATATTGACTGGCGCTGGGTGAAGGGCCACGCGGGCGACCCCGGCAATGAGCGGGCCGACGCGCTGGCCAACCAAGGTGTGGCCAGCTTGCCAAGGTAAAGGCTTAGGGCGCACAGCCCTTTGTGCTGGCTTTCCCGTAAGTAAGTGTATTTTGAATTGGGTATATTGGGACGTATTGTTTCAAACCATAACCAGACAGCATTTTCATGGCATCTAAAGCACTTTACTCAGTAGTCGCAGTGGTGGGCATCGTTGCTGCCTCGGGGGCAGCCTACTGGTTTCAAAACAAACCCAAGAACCCGCAAGAAATAACGGCCACAGCGGGTGGGGCTGTGGGCGGTGCGACGGGCCCTTTAGCAGGCAGCCCGGCGGGCGGTGCATCGGCGGGTGTATCGGCGGGTGCATCGCCCGCCGGCAGGCCCGGCCAAGGCGGCCCCGGTGGCCCGGCGGGTGTAGAGGTGGCCAAAGTAGAGCTTACCCGGCTGCAAGACGACGCACAAACTGTGGGCACGCTGCGTTCACGCCAAAACGTGGTGCTGCGCCCCGAGGTGGCGGGCCGCGTGCAAAGCATGGGTTTTACTGATGGCGCCAAGGTGAAAAAAGGCGACATTTTGGTGCAGCTGGACGATGTGCTGCAGCGCGCCGAGGTGCGCCAGGCCGAGGCCCAGGTGTCGATTGCCCGCGCCAACCTCAAGCGCAACCAAGAGCTGGTGGCACAAAGCTTTATTGCCCAGCGCGTAGTGGACGAAGCTGCGGCCAACATGCAGGTGGTGGAGGCGCAAATGGCTTTGGCCTGCGCCCGCTGGGAACGCATGCGCGTGCTGGCCCCATTTGACGGCACAGCAGGTATTCGCAGCATTAATTTGGGCGACTATGTGAAAGATGGCGCAGACATGGTCAATATTGAAGACCTGTCGTCGATGTATGTAGACTTCAGGCTGCCTGAGCGCTTTCAGGGTAAGCTCAAACGCGACCAGCAGGTAGAGCTGCAGCTAGATGCCATGCCAGGGCGCACATTCAAGGCCAAGATCGAGGCGATTGACCCGCAAATTGACGCTAATGGCCGCTCGGTAGCGGTGCGCGCTGTGATGCCCAATTCGGGTGGTGAGCCTTTGGTGCAACGCCCTGCAGCAGGTGCGGCAGGAGCCCTAATTTCTGCTAGTGCACCAAACCCTGCACAGGCTGCCAGCGCAGCAGTGGGCCCCTCAAAGCGGCCTGTGGCCAAGGCGCGTGCCCAACCGGGTGCTAGGCCAATGGCCCCAGGCGGTGGCGCAGGTGGTGCGTTAAACCGGTAGACAGCACGGCAGCCGCTTGCGCGGCCAACAATGCAATAGCGCGCCAAGGCGTACCTGCTATGGCCGGTGTACGTACAGCAGGTACAGGTGCTAAGCAAGCAGTACCCGCCGGTAGTGCAGGTAAGGGTGCAGGCAAGGGTGCAGGTGGCGCTGGGCCGCTGCGCCCTGGCATGTTTGCGCGGGTAACAGCCGTGTTCAATATCAAAGAAAACTCTCTGACTGTGCCCGAGGAAGCCATCGTGCCCCAAGGCGGGCGGCAGTTTGTTATCAAAGTGGTTACGCAAACGCAGGCGCAGTTTGATGCGCTGGCCCAGGCAGCGAAAGCCGCTGCTGCGGCATCGGCTGCAACAGGCCCAGCAGCAGGTGCGCCAGCGGGCCCCGCAGTTGCAGCCCCCGTATTTGTCGATGGCCAACGCTTGGTATCCCAGCGCACCGAGGTCAAAATTGGCATTCGCAGACCAGGCCGTGTAGAAATTACCGACGGTGTGGCCGAAGGTGACACCTTGGTGGTGGCGGGCCAGCAACGCCTTTTGCGCGACAACACGGCGGTGCGCATTGTCGATCTGGGCAGGCCCACAGGCCCGCTTGGTGGCGCGGGACCAACCGCAAATCCAGGCCCGTCTGCCAGCGCTGGAGCCGCCCCTGCCGCCAGCGCCGCCCGCTAACCGGAGCGTTCTATGCAACTGCCAGAAATATCCATTCGCCGCCCGGTATTTGCCACCGTGCTGTCCCTGCTGATTTTGCTGGTGGGGTATATCGCCTTCACCAAGCTGGCGGTGCGCGAATACCCCAAAATTGACGAACCCAACGTCACCGTAGAAACCCTCTACCGGGGTGCCTCTAGCGAGGTGGTGGAAGCGCAGGTAACCAAGGTGCTAGAAGACTCGCTGGCCGGCATTGAAGGTGTTGACGTGATCACCTCGGTCAGCCGCCCCGAGCAAAGCCAAATTACCGTGCGCTTTGTGCTAAGCCGCGATGCCGACAGCGCCGCTGCCGACGTGCGCGACAAAGTCAGCCGCGTGCGCCAGCGCCTGCCCAGCGACATCAGCGAACCCGTGGTGGCCAAAATCGAGGCCGATGCCCAGCCCGTGATCTGGTTGGCTTTCAGCTCTGACACCCACAGCGTGCTGCAGTTGTCCGACCTGGCCAACCGCCTGGCCAAACCCATGCTGCAAACGGCCCCCGGCGCTGCCGATGTGCGCGTGTTCGGCGAGCGCAAATACGCCATGCGCATTTGGATTGACCCTGACAAACTGGCCAGCTACCGCCTGACCACCCAAGACGTAGAAGACGCACTGCGCCGATCTAATGTAGAAGTGCCTGCAGGCCGCATTGAGAGCAGACAGCGCGAATTTAACGTTACCACCGCTACCGACCTGCAGCGCCCCGCAGAGTTTGCCCAAGTGGTGATCCGCACCGTCAACGGACAGCCCGTGCGCATTGGCGATGTAGCCACCGTGCGCCAAGGCCCCGCTTCAGAGCGCACCGCCACCCGGCTTAACGGCAAAGATGCCATTACGCTGGGCGTGATTCGCAATGCCACCGCCAACCCACTGGAGCTATCAGCGGCCGTGCGCGAGATGCTGCCAAAACTCAAAGCCAATATGCCGCAAGGCATAGAGATAGATGTAGCCAACGACAATTCGGTGTTTATCGACCGGTCAATCAAAGCGGTGTATGCCACCATCACCGAGGCAGTGGTGCTGGTAGCACTGGTGATTTTTGTATTTTTGCGCACCCTGCGAGCCTCCATAATTCCGCTGGTCACCATACCTGTGTCGCTGATAGGCACGTTTGCTTTGATGGCGCTGTTTGGTTTCACCATTAACACGCTTACTTTGCTGGCCCTGGTGCTGGCCATTGGGCTGGTGGTGGACGATGCGATCGTGGTGCTGGAGAATATTTACCGGCATATTGAAGAGGGTAAAGCCCCGCTGGAAGCGGCCATTGTCGGGGCCAAAGAAATTGGCTTTGCCGTAGTGGCCATGACACTCACGCTGGCGGCGGTGTACGCACCTTTGGCCTTTACACCGGGGCGCACCGGACGGCTGTTTACCGAGTTTGCGCTGGTGCTGGCAGGCTCGGTGGTGGTGTCGGGATTTGTCGCGCTCACGCTGTCGCCCATGATGTGTTCTAAGCTGCTTAAACACAACCCCAACCCGTGGTTTTTTGACCGCTGGATCGAGCGTGGCTTGCAGGCACTGACCCGTGGCTACGCCAAGCTGCTGGGCTGGTCGCTTAAAGTCCGGTGGCTGGTGGTGCTGGTGATGGTGGGTTCGGGCGTAGGCACCTGGCTGCTGCTGGCCGACATCAAACGTGAGCTGGCCCCCATGGAAGACCGGGGCGTGATTGTCACCAACGTGAACGCGCCTGACGGTGCCACGCTGGACTACACCGGCAAATACGCCCAAGCCATTGAACGCATCGGCCAGCAGTACAAAGAGTTTGACCGCGTCTTTACTGTCACCGGTAACCCCACCGTAGCACAAGCCATTGTGTTCTACCGCGCTGTGCCTTGGGAAGAGCGCACCAAAAAAACTACCGACATCGCGCGTGAAATTTCAGGCCGCATTGGCAGCCTGCCCGGCGTTACCGCGTTCCCCATTACCCCACCGTCACTGGGCCAAGGCTTTAGAGAGCGGCCTATCAACTACGTGATAGTCACCTCCGACAGCTACCAAAACTTAAGCCAAACCGTGCGCGCCTTTCAAGATGAGCTGGCCAAAAACCCCGGTTTTTTGCAGGTAGATACCGACTTGCGCTTGAACAAACCCGAGATCAAAATGGAAGTTGACCGCGAGAAGGCGGCTGACTTGGGCATCAGCATCGAGGTGGTAGCCCGCGCGGTAGAAACCATGCTGGGCGGCCGCAACGTTACCCGCTACAAGCGTGAAGGCGAGCAGTACGACGTGATTGTGCAAACCAATGCCACCGAGCGCGATACACCCGACGATATTGAACGCATTTTTGTGCGCGGCAAAAACGAGCAAATGATTCCGCTGTCGGCTTTGGTCAAGCTGCGCGAAGTGGTGGTACCGCGTGACCTGAACCACTTTGGCCAGCGCCGCTCAGCCTCTATTACTGCCAACCTGTCGCCCGAATATTCCCTAGGCCAAGCCCTTGAGTTTATGGATGCGACCGCCAAAAAGGTGCTTAAACCTGGCTACGCTACCGACTTGGCGGGCCAAAGCCGCGAGTTTCGCAACGCTTCTGGCTCGCTGGCCATTGTGTTTGCCATGGCGTTGCTGTTCATTTACCTGGTGCTGGCTGCGCAGTTTGAGAGCTTTATCGACCCCTTTGTCATCATGCTCAGTGTGCCCTTGTCGATGGTGGGCGCGTTGGCTGCATTGCAGTACAGTGGCGGCACGCTCAATGTGTTCAGCCAAATTGGGCTCATTACGCTGGTGGGGCTAATCACCAAACATGGTATTTTGATTGTGGAGTTTGCCAACCAGTTGCGAGAGCAGGGCGTGGACACCTTGCAAGCCGTTCAGCGGTCTGCATCCCAGCGTTTGCGGCCTATTTTGATGACCACGGGCGCCATGGTGCTGGGTGCATTGCCGCTGGCCTTGGCCACCGGCGCTGGCGCCGAGAGCCGCCAACAAATAGGCTGGGTGATCGTAGGCGGCATGTCGCTGGGTACGTTGCTCACCATTTTTGTGGTGCCCACCATGTACACACTGATGGCACGTAAAAAAGCACCAGGGGCGATCAAAGAAATGCCTGCGGTGGTAGCGGCTTCTGCGCCAGTATGTGCACAGGCCTCTTGAACCTCCTGTTTATGAGGCCGCGCACTTTGTACTTTAATCCGCCGCATTTTAGGCCTCTAACCCAAATAAAAATTGATCAAGCAGCTATTAAATACGTAGTAAATTATCGCTTAGACAGCAACTAATGCCGTTACCCGCGCGCGCAACGCAGGCAAGTCGTGCTGCACCGTTTGCCACACGATAGCCAAATCTACTGTGAAGTAACCGTGCGACAGCGCATTGCGCATTTCGTAGGCAAAGCTCCAAGGCACAGTGGGGTGCTGGGTAGCAAAAGTAGCGTGGTTTTTTACTACGTTGTTACAGGCTTAGCCGATGACTTCAAAGTTACGAATCACCGCATCATTGGTTTTGCTATCGGCTATAAACGCCGCTAAGTCCATACCAGCTGTGTATGACTGAATGTTGTCCACTGCCTGCAAGATGTGCTGCAGGTAGTCGTCAATGCGTAGCTGGTGTGCGCGGCTCATACAGGCACAGCCTCGCGCAGCACCTGTGCGCGAAAGCTGGCTGGCAAGCTGTTAGGTGTCAGCACATCTACATCAAGGCCCAGCAGGTTTT